>NZ_JGVK01000033.1 GCF_000731795.2 Candidatus Photodesmus blepharonis | reverse complement strand
GGGGGGCCCCGTTTGCTCGTGATTAAAAGTCGCAGGAGATGTAATTTGATGTTAAAATGCACCTTCTAGAAGAGGTAATAGGGGCTAGCTGTTTGATGGTAAATAACGTGGTCGTTCTAGGCACCCAGTGGGGTGATGAAGGCAAGGGTAAAATTGTTGATCTTTTAACGGAAGATGCAAAATATGTTGTTCGTTACCAGGGTGGTCACAATGCAGGCCATACTCTTGTTGTTGATGGTAAAAAAATTATTCTGCATTTAATTCCCTCTGGCGTTCTTCGTAATGATGTGAAGTGCGTTATCGGTAATGGCGTAGTGTTGTCTCCAAGCGCTTTACTCAAGGAAATCAAATTGCTTGAAAAGCGTGGAATTCCGGTCAGTAGTCGTCTTTTCATTTCCGAAGGATGTCCCTTGATTCTCCCCTATCATGTTGCTGTTGATCAAGCACGCGAAGTTGCTCGCGGTGTGAAAGCAATTGGCACTACCGGTCGCGGTATTGGTCCTGCGTATGAGGATAAAGTTGCTCGTCGTGGATTACGTGTTGGTGATTTGTTTGATAAAGATAAATTTGCAGAAAAACTAAAAGATGTTATGGAGTTTCATAATTTTCAACTAGAGCATTTTTATAAAGTTGGCACATTGTCTTACAAAGAAGTATTAGATCAAGTGATGAGCTATACAGACTTACTCACTGCAATGGTTATTGATGTAGCTGATGAACTTGATTTTGCCCGTAAGCGCGGGGAGAGAATTATGTTTGAAGGTGCCCAAGGTACATTGTTAGATGTTGATCATGGTACCTATCCTTATGTTACCTCTTCCAATACTACTGTAGGCGGTGTTGTAGCAGGTTCTGGTTTTGGCCCTAGACATTTTGGCTATATTTTGGGTATTGCTAAAGCTTATTGTACTCGTGTTGGGTCAGGTCCATTTCCTACTGAACTTAATGGAAAAATAGGTAATCATTTGGGAGTTAGAGGTCATGAGTTAGGATCAACAACTGGTCGTAAGCGTCGTTGCGGTTGGTTCGATGTTGTTGCGATACGTCGTGCGGTCCAGGTTAATTCGATTTCAGGTTTTTGTCTAACTAAGTTAGATGTTTTAGATGGTTTAGAAGAACTAAAAATTTGCACTAGTTATAGAATGAAAGACGGTTCTGTTGTAGAAATTTTACCGATGGCCGCTGAATTATGCGAAGAGGTGACGCCAATTTATGAAACAATGCCAGGTTGGAGCAAAAATACGTTTGGTGTTAGATCGATAAAGGAATTGCCTCAAGCATCACTTGACTATATTCGGCGTATTGAAGAGTTAACTGGCGTTCAGATTGATATTATTTCGACTGGACCGGAGCGTGGCGAGACAATTATAAAAGTTCATCCATTTTACTTTAAGTAGTTATTTTATGCTTAAAGTTAGTTTTGTTATATGAGTGTTCCTTAGTTATTTGTTAATTTCTTTAAAGAGTTTGTTTTTTACTAACATAAAGATTATGCTTTTCCAAAGTATTTCACTAGATTAATTTAAAAATATTAAGTATGAAGCTACAAACTGTGGTAGTTTTGATATCATTGGTTCTGAGTTTATCAGTGAATTGTTTGGAATTGAGTGAACCCGTTCCTGTTTATTCTGAATCTGAATTAATTAAATTAATCCGAAAGAATAAACATTTAAAACGGATTAAAGCTGATGATTGTCAATTAGTTGAAGATATTATAGCCCGTGCTACTCGGATTAGCTTGCCGTCTTATGAGTTTTTGTATGGTGATATGTTAACCTGGGGTGTCTGCGTCGAACAAGATGTTGAACTAGGTTTATACTACATAGAAAGTGCTGCTCGTCAAGGGTTACCAAATGCTCTTGAGCAGCTAGGGCGTTATTATGCGCGTGGAATATTGGTTCAAGAAGACAAGGAACGTGCAATACGTTACTTACGGGAAGCAGCAGCTATTGGGAACCTAGATGCTCGAATTCATCTCGCTAAGCTATTATTATGGAACTATGGTAGTCCTTTAGATTATGAGGACGCTTATCGTTGGCTTCACAATTCTAAAAGTCCAGAGCGGCACGTTCGTAATGAAATTTCAATATTGCGTCAAAATTTAGCAAGACGTATGCCAAGTAACATCATTGCTAGAGCTCGAGAACGTAGTTTTTGAGATCATTAATTCCCTTTTTTAGATCTACTTTTACTTAGAAATTAAATTTGTAAAAGTATATTTATTGCAAATTTTATTTAAGCAAGTCTTTTATGTTTAACACTATCAATGGCGATCCATTTTTGGATCGTGAATCTAAAAATTATGAAAATCCAATTCCTAGCAGGGAGTTTATTCTAAAGTTTCTTGCTGAACTAGGTGTGCCAATGAGTCGCAATGGTTTATTTGAAGCGTTAAGATTATCTGGTAAGGGACGTTATGAGGGATTAAAACGTAGACTAAGAGCTATGGAAAGAGACGGACAGATTGTTTTTGTTGGCCATCACAGTTACGCTTTACCTGAAAAGTTAGAAATGGTGAAGGGATTTGTAATTGGACATAAAGATGGTTATGGTTGGGTTCGTCCTAAAAGCAGTATGGGTAAAAAAGATGCTGATGTTTTATTACCTTATCATCAAATGCGCACTGTTATCCACGGCGATTATGTGCTAATTCGTATCGTTGGTAAAGATAAGCGTTGTCGAAGTGAAGGTAGATTAGTGCAAATATTAGAGCAGCGTAAGGCTCCGATTGTTGGTCGTTTTTTTTGTAAATATAATTCTGCATGGGTGTTAGCGGATGATTCTCGCATTAATCAAGACGTTTTAATTCCAAACGAGCATAGAGGCAATGCTCAAATAGGAAGTGTAGTAGCAGTAGAGATTATTAAGCGAGATAATAATTCACAACAGATGAAAGGTCGGGTTATCGATGTTCTTGGTAAAAATACGGATCCCGGTATTGAGACGAAAGTAGCAATTCATACTTACCAGATCCCTAATGTTTGGCTTAATGATGTAGATAAACAACTCGTTGATATTGATGAGAAATTATCTCAAAAAGCAAAGGAAGATAGAGTAGATTTACGTGATTTGCCTTTAGTGACTATTGATGATGAGGATGCTTGCGATTTTGATGATGCATTATTTTGTGAAGTGCAAAATGATGGTGGTTGGCGCTTATGGGTTGCAGTTGCCGATGTAAGTTACTATATACGTCCTAATACTGCTCTGGATAGAGAAGCAATGAATCGAGGCAATTCCGTTTATTTCCCATCTCAGGTTGTACCTATGTTGCCAGAAATATTTTCTAATAATTTATGTTCTTTGAACCCTAAAGTAGATCGATTATGCATGGTTTGTGAAATGACTATTTCAAATCAGGGGAAGTTATTAGGTTATAAACACTATGAGGCAGTGATGAACTCGCATGCTCGCCTCACTTATAACAAAGTTGATGCGATCCTAAAGGGTGATGAAGAATTATGTAATATCTATAGGCCAATAGTACCAAATTTAAAAGCTCTTTATGAAATGTATAGAGTATTGAAAGAGTTACGCAGAAAACGTGGTGCCATCGAATTTGAAACAGTAGAAACGAAGTTTATTTTTAATGCTGATCTAAAAATTGAACATATTGAGCCTGTATTTCGTAATGATGCGCATAAAATAGTTGAAGAATGTATGATTCTAGCAAATATTGCTTCTGCTTCCTTAGTTGAAGAAGCTAAAGAGCCTGCTTTGTTTCGTATTCACGAGTCGCCGGATGAACTCCGTCTAGAAGAGTTCCGTAGTTTTTTGGGTGAATTGGGATTAAATTTGGAAGGAGGGAAAGAACCATCTTCTTCAGACTACGCTAATTTAATGAAAAAAATAAGTGAGCGTCAAGATAAAGAATTAATTCAAAATATGTTGCTTCGTTCTATGAAGCAGGCAGTGTACAGTCCAGACAATTGCGGTCACTTTGGTTTAGCACTAAAACGATACGCTCATTTTACCTCTCCAATTCGACGTTATCCAGATTTGTTATTACATCGTGTAATCAAGTACATTCTCTCTCAGAGAGAAAGTCGTAATCAAGAGCAATTTACGAGCTGTTTCCGTTATTCGCTCAATGATATAAACTTCTATGGTGAGCAGTGTTCGATGACGGAGCGTCGTGCTAACGAGGCTACTCGAAATGCGTCTGATTGGCTAAAATGTGAGTATATGCAAGATTACATTGGTAAGGAACTAGAGGGGTTGATCAGTAATGTAACAAGCTTTGGTTTTTTCGTACGTTTAACTGCGTTTCATATTGATGGTTTAGTACATATCTCGTCTCTGAGAAAAGAGTATTATCGGTTCGATTTAACTAATCAAAGAATTGTTGGCGAAAACTCTGGTACAATATATCGTCTAGGTGATGTGGTGGCAGTAAAGGTTCTGTCGGTTAGTTTAGAGAACAGAAAAATTGACTTTGAATTAGCTGAAACTAAGCAGAGCCTATCTCAAGCTGTATTGAAATGATCAAAGTGATGAAGTCAATAGACATCATTTAAAAGCGAAATACGATAGTGGTCGATATGAGTAACGAGATTATTTATGGGATTCATTCTGTGAGAGCAGTTTTAGAAAGAGATCCCGTTCGGTTAGTGGAAATATTTGTGCTAAAAGGACGTCATGGTAACCGGTTATCTAAATTATTGAATGAGTTGCAAGTTTGTGCTATTTCTATCCAAGAAATGGATAGAAAAATTCTTAGCAAGAAGGTCTCCGGAGGAAATCATCAAGGTATTGTTGCTAAAGTAAAAAAAGCTAAACGCTTTTGTGAAAATGATTTAGTCGCTATTTTAAGCAAGTACAAGGAGCCCCTTCTGTTGGTTCTTGATGGTGTGGTAGATCCCCATAATTTAGGTGCATGCTTACGTAATGCAGATGGTGCAGGTGTAGCAGCGGTCATTGTTCCCAAAGATAGAGCCGTGCTAGTAACCCCAACAGTGAGCAAAGTTGCGTCTGGTGCTGCTGAAACAGTGCCAGTAGTCCAGGTGACAAATCTCGCTCGTACCATGCGTACTTTGCAGGAGCAAGGTGTTTGGTTTGTGGGCACTGCTGCTGAGGCAATGCGTAGTATTTATCAAATTAAATTAACAGGTTCGTTGGCAATCGTTATAGGTTCAGAAGAAAATGGTATGCGTCATTTGACTCGTAAAACTTGTGATGATTTAGTTAAAATTCCAATGACAGGTAGTATTTCTAGTCTTAATGTTTCAGTTACATCAGGAATTTGCCTTTTTGAAGCAGTTCGTCAACGTTTAGTTTAGAGGTTTTATACTCGATAGAAAATAGCAACTAAATAATTAAATTAGATGCATAATGCTAAAATAAATCCTTTTATTTTTCTAGCAATACTTGCATGTAAAGTTGTCATCTGTATAATTCAGCAGACTAGTTAAGTTAGTAATGATTGGATGTAAGAAGGGATCCAGTTTGACTGCAATTCCCTCTCTTATTTTTTTGTTTGTTTTTTTTAGAGTTAACTGACAACGCGTCCGAATCCGGGATGCTATGGTTTCGCGTAGAACGATCAGCATTCTGGCAAGCTCAGATGCCGCTGGTTTTGTATAAATTTAATTATTGGAGCTCTGTCTTATGCAGAACCAACGTATTCGTATTCGCTTGAAGGCTTTTGATTATAGATTAATTGATACTTCTACTGCGGAGATTGTTGAAACAGCAAAACGTACTGGGGCACAGGTCCGTGGTCCTATTCCACTACCGACTCGTAAAGAGCGTTTCACTGTTCTCGTTTCTCCACATGCTAACAAAGATGCGCGTGATCAGTACGAAATTCGTACTCATAAGCGATTGATAGATATTATTGAGCCAACAGATAAGACTGTTGACGCTTTGATGCGTTTGGATCTTGCAGCAGGCGTTGATGTGCAAATCAGTTTAGGTTAGGGAAATTTAAAAGAATGATTGGTCTAGTCGGACGTAAAGCGGGCATGACCCGCGTGTTTACCGAAGGAGGCGTTTCCATCCCAGTAACTGTTATTGAAATTGAAGTAAATCGTGTTTCTCAAGTCAAGACTTTTGAGAGTGATGGTTACTCTGCAATTCAAGTGACTACTGGTGTTCGGAAGCCTAGCCGCGTTTCTAAACCAGAAGCTGGTCACCTGGCAAAAGCAGGTGTGGTTGCTGGTCGAGGTCTTTGGGAATTTCATTTAGAAAATGGCGAAAAATTTGAAGTTGGTTCTGAATTAAATGTGAATTTCTTCAGTGAAATTAAAAAGGTAGATGTCACTGCTAGATCTAAAGGTAAAGGTTTCCAAGGTACCGTTAAGCGTTGGAATTTTAGTACTCAAGATATGACTCATGGTAATTCTTTGTCCCATCGCGCGCCTGGTTCAATTGGTCAGTGTCAAACTCCAGGGCGTGTGTTTAAGGGGAAAAAAATGGCAGGGCATATGGGAGCTGCGCGTGTGACAACTCAGAGTTTAGAAATTGTGCGAATTGATATTGAACGTAATGCGATTCTCTTAAAAGGTGCGGTGCCAGGTTCGATCGGCGGCGATGTTATTGTTAAACCTGCCATTAAAGTAAAGCGTAACGTCTAGGAGTGAGTAATGGAGTTGATGGTTAAGGGTGCTAATGCATTAACTGTTTCTAAAACTACTTTTGGACATGAGTTTAACGAAGCGCTTGTTCACCAGGTAGTTGTTGCATTTTCAGCGGGAGCTCGTCAGGGTACGCGTTCCCAAAAGACGCGATCAGAAGTTTCTGGAGGCGGTACTAAACCATGGCGTCAGAAAGGTACTGGTCGTGCGCGTGCTGGTACTATTCGTAGTCCACTTTGGCGTTCAGGCGGTGTTACTTTTGCCGCTAAACCGCGAAGCTATAAGCAAAAGATCAATAAGAAGATGTATCGTGGAGCTATGAAAAGTATCCTTTCTGAGCTTATTCGTCAGGAAAGATTAGTTGTTGTTGAAAATCTTTCAGTAAAGGTACCGAAGACAAGAGAGTTGGTAGCTAGGCTCAGGGAGTTTGGGTTGAGTCATGTTTTAATTATTACGAATAAAGTAGATCAGAATTTATTTTTGGCTGCTCGTAACCTATACAGGGTTGATGTACGTAATGTTGCTGGTATTGATCCAGTTAGTTTAATTGCATTCGAAAAAGTTCTGATAACTGCTGAAGCAGTTAAGCAAGTTGAGGATATGCTTCATGATGGTCGATAAAGAGGGCGTATTTAAAATCATAAGGGGTCCACATATTTCTGAAAAGGCAACTGTAGCAGCTGAAAAATTGGGTACTGTTGTTTTGAAAGTAGCTAAAGACGCAACTAAGAAAGGGATAAAGAGAGCTGTGGAGCAGCTTTTCGGAGTTCAAGTGAGATCGGTGAATACTCTTATAGTTAAAGGTAAGTTAAAGCGTCAGGGGCGCCGTATCAATATTAAAAAAGCATACGTAATGTTAGAAAAAGGTCAAAATATTGATTTTATCGGCGGTGTGGAATAACAGGAGTAGTACAAAAATGGCTATTGTTAAGTGTAAGCCGACTTCCCCTGGTCGTCGTCATGTTGTTAAAGTTGTTAACGATGATCTATATAAGGGAGGGGCATATAGATCTCTTTTACAAAAAAACTCTAAAAAGGGTGGTCGTAACAATAACGGTCGTATTACGGTACGTCATGTTGGTGGTGGTCATAAGCACCATTATCGCGTGATCGACTTCAAGCGAAGCAAAGATAACATTTCAGCTAGGGTAGAGCGTTTAGAATACGATCCAAATCGTAGTGCTAACATAGCCCTTCTTTTATACGCTGATGGTGAACGCCGCTATATTATTGCTCCAAAAGGTATAAAAGAAGGCGATCATGTGCAATCTGGAACTGATGTTCCAATCAAAGTTGGTAATGCTCTTCCAATGCACAGTATTCCGGTAGGTTCTACTATACACTGTATTGAACTTAAGCCTAAAAAAGGTGCGCAACTAGCTCGTTCTGCTGGAGCTCATGCCCAGATTGTTGCTTGTGATGATGCTTACGTTACTATTCGCCTACGTTCTGGTGAAATACGGAAAGTATATTCTGAGTGTCGTGCGACTATTGGTGAAGTTGGTAGTTGCGAGCATATGTTACGTGAATTAGGCAAGGCTGGTGCTAATCGTTGGCGTGGTATTCGTCCAACTGTGCGTGGTGTTGTGATGAATCCAGTCGATCACCCACATGGGGGTGGTGAGGGTCGTACATCTGGTGGTCGTCATCCAGTTTCACCTTGGGGAATACCTACCAAAGGACTTAAGACTCGGAAAAATAAACGCACCGATAAATATATTATACGTCGTCGTAACAAATAATTTATACATTTAAAGAGGAATCCCATCATGGCACGTTCTCTCAAGAAAGGTCCATTCATAGACCTGCATTTGCTGAAGAAGGTAGAGAAAGCGGTGGAAAGTGGAGGGAAAAGACCTATCAAGACTTGGTCTCGTCGTTCGATGATCATTCCAACAATGATTGGTTTGACTATAGCTGTCCATAATGGTCGTCAGCATGTTCCAGTATTCGTTACTGAAGAAATGGTTGGTTACAAATTGGGAGAGTTTGCACCAACTCGTACTTATCGTGGGCACTCTGCAGATAAAAAAGCGAAGAAACGTTAGGGATATTAAAGTATGATAGAAGTGTTAGCTAAACATAATTTTGCTCGTATTTCACCCCAGAAAGCTCGCTTGGTTGCTGATGAAGTTCGCGGAAAAAATGTGGAACAAGCTCTGGAGATTTTAACTTTCAGCAACGCAAAAGCTGCTAATTTGATTAAAAAAGTTCTTGAATCAGCAATTGCGAATGCGGAACATAATGAAGGTGCGGATATTGATGATCTGAGCATCGCTAAAATACTCGTAGATGAGGGGCCTACCATGAAGCGTGTTATGCCTCGTGCAAAAGGTCGTGCTGATCGTATCTTGAGGCGTTCAAGCCATATCACTGTTATTGTGGTAGACCGCTAAAAGATTGGGAGAGATAGTAATGGGTCAAAAAGTACATCCGAATGGTATGCGTCTTGGTATAGTTAAAACTTGGAATGCAACATGGTTTGCCAATACTAAAGATTTTGCTGATAATCTAAATGGGGACTTTAAGGTTCGTCAATTTTTGATGAAAGAACTGCGAAAAGCATCTTTATCACGTATAATCATCGAACGTCCTGCCAAGAGCATTCGTGTTACGATTTATACTGCTCGTCCCGGTATTGTTATTGGGAAGAAAGGTGAGGATGTTGAGAGGTTACGTGCTTCTGTAGCTAAGATTGCAGGTGTACCAGCACAAATTAATATTACTGAGGTACGAAAGCCTGAGTT
Organism: Candidatus Photodesmus blepharonis; assembly: GCF_000731795.2. GTDB lineage: Bacteria > Pseudomonadota > Gammaproteobacteria > Enterobacterales > Vibrionaceae > Vibrio > Vibrio blepharonis. The sequence continues at coordinate 57,534 of NZ_JGVK01000033.1, read as the reverse complement.
AGACGCACAGCTTGTAGGTGATAGCGTCGCATCTCAATTAGAACGTCGAGTGATGTTTCGTCGTGCTATGAAACGAGCAGTGCAAAATGCGATGCGTCTTGGTGCTAAAGGAATTAAAATAGAGATAAGTGGTCGTCTTGGAGGAGCAGAAATCGCGCGTTCTGAGTGGTATCGTGAAGGTCGTGTTCCTTTACACACATTGCGTGCTGACGTTAATTATGCAACTTCTTCTGCTTATACTCAGTATGGTGTAATAGGTATTAAGGTTTGGATTTTTCAGGGAGAAATCTTAGGTGGTATGCCAGTTATTGGTACAGTAGACTCGAAAAACGACAAGTTGTCTAATAAGAAACAACGTAAAGGCCGTAAATAAAGGAGTTGACAGATGTTACAACCTAAGCGTAGCAAGTTTCGTAAAGTTCAAACTGGGCGTAACCGTGGTTTAGCAAAAGGTACTAATATAAATTTTGGCGTTTTTGGTCTTAAAGCGGTGGGGCGCGGTCGTTTAAGTGCTCGTCAAATCGAGGCGGCTCGTCGTACGATGACACGTCATGTTAAGCGTCAAGGTAAGATTTGGATCCGTGTATTTCCAGATAAACCTGTTACGGAAAAACCGCTTGAAGTTCGCCAAGGAAAAGGTAAGGGTAATGTTGAGTACTGGGTAGCTCAAATTAAGCCTGGTAAGGTTATGTATGAGATGGATGGAGTGCCTGAAGAGTTGGCTCGTGAAGCGTTTCGACTTGCGTCGTGCAAGTTGCCATTTAAAACTACATTTGTAATTAAACAGGTGATCTGATGAAGGCGAAATCTCTACGTAAAAAGAACGTTGATGAACTGAATGCTGAGCTTTTAAATTTACTGCGTGAGCAGTTCAATTTGCGTGTCCAGGCCGCAACTGGTCAATTACAAAAGACTCATACTTTACGAGTTATACGCCACGACATCGCGCGTGTTAAAACTGTTTTAAGCGAAAAAGGTGAATAATGATTAGTGAGCAAAAACGTACTCAACAAGGTCGTGTAGTTAGTAATAGGATGGATAAATCTGTCGTTGTTTCTATCGAACGCATGGTGAAGCACCCGATTTACGGTAAGTTTGTCAGACGTACAACTAAGGTAAAAGTACATGATGAGAAAAATGAGTGTGCCTTAGGTGATAAAATTGAAATTACAGAATGTCGTCCACTTTCTAGAACTAAATCATGGCGATTGGTTAAAATTTTGGAAGAAGCAAAAGTTTAGTTGAGTTCTGGTATCTATCCAATTGCAACACTGAGTGGTACAGTTGCAGTTCTATTGTTTATCAAAGATAAAAGGAGGGCTAAGCTTTGGGATATTTTAGTGAAGTGCTAGTATGATACAAGTTCAAAGTATATTATATGCTGCTGATAATTCGGGTGCTCGTAGAGTGATGTGCATTAAGGTTCTTGGTGGTTCTCGTCGTCGGTATGCACATATAGGAGACATTATTAAGGTTGCCGTGAAGGAAGCTATCCCTCGAGGTAAAGTTAGAAAGGGTGATGTTCTTAAGGCTGTTGTTGTTCGAACCTGTAAGGGTGTGCGTCGTTCAGATGGTTCCGTTATTCGTTTTGATCGGAATGCCTGCGTACTGTTGAATGATACTACGGAGCAATCTATTGGTACACGTATCTTTGGTCCGGTAACACGCGAACTACGTAATGAAGCAAAGTTCATGAAGATAGTTTCGTTGGCTCCGGAAGTTTTGTAAGGAGTATTGTAAAGAAATGGCTGCAAAAATACGTCGTAATGATGATGTCATCGTTCTTACCGGCAAAGACAAAGGTAAAAAAGGTAAGGTAGTCAAGGTGTACCGGAGTGGTAAGGTTGTTGTTGAAGGTATCAATTTTATTAAGAAACATCAAAAGCCTGTGCCAGCTTCGGGTCAGAAGGGTGGTATCATTAAACAAGAAGCAGCTATTGATGTTTCTAATGTTGCAATTTTTAACACAACTACTGGCAAAGCAGACCGTGTTGGTTTTCGTTTTGAGGATGGAAAGAAAGTTCGTTTTTTTAAATCTAATGGCGAAAATATTTCTAGTTTTAAATAAAAAAAATAATTTGGAGAATTTTACTGTGGCGAAACTGCATGGTTACTATAAGTCATTTGTAGTTCCTGAACTTACGAAAAAGTTCAGTTACACGAGCGTCATGCAAGTCCCTAGGATTGAGAAAATTACGTTGAACATGGGTGTAGGTGAAGCAGTTAATGACAAGAAACTATTAGAAAATGCAGTATTTGATATGGAGATGATCTCTGGTCAAAAGCCTGTCATTACTAAAGCACGTAAATCCGTTGCTGGTTTTAAAATTCGTGAAGGTTACCCAATTGGTTGTAAAGCAACTTTGCGTGGTAGACGTATGTGGGAATTTTTTGAGCGCTTAATTTCAATTGCTCTCCCGCGTGTACGTGATTTTCGTGGCATGAACGCTAGGTCTTTTGATGGACGTGGCAACTACAGTATGGGTGTGCGTGAGCAAATCATCTTCCCTGAAATTGATTATGACAAGATCGATCGTGTACGTGGTCTTGATATTGCCATAACAACCTCAGCCGATACTGATGATGAAGGCCATGCCCTATTGGTTGCTTTTGGCTTCCCGTTACGTAAATTAGTGAAGGATTGATATCATGGCTAAACAATCGGTGAAAGCGCGAGAAGTTAGACGTGCTAAGTTGGTAGCTAGGTTTGCTAAGAAACGTTCTGTTTTTAAGGCTACTATTAGTGATATAAATGCATCTGATGAAGAGCGATGGAATGCAGTTTTAAAATTGCAATCTCTTCCGCGTGACTCGAGTGCATCGCGTCAGCGTAATCGTTGCAATCAGACAGGTCGTTCAAATGGTTATTTGCGCAAGTTCGGTCTAAGTCGTATTAAAGTTCGTGAGGCTTGTATGAAGGGTGAAATTCCAGGTCTTTGTAAAGCTAGTTGGTAATTGGTACTTAACCACTTGGAGTAAATTTTATGAGCATGCAAGATCCGATTTCGGATATGTTGACCCGAATTCGTAATGGTCAAGCAGCGAGAAAAGTTGCTGTGAAAATGCCTTCTTCAAAGCTGAAAGTCGCAATCGCTGAATTGCTTCAAATAGAAGGTTATATTTCTGATTTCAATGTTGAAAATGCTGGAGATCCAGCAAAGCCTGAGCTTAAGCTTGTTCTTAAGTATTTTCAAACGAAGCCGGTAATTGAAGAAATTCAGCGTGTATCACGTCCTGGCTTGCGTGTTTACAAGAAGAAGGATTCGTTGCCGTTAGTGATGGGCGGTTTGGGTGTTGCTGTGATATCTACCTCTAAAGGTCTAATGTCTGATCGTTCGGCTCGTGAAGTAGGTCTTGGCGGCGAAATTATTTGTTATGTAGCTTAATTATTATGATTGGGAAGAAGAGATTATGTCTCGCATTGCTAAAGTACCTGTCTCTATTCCGTTTGGTGTGAAGGTGAATTTAACCGATCAGGAAATCACTGTAAAGGGTGGTAATGGTGAACTGACTCGTGTGATAAATGACGCTGTAATGATTGAACAGAAGGGTAACAGTTTAGTTTTTCATGCACGTATCAGGGCCGCTGCTGCTCGCGCACAAGCTGGAACAGCTCGTGCTCTTGTAGATAATATGATCGTTGGTGTTACTCAGGGTTTTCATAAAAAACTAATTTTGAAGGGTGTTGGGTATCGTGTTGTTCTGAAAGACAACGTTGTAGTTTTAACTCTTGGATTTTCACATTCAATACAGCACGCTTTGCCTTGTGGTATCAAAGTGAATTGCCCAAATCAAACTGAGATCATAATTATGGGATGTGATAAACAGTTAGTTGGTCAGGTTGCGGCTGATATTCGTTCTTACCGCGAACCTGAGCCTTACAAGGGTAAAGGTATCCGTTATCTGGATGAGGATGTACGTACCAAAGAAGCTAAAAAGAAGTAAGGTTGACGCTATGGATAAGAAAGTATCTCGTATTCGCCGTGCTATGCGCACACGCTGTAAGATTGCAAAATTGGGGGAAATTCGTTTGGTGGTGCATCGAGCTTCACGCCACGTATATGCTCAAATTATCGCGCCTAACGGATCCGATGTTATTGCGGCAGCCTCGACTGTAGAGAGAGCTATACGTAGATCAGTAAAAAATACCGGTAATATCGAGGCAGCAAAAGTGGTAGGTAGAATTATTGCTGAACGTGCACTTGAAAGAGGTATCTCAAGTATTTCATTTGATCGTTCTGGTTTTCGATACCATGGTCGGATAGCGGCATTAGCAGAATCTGCTCGTGAAGTTGGTCTGAAATTCTAGTAAAGGTTGATAGTGAAGATGGCTAAAGAACAACAATCTAATGTTAATGACCTACAAGAAAAGCTAATCTCTGTGAATCGAGTCTCTAAGACAGTCAAGGGAGGACGCGTTATGAGTTTTACCGCGTTAACGGTAGTTGGTGATGGTAACGGTCGTGTAGGTTTTGGTTATGGGAAAGCTCGCGAGGTACCTGCTGCGATTCAGAAAGCAATGGAGAAAGCACGTAGAAATATGATCACTATTGCTCTCAAAGAAGGAACTCTTTATCATGCAGTGAAGGGTCGTCATTCAGGCTCTAAAATTTATATGCAGCCTGCTTCAGAGGGTACTGGTGTGATTGCGGGTGGTGCTATGCGTGCAGTACTTGAAGTAGCTGGTGTGCATAATGTATTGGCTAAGGCATACGGTTCTACTAATCCGATTAATGTTGTTCGTGCAACTATTGCAGGTTTAGTGGATGTTAAATCTCCAGAAATGGTTGCTGCTAAGCGTGGTCTGGCTGTTGAGAATATTTTAAGGTAGAAGAGTGCTATGGCAATTGTTAGAGTAACTCAAATTAAAAGTGTAATCGGGTGTCTACCTAAGCATAGGGCATGCCTTAAAGGTTTAGGACTTTGTAAAATTAATCAAACAGTCGAACTTGAGGATACGCCGTGTATTCGTGGTATGATAAATAAAGTTCATTATATGGTTAAGGTTGAGGAGAGTTTGGGATGCGTTTAAATACTCTATCACCGGCTTTAGGCTCTAAGTTTTTAAAGAAGCGTTTAGGTCGCGGTATTGCTTCAACTTTTGGTAAGACAGGAGGTCGTGGTCATAAGGGACAAAAATCACGCTCTGGAAGCAGTATTCATTTAGGTTTTGAAGGGGGGCAGATGCCTTTAAAACAACGTCTACCTAAATTAGGCTTTACCTCTCGCAGGAGCCTGTTATCTGCTGAGGTTCGTTTATCTGAATTAAGAAAAGTAGCCGGCGATGTAGTTGATATTAAAAGTCTTAAGGTAGCCAATATTATTTCTAAGAATATTAAGTTTGTTAAAATTTTTCTTTCTAAAGATAGATTTAGTAAGGTTGTTACCATTAGAGGTATACGTGTAACGAAAGGTGCTAGAGGTGTTGTTGAAGCTTTAGGTGGTAAAGTTATAGATGGTTAAGAAATCAGATTTTCGTAATGCGCAAACTGGTTTGATTCGGTTAAGGTCGCGTTTGTTGTTCGTCATAGGTGCTCTTTTAGTGTTTCGAGCAGGTTCTTTTGTGCCTGTTCCTGGCGTTAATGCAGCTGTGCTTGCTGATTTATTTGCGCAACAAAAAGGGACTATTGTAGAGATGTTTAACATGTTTTCTGGTGGAGCCCTCGAACGTGCGTCTATTTTAGCATTAGGAATTATGCCTTATATTTCAGCTTCTATTATTATTCAATTGCTTACCCTAGTTCATCCACCGTTAATTGAACTAAAAAAAGAAGGTGAAGCTGGTCGCCGTAAAATAAGCCAGTATACGCGTTATATGACTCTTTTATTGGCAACATTTCAGGCTATTGGCGTTGCAACTGGTTTACCAAATATGGTCGATAATTTAGTTGTTATAGACAAAGCTGTGTTTACACTCATTGCCACCGTGAGTTTAGTAACTGGCACTATGTTTTTGATGTGGTTAGGTGAGCAGGTTACAGATCGTGGTGTTGGTAATGGCATTTCGTTATTGATTTTTGCGGGTATTGTCGCGGGATTGCCTTCTGCAATCGGAAAAACCTTTGAGCAAGCACGGCAAGGTGAATTGCATTTTCTTCTATTATTGCTAATGAGTATGTTAGTTTTCTGTGTAATTTATTTTGTTGTTTTTATGGAACGTGGTCAGCGTCGTATAGCTGTTAATTATGCAAAGCGTCAACATGGTCGCAAAATTTTTGCCGCTCAAAGTACTCATTTGCCTTTGAAAATTAATATGGCGGGGGTTATACCAGCGATTTTTGCATCAAGTATTATTTTATTTGCAGGCACGTTGTCTCAATGGTTTGGTCAAGGTGATGAGAGTAATCCTTCTTGGTTAACTGATATATCTATAGCTCTCAGCCCAGGTCAGCCGTTATATGTTATTTGTTATGCGGTCGCGATAATTTTTTTCTGTTTTTTCTATACAGCTTTAGTCTTTAATCCACGTGAGACAGCAGATAACCTAAAAAAATCTGGTGCATTTATACCTGGCATTCGTCCAGGTGAACAGACAGCAAGGTATATTGATAAAGTAATGGCGCGTTTAACTCTTGTTGGCGCACTGTACATTGCTTTTATTTGTTTAATTCCAGAATTTATGATGGTAGCTTGGAATGTTCGTTTTTATTTCGGTGGTACATCATTGTTGATAGTGGTTGTTGTAATCATGGATTTTATGGCGCAAGTTCAAACTTATCTGATGTCGCAACAATATGATTCTGTGTTAAGAAAAGCGAATCTTAAAGGCTACAGTCGTTGATCAAAGTGTCATTTTTGTGGAGTAATTAAAGAGTGAAAGTTCGTGCTTCTGTTAAGAAAATTTGTCGTAATTGTAAGTTGATCAAGCGCAACGGTGTTATTCGTGTTATTTGTGTGGAGCCAAGACACAAGCAACGCCAAGGGTAATTAGAAATTTTTACTTGAAATACGATACTGTCAAGTATATTCTTGGTCAAGTGTTTGTGTGCAAGAGAATCTGAGTAGTATTCCACGGTGTATCCTCAACGGGCTTTACCGGGATGTTTTTTTATATTGTAATTACTAGGAGTTAATAGTGGCCCGTATAGCAGGTATTAATATTCCTGATCAAAAACATGCTGAAATTGCTTTAACTGCAATTTACGGTATCGGTAGGACTCGTTCCAGAGCTATTTTGGCTAAGGTGGGTATCAATACAGCCGTCAAGATCAGTGAGCTAAGCGAAGAACAGCTTAATAAGCTACGTGATAGTATAGCCGGACATACTGTGGAGGGCGATTTACGTCGCGAAGTATCCATGAATATCAAACATCTTATGGACCTTGGCTGTTACCGAGGTCTTCGTCATCGTCGCAGTCTACCATTACGTGGGCAGCGTACTAAAACCAATGCTCGTACCCGCAAGGGTCCGCGTAAGCCGATTAAAAAATAGATCGGATAAGGTAACTTTAAAATGGTAAAACAAGCAACTCGCCCTCTTAAGCGAGTACGTAAGCAGGTTTCTGATGGTGTAGCGCATATTCATTCATCTTTTAATAATACAATTGTGACTATTACAGATCGTCAGGGTAATGCCTTAGCTTGGGCAACTGCTGGTGGTTCTGGATTCCGTGGATCTCGTAAATCCACTCCCTTTGCTGCTCAAATTGCTGCTGAACGTTGCGCTGAAATGGCTAAAGAATACGGTTTAAGAAACTTAGAAGTTATGATTAAGGGTCCAGGTCCAGGGCGGGAATCTACTGTTCGTGCGCTGAACGCTGCTGGTTTTCGTATTACGAATATTGTTGATGCCACACCAATCCCTCATAATGGTTGTCGTCCGCCTAAAAAACGTCGTGTGTAACCTTTTTGAAATATTGGAGAAAGATTATGGCAAGGTATCTAGGTCCCAAATTAAAGCTTAGTCGTAGAGAAGGGACTGACTTGTTCCTTAAGTCTGGTGTACGTTCCATTGATAGTAAGTGTAAAATTGATAATGTGCCAGGTATACATGGAGCTCGTCGTGGTCGTTTGTCTGAATACGGTATTCAATTGCGTGAAAAGCAGAAAGTTCGGCGTATCTATGGAGTTTTAGAAAAGCAATTTCGCAATTATTATAAAAAGGCTGCACGTCTTAAGGGAAACACAGGTGAAAACTTGCTTCAGCTTCTTGAAGGGCGTCTTGATAACATAATTTACCGTATGGGGTTTGGTGTAACTCGCGCAGAGTCGCGTCAGTTAGTCAATCATAAGGCTGTTCTAGTCAATGGTAGTGTTGTTAATATTCCTTCCTTCAAAGTATTGGTTAACGATATAATTTCAATCCGTGAAAAAGCTCAGAAGCAAGCTCGTATTAAGGCTGCTTTAGATATTGCTGAACAACGCGAAAAAATAACTTGGATTGAAATTCATGTTGATAAGATGGAAGGTAAGATTAAGCGCGTACCTGAGCGTTCTGATTTTTCACCTGATATCAATGAGCAATTGATTGTCGAACTTTACTCTAAGTAAATTTCGGATTTAATTTAGAACTAAGAGAGGATATAATGCAAGGTTCTGCAACGGAATTTCTTAAGCCGCGCTTCGTTGACATAGAGCAGATTAATACGAAGCATGCAAAAGTCACTCTTGAGCCGTTAGAGCGTGGCTTTGGTCATACTCTAGGTAATGCGTTGCGTCGTATTCTTCTATCTTCTATGCCAGGCTGTGCTGTAACAGAAGTGGAGATTGAAGGCGTATTACACGAATATAGTACTAAGGAAGGAGTACAAGAGGATATTCTTGAGATCCTTCTGAATCTTAAAGGGCTTTCTATAAGGGTTGCTGATGGAAAAGATGAAGTATTTATTGAATTAAGCAAATCAGGCTTGGGTCCTGTGACTGCGGCTGATATTATTTGCGATGCTGATGTTAGGATCGTAAATCCAGAACATGTTATTTGTCATCTGACTGCTGATGATGCTGAAATTACTATGCGAATTAAGGTAGAACGGGGTCGAGGTTACGTTCCAGCTTCTGCTCGTGTCCATATTGAAGATGAGCGTCCAATTGGTCGTTTATTAGTAGACGCAACATATAGTCCAGTGGATAAGATTGCTTATTCGGTTGAAGCCGCCCGCGTAGAGCAGCGTACAGATTTAGATAAGCTTGTAATTGATATGGAGACGAATGGTACTTTGGAACCTGAAGAGGCTATTCGTCGCGCCGCTACTATTTTAGCTGAGCAACTGGACGCTTTCGTTGACTTACGTGACTTACGGGTGCCTGAAGAGAAAGAAGAAAAACCAGAGTTTGATCCCATTTTACTACGTCCTGTGGATGATCTTGAATTGACAGTTCGCTCTGCTAATTGTTTAAAAGCGGAGGCGGTCCATTATATTGGTGATCTTGTACAGCGTACTGAAGTAGAGTTGCTTAAGACTCCAAATCTTGGTAAAAAATCTCTTACGGAAATTAAGGATGTACTTGCATCACGTGGTCTTTCTCTTGGTATGCGCCTTGAAAATTGGCCTCCAGCGTCTATTGTTGAAGATTAATATACAATAATTTAATAAGGATTAGATTATGCGTCATCTTAAGAGTGGTCGTAGATTAAACCGTAATAGTAGTCATCGTAAAGCAATGTTGAGTAATATGTCTAGTTCTCTTGTTACTAATGAGATCATTAGGACTACTTTATCAAAAGCAAAGGAGCTACGTCGTGTAATTGAGCCTTTAGTTACATTAGCTAAAAAAGATACTGTTGCTAGTCGCCGTCTTGTGTTTTCACGTATTCGTAATGATCGAGTAGTTGCGAAATTGTTTAATAAATTAGGTCCACGATTCGTTGCTCGTAACGGCGGTTATACTCGTATTTTAAAAGCTGGTTTTCGTGTTGGCGATAAAGCTCCAATGGCTTATATTGAATTTGTTGATCGTTAACGTTTTCTGATTTAGTGTATTATAATTGCAGATGATTAGGGAAAAATCAATAACTCTCGCAATTACGGGTGCGTCCGGCGCTTTTTATGCCCTGCGTCTGCTTGAGTGTTTATTGTCTTTACGGTATAAAGTGCACTTGTTGATATCATCAGCAGCAAAGGTGGTTTTAGCTGCTGAGAATAATTTTCAGTTGCCGGATGAACTACCAATGATAAAAAAGGCTTTCCTTGACCGTTTTGGCTGTCTTTCAAATAATCTGGAGGTTTACGGTCAAAAAGACTGGTTTTCACCTTTAGCTTCAGGATCAGATGCACCAAAGCAAATGGTTGTTTGTCCGTGTTCTATGGGTAGCGTTGCTTCGATTGCGCATGGCATATCCAAAAATTTGATTGATAGAGCTGCTGATGTGGTTATAAAAGAATGCGGTCAACTTTTGTTGGTGGTTCGTGAAACTCCATTTTCAACTCTTCACTTAGCTAACATGTATAAATTAGCTCAAATGGGTATTACTATTATGCCTGCTTCGCCTGGTTTTTATCATCATCCTAAGTCGATTGCAGATTTGGTTGAGTTTATTGTAGCGCGTATTTTGGAACATCTTGATATTAAACAGAAATTAATTCCACGTTGGGGAACGGATTGATCATTGTTAAAACTGAGTCATTATAAGTTAATAAGATCAACTCAATTGTTAGGTTAGGACTTTGTTTGGAATTGTTAGATTTTTATTCTTTATTTCAGCAGCAATTTTTTCATTTTCATTGCGGGCTACCCATGATACTTTGGTTGTGTATACATATGATTCATTTGTAGCTAAGTGGGGGCCTGGACTGGAAATTAAGAGATTGTTTGAGATGGATTGTAACTGTAAGGTTAGTTTTGTTACTCTCGGCGATGGTGTTTCTCTATTAAATCGTTTGCGTTTTGAAGGTGAAGCAAGTAAAGCAGATATTGTATTAGGCTTGGATAGTAACCTAATGTTAGAAGCAGAACTGACAGGTTTATTTGTCGAGCATAATGTTGATATATCTTCTTTAAATTCTCTCAAAGATTGGAAAAATCGTGTTTTTCTCCCTTACGATTACGGATATTTCGCTTTTGTATACGACAAAAGGAGATTAGCAAGTCCACCGAAAAGTCTAAAGGAGTTAGTTATGCGAGATAATCATTTAAAAGTGATATATCAAGATCCCCGAACATCGATTCCAGGACAAGGTTTAGTGCTGTGGATGAAGTCAATATATGGTGATCGTGCATTAGAAGCGTGGAAAAAATTTGCTAAAAAGACAGTGACTATCACAAAAAATTGGTCTGAAGCCTATGCGATGTTTTTAAAAGGCGAATCTGATTTAGTGCTTTCATATACTACATCGCCTGCTTATCATTTGATAGTAGAGGGTAATGAAAATTATGTAGCGGCTGATTTTTCTGATGGACACTATATGCAAATTGAAGTAGCTGCGAAAGTTAGAAGTTCAACTAACCAAAAGCTTGCAGATCGTTTTATGAATTTTATTTTGAGCAATGATTTTCAATCTRTGATACCAACAGGTAATTGGATGTATCCAGTGATTGATGTCACGTTACCTGAGGGTTTTAAAAGGCTTTCAAAGCCTAAAAAACAGCTTGTTTTCCCTTTTGAGAAAGTAGCTGTAAATCGTAATTCTTGGATTGAAGAATGGCGAAACTCTTTGATATTTTGAGTTTGATGAATTAGGTAAGCTGTTGGATTCGGTTTCTAAAGTTGGTATTTGGATAGCGATAGTTATTTTGGTTTTTATCGTTCTAATATTGCGTTCTTTTTTTATTGAAATTTCGTTATCTGACGTTACCTTAGTATTGCTAGATCCTTACTACCAACATGTAACTAAGTTCAGTTTTTATCAAGCGTTTTTATCGAGTCTGTTTAGTGTAGTTTTTGCTTTACCTATTTCTCATGCCTTATCGTATCGTAAATTTAAGGGTCGTTCTTTGTTGTTAAAGTTGTTTTCTACGACCTTAGTATTACCTGTTTTTGTTGGAATTTTTGGTTTACTGGAGATTTATGGAAACAATGGTTTATTAGTTAAATTATTACAGTCGTTTGGTGTTCAGTTATCATTTTCAGTTTACGGATTCAATGGTATTTTACTCGCTCATGTATTTTTTAATTTACCATATGTAAGCTATTTGCTATTGCAAGAATTAGAAAGAATTCCTAGTGAACAACATAAACTATGCGCTTATTTGGGAATGAGTCGTTTGAATAAATTTAGGTGGATTGAGTGGCCAAGGCTGCGTCAGCAGCTTCCCCATGTGTTTGGATTGGTTTTTATGTTGTGCTTCACCAGTTTTGCCACTGTAATGGCTTTAGGTGGCGGTCCCAAGCATACTACTATCGAAATAGCTATTTATCAGGCGATAAAGTTTGATTTTAATCTGAAAGTAGCAGCTTTGTTAGCAATCTGGCAAATTTTGTTGTGTGGGGTATTTCAATGTTGTATACAGCGTATGGCAAAACCAATGCCAATCTCCATTGGTTCCAATAATCATGGTCATATCTTAAGCAATCAAGATTATTGGGTAAGAGTTTGGGATGGTTTTTGGATTATAGCTTCTTGTTTGCTGGTTTTTCCTCCTTTACTGATGGTAATTTTAAGTGGTTTTAATAGTCAAACAATAAATGTATTAACTGATGCTCAATTTTTGATGGCATTGTTATTTTCGTTAAAAATAGCGGTTTTTTCTAGCGGTATTGCCTTATTGGTTGGAATTTCTATTGTGATTACAAGTAGAGCATGGCGTTTAAACCGTAAAGAGCTTAGAGCAGATAAAATTGAGTTAATTGGAATGATTATTTTAATCACTCCGAGTTTAGTACTTAGTAGTGGACTGTTTTTGTTGTTACGAAAATGTTTAGGCTGCAACAGCTTTATCTACATTACTATTGTTATAGTTAATGCTTTGATGGCGCTTCCCTATGTAATTAAAGTTCTTTCTCAGCCGATGTTATGCGTTGCACAGAGATATCAATTTTTATGCTTGCATTTGGGCATAAAAGGTTGGAAGAGATTTAAGATTATTGAATGGAAAATATTGAAAAAACCAATTTTTTACTCTTTTTCAATTAGTTTTATGCTGTCTCTCGGTGATATAAGTTCCTTTGCTTTGTTTAATAGTCAAGAGTTACAAACTTTGCCTTTTTATCTTTTCCAATTGTTAAGTAGTTATCAAATGGACGCAGCAGCAGTTGTTTCATTAGTTTTGCTCTTTTTCAGCATTATCTTTTTCTTTTTAATTGACTTTTTATTCTGGATGAATGAAAAATTTTTTAATTGTAAATGTGTTTTATGAGATGCTCAATGTTAAATCTTAGCCAGGTGAGACATGATTTTGATCAAAGATCATTTTTGTTTAACTTAGAGATAAAACAGGGATCAATTGTTGCCTTAATGGGATCTAGCGCTTCTGGTAAATCAACTTTATTGAATTTAATTGCAGGTTTTATAGAGCCGATTAGTGGAACAATCGAGGTAAAAAATGTATCTCTATCTAGAATACCTCCTAATCGACGTCCTTTTTCAATATTGTTTCAAGAGCATAATTTATTTACTCATTTAACAGCAATGGATAATATTGGTTTAGGTTTGAATTCTGGATTGCGTTTTACTAAAGAAGAAAAACAGTGTATTGTGTATGCTGCGGAAAAGGTGGGTGTGGATGAAGTACTTGATCGATTACCTGGACAACTTTCTGGTGGTCAACGTCAGCGTGTAGCACTTGCTCGTTGTTTTGTTCAGTCTCGCTCAATTTGGTTGTTAGACGAACCGTTTTCTGCGCTTGATCCAGTTTTACGTTACGAGATGCTGATCTTGTTAAAGAGCTTAGCAATAGAGCGTAATATTACTGTTGTGATGGTTACGCATGATATTAGTGACGCGAAATTAATAGCAACGAATTTGGTTTTTTTAGTAAATGGTAGAGTGGAAGTAGCGTTTGATATCTCTGAATTATCAAATGAGATGACAAATAATCCGTTTATAAGAAATTTTATTAAAGTTGTTGAATGAGCTTTCAAAATATGTCTACACTGATAATTATGATTTGGATAGGTTTTGAGTCAGAATATTGAAGGATAAAAGAATTTTTGTTTACCTTGCTGTAGTTTTAATAACAAACGTTTAGCTTAAATATGGATGTAAAACAACAAGTGAGTCAGCAGCGTGTTAGGTTGGAAGTTGCTGTCAGAAAAGCGCTGGATATTGCTTTAGCAAGCGCCCATGCTTGTGAAGTGGCAATTACAAAGTCAACTGGTTTTAGTGTTACTACTCGTATGTGTGAAGTAGAAAGTATTGAGTTTAATAGTGATGGTGTACTTGGTATTACCGTGTATCGAGATCAGAGAAAGGGTAGTGCTTCAACATCTGATTTAAGTGAAAAAGCGATTCAGCAAGCAATAGTAGCTGCACTTGATATCTCTCGGTATACTTCAGAGGATCCATATGCGGGTTTAGCGCCAAGAGAATTAATGATCCAGAGTGTCCCTGATCTGCATTTGTTTTATCCAGATATGCCGAAACTAGACTATGCAGCGCAAATTGCGATTGCAGCTGAAAGAAAAGCGTTGTCTTATACTAAGATTAAACAAAGTGATGGTGCAAGTTACGATAGTCGCTACGCAGTTAAGGTTTATGGTAATAGTCATGGATTACTCGCCAGTTATTCATCTAGTCGGCATAGCATAAGCTGTTGTGTTATTGGTCAAGGGAAAAATAATAGGATGGAGCGTGATTATAGTTACACAGTTGCTCGAGATTGTAATGAGCTTTGGACACCAGAAACTGTCGGTCAACAAGCAGCCGAAAAGACTATAAGCCGTTTGGATTCAAAAAAGCTTACTACTGGTAAGTATCCGGTTATGTTTTCTTCTGACGTAGCAACAAGTCTAATAGGTCATTTGATCATTGCAATTAGCGGTGTAAATTTGTACCGTAAATCCTCATTTTTACTTGATTGTCTTGGTCAACAGATATTACCGAAATGGTTTAATATTGTAGAACGTCCACATGTTTTAGGTGGTTTAGCGTCTGCTCCATTTGATGACGAAGGTATATTTACACAAGATCGTCAAATCATTGCTGATGGTATATTAACAACTTATCTATTGACCAGCTATGCTGCACGTAAAATGAGTATGATTCCAACAGGGCATGCAGGTGGTGTTCATAATTGGTTTGTTAAGTCAACAGGACAAAATTTTGAGATGATGTTAAGAGAGTTGAATACGGGTTTACTTGTTACTGAAATAATGGGCCAGGGTATAAATGTTGTTACAGGTGATTATTCTCGTGGAGCAGCTGGTTTTTGGGTGGAAAATGGGGAGATTAAGTATCCGGTTTCGGAGGTAACAATTGCAAGTAATCTGAAAGATATGTTCATGAATATTGTTGCTGTTGGTAAGGATACTGAAGTGCGTTCTCAGGTGCAAACCGGTTCTATTTTACTTGAGTCCATGAAGGTAGCAGGCGATTGATTTTTAAAAATAAGTTTTGCCAATTATTTTTACAGCGCACCTTTCAATTCTTTATGTTTGGAGAGCATACTCCAGAAGTGGTTTGTTATAAAAGGGATCTTTATAGAATAAAGATTGTTTGAGTTTAAACTCAGCATTTTAGTGCTTAGATATGATAATCATATTAGACGTCTGCGTTGACTGGAGGATAGTATACCTAAAGATTCACGGTATTTTGCTATCGTTCTTCTGGCAACTTTAATTCCTTGTTCTGCAAGTAGGCCTGCGATTTTGTTATCGCTAAGTGGTTTTGAGGTGTTTTCAACAGCAACTAGCTTTTTGATTAATGCCCTAATTGCAGTAGATGAACGTGCTCCTCCATTTTCGGTGTTTACATGACTAGAGAAAAAGTACTTTAATTCAAAGATACCTCTTGGTGTATGTATAAATTTTTGGGTTGTAACTCGTGAAATAGTTGATGCATGCATATCGACTGCAAGAGCAATATCATTCAGGACCATTGGTTTCATAGCCTCTTCTCCATGTTCAAAGAAATCATGTTGATGTTCAACTATGCATTTTGATACTTTAAGTAATGTATCATTTCTGCTTTCTAAGCTTTTAATCAACCATTTAGCCTCTTGCAAATGACTTTTTATATACTGACTATCAACATTGTTTCCTTTAAGACTAGCATATTGTTGGTTTACTTTAAGTTTCGGTATATTACCTGGGTTAATTTTAACCGTCCACTTTCCATGTTTTTTAAATCCAGACACATCTGGGATAATGTATTCAGTGTTATTAAGAGTGATACAATTTCCTGGATAAGGATTTAATCTCTGAATTAGAGCTAAAGCACTACGCAGCTCAGTTTCTTTGAGTTTAGTATTTTTAGTGATTAATTTATAGTCACGGTTACGTAACTCTTCAATATATTCGGTAAGAATTAGTTTCGCTTCGTTGAGCCATGGAGTATTTTTTTCTAGAGTGGCTAATTGAAGTAGTAAGCAATCCTGTAGGTTTATTGAAGCTACTCCTAAAGGATCAAATTGCTGAATGCGTTTTCGAACAGCTTCAATTTCATCTAATTCAATTTCTTTGTTGTTAAAGCTTGCTAAAATGTCTTCTGTAGAAACATTTAAGTAACCTCGATCATTAACTGCATCAATTATAGTAAGTGCAATAGTACGATCATTTTCGCTAAATGGTGTAAGATCGAGCTGCCAAAGCAGATAATCATAGAGTGATTCAGTGGTTTCACCCTGGTAAATAGTCATCTCATCATCGAGAGCTATACCTGCGTTGCTAGTATTAGCGCTGTAGACATCATTCCAAGTGGTATCGATTTCTAATTCGTTGCTTATTTCGGATTTTTTAATCAGTTCAGAGCTATCCTTAGAATCAATTTGAATAGTTAAATCTTTTTCTGCGCTCTGTAGTAATTCTTCAGTTTCTTCTTCAAGATCTAGTAATGGATTGGAATTAAGAGCTTCTTGGATCTCTTGTTGAAGATCTAATGTGGATAATTGTAGTAAGCGAATTGCCTGTTGCAACTGAGGTGTCATTGTCAGCTGCTGGCTTAGCTTCAGTTGTAATGAAGGTTTCATTCAGTGAATTACCTTAACTGTTTCTTATAAAGTTTATCTTTCATTTAATCATAGACGGAATTGTTCACCTAGATAAACTTGCTTTACTTGTTCATTATTCAGAATATCTGTTGGTGTTCCTTCTGCGATTATGTGACCTTGGCTAACAATGTATGCCTTTTCACATACATCTAAGGTTTCACGAACATTGTGGTCAGTAATGAGCACACCTAAACCTCGGTTTTTGAGATGTTTAATAATTTTTTTGATATCGATAACGGAAATAGGATCAACACCTGCAAATGGTTCATCAAGTAAGATAAACTGTGGGTTAGCTGCTAACGCTCGAGCAATTTCTACTCGTCGACGCTCTCCACCAGATAGAGCTATACCAGTGATTGATCGAATATGTTGAATGTTGAATTCTTTCAATAAATCCTCCAATTTGTCCTGCTGTTCCTCATGAGTCATTTGTTTACAGGTTTCTAACACTGCCATAATATTATCTTCAACATTAAGTCTGCGGAATATGGAAGCTTCTTGAGGCAAGTAGCCAATACCCATACGAGATCTTCTATAGATAGGCAAAATACTAATATCTTTATCATTGATGCTAATTTTTCCTTCATCGCGAGCGATTAGGCCTACTATCATGTAGAAAGAGGTTGTTTTACCTGCGCCGTTAGGTCCTAGCAAACCAACTATTTGTCCAGATTCAACTTGCAAGCTAACATCAGATACTACTTGGCGTTTTTTGTAATTTTTAGCTAAATGTTCTGCTTTTAGAATTGCCATAATCATTTTTGTATTGCTTGTAATTGAAGTACTGTGGTCACTCTGTCTCCTATATTGCCATCAGCAATTAGTTTTTGTTTAGAAATTTTATAACGAATCTTACTACCACGAATCATACTATCGTCTTGAGCTAACATAGCTCGCCTAAGCATAGTGAGCTGATCATCTACTGTTTTGTAGCACAATTCTTCAGCTTCACCGTAGAGAACTTTGTTGTCATCAGTAAGTTGAGAGAATGTTGCTAAATTGCCGTAGCCTTTTATTTCTTGTATACCACCAGTCTTCATATCACGGATAATAACAACTTTGTCTGCATTAATCTTTATGCTACCTTGTTTAAGTTTCACATTTCCTAAGAATGTAGCCTGGTTATTTTGCATATCTAATTGTTGGCTATTAGAATCAATGTACACAGGTTGATTTTGGTCTACTGATAATGCCATAGTGTTGCCGTATGTAACTAGGCAAGCGATAAGGCTAAGATGCGAAATTTTCATATCTGCTTTGTACTTTATAAAGAAGGGCAGTTTTTTTGGAGAAATTTCCCTTCATTGCTTTTCCTTCAGTTTTAAATTTATGGCCTGTTAGTGTTACTTCATTATTTGTCCAAAAATTTTGATTATCGAGTTCCATACTAAGTTTTTCTGTTGAGATAATGTTTACGTCTGAAGTGTTAAGCAAATTCTCTACAAGGACATTATCATATAAAGTTAATATATGGTTCTTACTTAATGTGGCTTTGTTTGCAGTAACTCTCCATTCTTGAATTTGGCCTTTTTTGTAAATGTCTAGAACAGGAAATTTAAATTCGGTATTGCCTTCAGCAAAATGATTAAGGTGCGCAGAAGTGATGATATAACTGCGAATACCGTTTTCTGTGTACAAAATATTTTCCATTCTTTTGCTGCTAAACATTGGTAGCTCTTGATTTGGAGCTATTTGAATATCAAATGTTTTTTGTTTATCGAGTAAATAGTATGCCGAGCAAAAAATAACGAAAAGTAGTAGAACGTAAACAATACGAGATAGACTCATATGCTTAAGTCTTTGTATACAAAGTTACGTGCGTGAAGGATTAAATCGCATACTTCACGAATTGCTCCGTGTCCGCCTTTAATTTTAGTCACGTAATTTGCGTGTTTTGCAAGTAAAGGATGACCATCAGCAACACAAACCCGTAGAGCTACTTGCTCCATTACAGGAAAATCCGTGAGATCATCGCCAATGTATCCTACGTTTTCTGGTGAAACATTCAATTTTTTGCAGATTTTTTGATATGCTTTAATTTTATTGTTCTGTCCTTGATAGACTAGTGTAATGCCGAGAGTCTTCATGCGATTTTCGACAATTTGTGATTGGCGAGCTGTAATCACAGCGATTTTAATACCAGCATTTATTAATAATCTAATACCATATCCATCTCTAGTATGGAAAGTTTTCAATTCCTCACCGTTGTTACCTATATAAATTAAACCGTCGGAAAAGACACCATCAACATCACAAATCAGAAGTTCGATCTTTTTGGCGATCTCAATCATTTTTTTTTCTACTGGACCATAAAGAGTTTCAACTACTTGTTTCAATTACATCACTCCAGATTTAAGCAAATCATGCATGTTTAATGCACCTATTGGAGAACCATCATCATTGCACAATATTAGACCGTTAATATTCTTTTTTTGCATCAAATTGACTCCCTCTACTGCGAGCATATTAGGGCTAGCAGTAATTGGTTTTGGATTCATTACTACATCAATAGTGGTACTATGAATATTGATACGTTTGTCAAGAATTCGACGTAAATCTCCATCTGTAAAAATGCCAACTAAATTTTCTTTTTTATCCACAATAGCTGTCATTCCTAAGCCTTTTTTGCTAATTTCGACTAATGCTTCTCGAATGAATGTTTCTGGTGTTACAACCGGTACTTGTTCACCTGCATGCATGATATCACATAGTCTAAGTAATAGCTTACGTCCTAACATTCCACCTGGATGAGACAGGGCAAAATCGTTCGCAGTGAAACCACGAGCCTCTAATAATGCCACTGCAATTGCATCGCTCATCACTAAGGTTGCTGTTGTGCTTGACGTTGGAGCTAAACCTAACGGGCATGCTTCTTTGGGTACACTTACTTGTAAGTGGACATCAGAAAGTTTTGCCATATTTGAACATGATTTACTTGTTATGCTTATAATACGAACATTCAATCTTTTCAACACCGGAAAAATGGAAAGAATTTCTGAAGATTCACCAGAGTTGGAGAGTGCTAAAACGATGTCTTTAGAATCGACCATGCCTAAATCGCCATGTGCAGCTTCACCTGGATGAACAAAAAAAGCTGATGTACCGGTACTTGCGAGGGTAGAGGCTAGTTTTTTTCCGATGTGACCAGATTTTCCTATGCCCATAACTACAACTTTGCCCTGATTTGATAAAATCATGTCACATGCTTTAATAAAGCTGGAATTGAAATATTGTTTCAGTTGTTCCAGTGCTGCCATTTCAGTTTTCAGGACTCGTTTGGCTATGCTACAATAATCGAAGGTAGATGACATCAGATTCCTCCATAATGTGGTTTATGCGTTTATGTTGATAATTAGATATGTTTGATAAGCAACGAACAAAGTAAGCAGGATACTACCTTTTATAAAGTTGATAGTGCGAGATTTATCTAATACCATTGTAACAAGTAAGAGTGATACACTGAACATAACCCAAAAGTCTCGTTCCATTGCGTAATTAGTTAAAAAAGATGGATTTAGAATACCAGAAATACCCATCACAACTAGAATGTTAAAAATATTAGAGCCAATAATATTTCCAATAACCATGTCACTCTCACCTTTCAATATTCCGACTAAGGAAGTGGTCAGCTCAGGTAGACTTGTACCCACTGAGATTATAGTCAGACCAATCATCAAGTCACTCATGCCGAAATGTTTAGCTATTAATACAGCGTTACTAACTAAGTTGTCTGATGAAAGCGGTAAGACAATCAAAGCGAATATTGTCCAGATCAGAGCCTTAAAATTGCTCATATTTTTAGAAATGTTTTTTTCTTTGATGTTTGTTTTATTCTTTCGACTGATATGCACTATGACGAGTGTTAGGGTAATAAATGCTATCAATAGCCACAAACCTTCACATAAACTTAAATGATGATCCCAAAGAACTGTGCCTGCTATCGAAGTTACTATTATCATTAAAGGCAATTCTCGGTATAGCGCTGAAGTGTTGAGAGATACAGGTTTAACCATTGCTAAAATACCAAGAATAAGAGTAACATTAGCGATGTTTGAACCAAGAATATTACCAACCGCAGTGTTGATTTTGCCTTCCATTGCTACAGTTATAGAAAGAATCATTTCCGGAATGGAAGATCCTATCGCAAGTATTGTCATACCGATTACAATTGGGGAGAGTCCAATATTATGAGCTAAGGTAGCAGCACCAATGACCAGTTTATTTGCACTCCATGCTAAAAAGATAAGGGCGATGATAAGAAACATGATGGCTTTAACCATAACGGTTCCCAATTTAATTAATGGTTTAACCGCCCATTCTGACGATTTGATTAGGAAAATGGAAGTTGAATATACAAGATTTTATTATCAATCGATAAATTTATGTTTTCTTTCATGAAGAATTTAAGCAGTTTCGTTTAGTATTAAATTGTATAGTACTTTAAATATTCTATTAATGTGCTTATGATTACTGACTCCTAAAGGTGCATAAACTAATTAGAGAGTACCTTATGACAATAACTCATCTTGTTAGAATCAATAATCTATGTTTTTCGCGTGCTCATAGAAAGATTTTTAGTGGGCTCAATTTGCATATACCTACGGGTAAGATTACTGCTATTATGGGACCATCTGGAAGTGGTAAAACAACTTTATTACGTCTAATAAGCGGACAGTTAGATCCTGATCTTGGAGAGATCTGGTTTGATAATGATAATATTCCGACATTAAGTAGAGGTAAACTCTATCAAGTGCGTAAGAGGATGAGTATATTGTTTCAGTCTAACGCACTTTTTACAGACCTTAATATTTTTGATAACGTTGCTTTTCCTCTCAGAGAGCATACTCAGTTAAGCGAACAATTTATTCGTACGTTGGTGCTTTTAAAATTAGAGGCGGTTGGTTTGCGTGGCGTTGCTAAACTGATGCCAAATGAATTATCTGGTGGTATGGCTCGCCGTGTTTCTCTGGCTCGTTCTATTGCGCTTGACCCTGATTTGATTATGTATGATGAACCTTTTGTTGGTCAAGATCCAATAATGATGGGTGTGCTAGCGAAGTTGATTCTTGATTTTAATCGTGCCCTTGGCATAACATCAGTAATAGTTTCTCATGATATTTTTGAGGTAATGAGTATTGCTGATTTGGTTTATTTGTTGCTCAACGGTAAAATAATAGTTGCAGGTTCACCAGAAGAGCTACGAGATAATTCTAATCCTTATCTTCAGCAGTTTTTGCAAGGAACAGCAGATGGCCCAGTAGGATTTCATTATCCTGCTATTGATATTGAGAAGGATTTGTTCTGACAATGTTTTACTTCTTGAGGTTTGTCTCCGTTATTGGTCAAAAGGTCCTCGCTGTTGCTCTCTTGTTTGGGCGTGCTACTTTAATGTTGGTTGGTGCAATGACCTTTCGTTTGCGACCAGTTCAAAACTTATCTTTGTTGGTTAAGCAGATTTACAATATTGGTGTTCAATCTCTTCTCATTATAGTGTTGTCTGGATTATTTATTGGTATGGTACTCAGTTTGCAAGGATATGTAGTTTTGGTAGATTATGGTGCAGAAGGTAATTTGGGTAAAATGGTAATTTTTTCTTTGCTACGTGAACTTGGTCCTGTTGTGACAGCATTATTGTTTGCTGGTAGATCTGGTTCTGCACTAACCGCTGAAATTGGTTTAATGAAAGTTACTGAGCAGCTATCAAGTTTAGAAATGATGGCAATAGATCCACTAGAGCGTATTATTTCACCTCGTTTGTGGGCTGGTTTAATTTCAATGCCATTTTTAGCAATAATTTTTATGGTAGTAGGAATATGGGCAGCTCAACTTATTGGAGTTGAATGGAAAAATGTCGACTATGGTAGTTTTTGGTCCTCTATTCAGTCTTCTATTCGATTGGAAAAAGATATTGCTTGTAGTGTGATCAAGTGCTTAGTGTTTGCAGTTACCGTTACTTGGATCGCGTTGTTTAACGGATACAATGCAACTCCAACTCCGGAAGGAATAAGTCATGCTACAACTTGCACCGTAGTACACTCATCACTCGCTATATTAGGATTAGATTTGATACTCACAGTATTGATGTTCGGGAATTAGTCATGCGACAGGTAAAAATAGAGCTCTGGGTTGGTAGTTTTATGCTAGTAGGCATTTGTTCAGTTTTAATAATGATTTTTCGGGTTGCCGATGTTACAAGGTTAGGTTCAGGTGACGTTTATATTTTAAAAGCAGAGTTTAATAATATTGGTAGCTTAAAAATCCATGCTCCGGTTAAGGTCGCTGGAGTGGCAATTGGTCGAGTTAAGAGTATTGATTTAAATATTGAAAGTATGTTGCCTGTAGTATCGATGGAGATTAATGTCAAATATAGCCAATTTTCTGATACCTCAAGTGTTCAAATTTTAACTTCTGGTTTAATTGGTGAACAGTATATAGGTTTATTTCCCGGTTTTATGTCAGGTGGTGAAAAAATGTTGTCTGATGGTGATTTTATTGAAGATACAAAGGCAGCATTGGTATTGGAAGATTTAATAGGTCAAATATTTTATAGCGTCAAATAGAGATAGGAGTCGTTATATATGTTTAAAAAAATTTGGCGGGTTTGTTGTTTTTGTTTGGCTCTGATGTTTTTCTCTTCAGTAGGTGCATATGAAATTGATAAAACAAGGCCTTTTCAAATGATGCAAGAAGTCTCCAAGCGACTATTTACTCGACTTTATAATGAACAACTTAAAATTCATCAAAATCCTGAATATTTAAAGGTGGTTGTTGAGGAAGAATTAATGCCTTATGTCAATGAACAGTACGCGGCGCTTAAATTGCTTAGTTTAAATTTGAGAGGGAAAGATAAAGGAGAGGTTAGGACTTTCATTAAGTCGTTTCGTAAATATTTGGTCACTTCTTATGCGAAAGTACTAGCTCAATATACAGATCAGAGGATTGAATTAGGACCTGAACCTGAACTCGGTTCTGAAAAACGTATTGTTGGTATAAAGTTTAAGATTATTAATACAGTTCAACCTAATATTGAATTAGAGTTCAGATTACGCAAAGATCAAAAGACAGGTGAATGGGAAGCATTTGATGTTATTGTTGAAGGTATTAGTTTACTATTAAGCAAGAGATCTGAATGGGGTGGAAAAATTCGTCAGGAAGGTTTAATTAGTGTGGCTAACAAGCTTAATGAATTAGCAGATCAAGCAATAAAGTTTGAAAGTAAAGGATTATGAGTCATCCTCAATGGCAACAGTCAAATGTAAAGCATGTAACACTGCTTGGTGAACTTAATCGTGATACTGTTCCTTCGTTGTGGAAATTCATAAGAAGGTGGAAAATTCGGGTTGAAAGTGTTGAGATATCGTTAGAAAAAATAGATAAAATTGACTCTGCTGGGATGGTGATGTTGATTCACCTCATAGACTATGCCAAGAAGCACAATTGTCATATAATGTTGAGTTCTATTCCGGAAGAATTGATTGTCTTATTTCGACTAAGCAGAGTTGAGTTTATGATCCAGAATCATATAAGAAATTAGTTATGGTATTTAGGAGGCAGTCGTGAATACCGAAAAATTGCAACGAATATTAGAAAAGGCATTAGGTCTTCAAGAATTGTACGTTACGAGTATGGGTAATCATTATGAGGTGATAGCTATTGATGTTTGTTTTGATGAAATGAGTTATCTTGAGAAACAACGACTAATTTATTCTCCTTTAATGGAGTATATTCAAAGAAATGAAATTCATGCCCTTTCTATTAGAGCGTTTACACCAAATGAATGGGCTTGCGACAAAAGACTAATGTCGCTGTAGGTTTTTATTAATGGAAAAATTTCGTATAATTGGCTCGAATAAGGCATTAAGTGGTGAGGTTATCATTTCTGGTGCGAAAAATGCTGCTTTGCCGATTTTGTTCGCATCTATCTTGACAGAAGAGCCATTGGAGATAACTAATGTTCCTCATTTGCGAGATGTTGATACAGCCATAGCATTGCTTAGATGTTTAGGTGCAAAAGTAGAGAGAAATGGTTCAGTTCAGGTTGATCCGAGCCAAATTAATAAATTCTGTGCATCCTATGATTTAGTCAAAACTATGCGTGCGTCTATTTGGATATTAGGTCCACTTGTTGCGCGGTTTGGTCAAGGACAGGTCTCTCTTCCTGGTGGTTGTGCGATTGGTGCTCGCCCAGTGGATTTGCATATTCGTGGTTTAGAACAACTGGGTGCAACGATTACTTTAGAGGATGGTTATATTAAGGCAAAAGTAGACGGATTACTGAAAGGAGCTCATATTGTTATGGATAAAGTGAGTGTTGGCGCAACTATTACTATCATGTGTTCGGCTACTTTAGCAGAAGGTGTGACAATACTAGATAACGCAGCACGTGAACCAGAAATTATTGATACAGCAGATTTTTTGAATAAGTTAGGTGCGAAGATTACTGGAGCTGGGACAGGGGCTATTGTCATTGAAGGTGTTGAAAAGCTTAGTGGTACTAAACATGCTGTGATTGCTGATCGTATTGAAACTGGTACTTTTCTTGTGGCTGCAGTTGTGTCTGGCGGAAAGGTTGTATGTCGCAATACAAGTCCAGACTTGTTAGAAGCGGTGTTAGCTAAACTAGAAGAAGCTGGTGCATTGGTTGAATCTGGTAGCGATTGGGTTAGTGTTGATATGATTGGTCGTAATTTAAAAGCAGTTAGCGTACATACTGAAGTATATCCAGGTTTTCCGACTGATATGCAAGCGCAATTCACCTTGCTTAACTTAATGGCAAAAGCTGGCGGTGTGATAACTGAAAATATTTTTGAAAATCGGTTTATGCACGTGCCAGAGCTCATGCGTATGGGAGCGAAAGCAGAAATCGAAGGAAATACAGTTATTTGTGGTGATGCTGATAAATTGAGCGGTGCACAGGTGATGGCAACAGATTTACGTGCTTCAGCAAGTCTGGTGATTGCTGGCTGTATTGCACAAGGGGAAACTATTGTGGACAGAATATACCATATTGATCGTGGTTACGATAAAATTGAAACTAAATTATCAGCACTTGGTGCCAATATTGAGCGTTTTTAAAGCATGTTAGCTAAAGGTAGAAAAGTTTTGTTTTGGAGAATTATAGAGTGATTGCACTGTTACGTGTATTTTCTGCGGTCGTTTTTATAATCGTAATTTTTTTGGTTGGCTGCAGTCTTTGCCTGTTGACTCCTCATAGCATGAATCATGTATTCAATTTCGGCCGTTGCTTTAGTTATATGTCTAGGTTTTTTGGAATTAATCTGATGCTTAGAATGCCTGAAGACGCTTATCATCGACGAGGTCAATACGTTTATATTGCTAATCACCAAAATAATTGGGATATGTTCACTGTATCTTCAGCAGTGACACCTAAAGTAGTGACAGTAGGTAAAAAAAGCTTGATTTGGATACCTTTATTTGGTCAGTTATATTGGCTTTCAGGAAATATTTTGATTAACCGAGCCAATCGCTTTCAAGCGATTGATACCATAGAATATATTGTTAATAGGATAAAACGGACGAGTGTTTCGGTATGGATGTTTCCTGAAGGAACGCGTTCTCGTGGACGTGGTTTGTTACCGTTCAAAAATGGCGCATTTTATGCCGCGATTTTTTCCGGCGTGCCGATTGTTCCTATTGTGTGCAGTTCTACTAGTGAACTTAAGTTAAACCGTTGGAGGAATGGTTACGTAATAGTCGAAATGTTGCCACCAATCAGTACTAAAGGTTACAATAAAGAAAGTGTTCGTGAGCTTGTAAATCTCTGTCATCATCAAATGAGAGCTAAGCTTGCGCTTCTAGATGAAGAGGTTAACACACTAAATCAACTTTCGGTCGCAAAGAATTAATTCCTGATTTTGTTGCTTAACTATAATTTTGAGAACACTGATGAGGAGTCGGCAGGTTTTTTGTCTACTTTTTTTTCACTCAAATACTAAGCTTGTTGGCTCCCCCTGCAGGACTCGAACCTGCGACATACGGATTAACAGTCCGCCGTTCTACCAACTGAACTAAGGAGGAATAAAATTCTTTCTTGAAGACTTTTATCCATGCAAACCAAGAATAAAAATGGTGCCTCGAGGTGGAATCGAACCACCGACACGAGGATTTTCAGTCCTCTGCTCTACCTACTGAGCTATCAAGGCAAAAAAACTCGAGTTATTAAAAACCACGAATTTCTAGCTCCGAAGAAACATCTCACTGGCTGGTTTACTTCAGTGTAACGAGGCAACATTAAACGGATTTTTTTCACTATAGTCAACTTGTTTTTAATTTTTTTTTGGCAAGATGTAACCTTCAATGTACACTTTTTTCCCTTTAAATAAGAAGTTAACCATTTCAATTTCGAGCAGTTTTCGATGTTCCAGGTTCATCATATTTAATCGCTTTTCATTGATAAGCATAGTTTGCTTGCCTTGCCAAAGTCTCCAAGCTTCCTTGGAGATATTATTTAAAATACGTTTACCTAAATTTCCAGGATAAGGTTGAAAATCTAGACCTTCTACATTTTTTTTTAACTTGGTACAAAAAATGGTACGACCCATGATTATTCCTTATTGTTTATCATCAAAGTATAGATAAGGTAAGTTCTTCTAATAATAGCTTTACCGGTGCAGCTAATCCTATTTTAGCGGGCTTGAGTAAATTATACCAAAGACCTCTAGTTTTTTCTATTAACGGTTTGTTTGATAGATCAACTAAAATCGGTGTAATTTTAAGGTGATAGTGGCTAAAAGCGTGCACAAAAGTAATGGATTGAGTGATTTTTGAGATGGTTTCTTTGTATTCGATACACAAATTGAGTTCAACTTCAGAATTTTTATTTTCGGGAAAGCAAAATAGTCCCCCCCAAATCCCAGAATTTGGACGTTGTTCGAGCCACACCTGATTATTATAGCGCAGTATGATAAACCAAGTTTCTTTCACTAATTTATCTTTCTTGTTTTTTTTGCTTGGATAATCTAGTGGATTTCCTTGTTGGTAAGCAACACAATTTTGACTTATTGGACATAAACCGCATTTGGGATTATGACGAGTGCATACTGTAGCCCCGATATCCATCATAGCTTGGTTGTATTTGTCGGTGTCTTTTTGAGGTGTGTATTCTTCGGCATGCTGCCATAATATTTTTTCTACCTTTTTCTGCCCTGGCCAGCCTCCAATAGCGAAATAGCGAGTGAGTATGCGTTTGACATTACCATCTAAAACCGCATATTTTTTTTTATGTACTGAAGAAAGTATAGCAGCGGCAGTTGAACGTCCAATACCTGGAAGAGCACGTATTTCTTCCATGTTCATAGGAAATTTTCCACTGTATTGTTTTGTGATTATTTGGGCTGTTTTATATAAGTTTCGCGCACGGGCATAGTAACCCAATCCGCTCCATAGATATAGAACTTCATCTTGGCTTGCATTAGCTAAATCAACAATATTTGGAAATTTTTTTAAAAAACGTAGATAGTGAGGAATCACAGTGGCAACTTGAGTTTGTTGTAGCATAATTTCAGATAACCAAACACGATAAGCAGTTTTATTTTTTTGCCAAGGTAAATTTTTTCGTCCGGAGATGTCATACCATTTTAGGATGGCTTTTGCGAAAGGTGTCATTATTTATCTAGATGTTTTATTATTTTGAATGAAATTCCATCACATTTATTACTTAGTGTAAATACAGAAATATTTAGATGAGTTGTTAGCGTTTTTCGTTTTAAATATAAAATTATGATATAATACGATACAAATCAGTGGCTTCAGAGTTTTCTTCTTCATTTCCATTATAGATGGATGATCATTTCGTTTTGTTTACTTAATGAACCATTTGATTAGAAGGTTTTTTTTAGCGTATTTTCATGTTTCGTACATCAATTATTCAAGCACAGATTTTGGTTAAAAAGTTTGGGTAATTTAGGTGAAACAGAAATTTCGATTAGGTTTGGAGTGGAAAAAGGTGATTGTTAATCAGTATAGTAAGGATGGAACGTCACTACGTAAAATACGTAGTTTTGTGCGTCGAGAAGGTCGTTTAACTAAAGCACAAAAGAATGCGATAGAAGAATGTTGGCCGAGGATGGGGATTGATTATCAACAAGAAAATCTTGATTGGAAAAAAATATTTGGTAATGAGAATCCTGTTATTTTAGAGATTGGATTCGGTATGGGCGCTTCATTGGTTGAAATGGCAAAAAAATCTCCAGAAAAAAATTTTGTTGGTATTGAAGTTTATACTCCTGGTGTCGGTGCATGTTTAGCGCTGGCTCGAAATTCTAATATAACTAACTTGTATGTTATATATCATGATGCACTTGAGGTATTTGAACATATGGTTCCAGATGATAGCTTGAATAAGTTGCAGTTATTTTTCCCTGATCCTTGGTTCAAAGTGCGTCATCATAAACGTCGTATTATCAAGGTTGAGTTTGTCGAAATATTTCGAACCAAGTTGCAAATAGGAATTGGTACTTTCCATGTAGTAACCGACTGGAAAAATTATGCGGAAAATATAGTTAAAGTGATGAATTTTGTGTCAGGTTTTGAAAATGTTTCTGAACATAGGGATTATATTCCTCGTCCTGATGATCGTCCAATAACTAAGTTTGAAGCGCGTGCCTATTGTCTAGGTCAAGAGATTTGGGATATGAAATATAGGCGTACTGCATAAGTGGCTTTTTTTCAGAGAGACAAGAAGGAAAAAGAATTCTTAGACGTTATAGATAGTTTTCGGAAGTACTCTTAACTCTTCATTCCATAAAAGCTTCAAGTAGTTCATTCAGAAATAGTTTACCTTTTTTTGTAGTTTTCCAGTAGATTTCATCAGAAATCAAGTATTTGTTATTTACAGACCAATTGATAATATCTCTGATGGATTCAGGGTTAAGTCCTATTCTATCAATAAAATCCTGTTTAGGACAGGGTTCCATCAACCTAAAACGATTCATAAAAAATTCAAAAGGTTTATCTTTATTTGGCACTTCAAATTCCTCAAATAAGTATGACTTTGTACTTTTTTGATATACATCTAAATATCCTTTTGGATGTTTAATTTTAGTGGTACGAAGAATTGTATTATTGTCAAAGCTTAGCTTACCATGTGAACCACAGCCTATACCCAAGTAATCCCCAAAGCGCCAATAGTTGAGGTTATGCTGACACTGATAGCCTATTTTACTATAACTTGATATTTCATACTGTACATAACCAGCTTCGCTGAGTTTTTTATGCCCTTTGTTGAAAATATTCCAAATGTTATTATCTGGTAAAGTTGGTTTTTTATAATAGAACATAGTATTTGGTTCAATAGTTAATTGATACCAGGAGAGGTGTCTAGGATCAAGCTTAATGGCCTGATCTAGATCTAATAGTGCTTCTTCAACATTTTGATCTGGCAGACCATACATCAAATCTAAATTGAAACTATTAAGATGGATGTCACGTGCGAGCAAGATAGAATCGATTGCTTCCTGCTGTCCATGAGTGCGTCCCAAACGTTCTAGCTTTTTTGAATTAAAGCTTTGGATACCGATTGAAATACGTGTGATGCCTGCATTTTGGTAATCAACGAAACGTTTTGTTTCCGTTGTACTCGGGTTAGCTTCCAAAGTTATTTCAATATCAGATTGGAATGGAATGCGTGACCTAATACCTGAAAGCAGATTATTAATACCTTGAGAAGAAATCAGGCTTGGTGTGCCACCACCGATGAAAATTGAATGAAGAGGACGCCGGTTTTTATCGAGTTGGTATTTTTTAATATCGTTATCAAGATCTTCCAGAAGAGCGGCGATATACTGTTCTTCTGGAATATTGGATTTTAAATTATAAGAATTGAAATCGCAATATGGACATTTTTGTATGCACCAAGGAATGTGAATATAAAGACTAAGTTCTGGTAATTTGAGTGAAATTGGCATAAAACTATGAATTTTGAGCAGAAAGAGCCATGAATAGTTTTTTAAGTGCTTTAGCACGATGAGAAAGCTGCTGCTTGCGGTTTGTTTCTAGTTCAGCTGAGGTACACTGCTCTTCTGGTATAAAGAAGATCGGATCGTAACCGAATCCATTTTTCCCGTGGGCTTCTTTCGAGATTCGACCTTCCCATTTTCCATGACAAATAAGCGGTACTGGATCATTTGTATGACGAATAAGCACTAGCACACAGTGGAAACGAGCAGCACGTTGCTTTTCTGAAGCTCTTTGCATTTTTTTTAGTAGTTTATTTAAATTTTGCTCATCACTAGCGTTTACTCCAGCATAACGTGCTGAATGAATCCCTGGTTCACCTTGAAGGTAGTCTACCTCTAAACCTGAATCATCTGAGATAGCAGGATAACCAGTTTCTTTAGAAGCATGTCGTGCCTTGATGATGGCATTTTCGACGAAGGTTGTGCCTGTTTCTTCCACTTTAGAGATATTGCAGTCGTTTTGCGTGGTAATATTGAAACCAAAATCTATCAGAAAATCAACTATTTCACATACCTTATTTTTATTTTTTGTCGCTAGTATAATTTTCTTTGCACGTTTTAAAAAATCAGTCTGATTAAATATCATAAGTTATCTTTCAATATAAAATATCTGTCTGAATTGTAATTTACCTATACCTTTGTTTCCAGCATTGATATCTAAATCAAAAAAAATATTTTCTTCATTAGTAATGGGGAACTCAGCAAGATAATAAATTGAGTTGCCTTCTTTGATTTCTTTGAAAGCAAGTTTATAAACATGACCAATTAAATTTTTACTAATACCAGAGATTTTCGCAGTTGTTGCCGGTTTTCTTGTTCTTGCATTGTCTAATAGGACAATATTTATAATAGCTGAGTGACTATTGCGTCGAATACCGTAACGTTGTGCTACTTGATCGGTTAAAAAGGTTGAGTTGAATGCGGAATAATGTACTTCAATATCTTTGATGCTTTTAAACTGATCAGCCAAAGTAGGTTCAACAGCGAAAGTTGCAAGTAAGGATCCTATAATCCATCGTTTCATTATATTTACTATTATAAATCGCAATCTATTGGAATATTATAATTGATACCAGACTGGACCGATAAGATCACCCATAAGAAAGTTTGCGAACTGTAGTACAAGGAATAAAATTAGTACGCTTAAATCAAAACCTCCTATCGTAGGAATAATACGGCGAATTGGTGTAAGCATTGGTTCTGTTAATTGATGGAACACATATTCTACAGGACTGTAGCCCTGACTTACCCAACTTAAAATTGCACAGATAAGTAGCACCCAAAATAGTAACCCACCAGCTATTTTCAGAAGAGACACTAAACCAAGAAACAGAAATTCAGTACTTAAATTTGCGAAACCATTAGAAGTAATTAGGATAAGCGCAATAAGTTTAAATACACATAGAGTATAAGCGAATAATATAGTTGCTAGATCAATATTCCCTACTGATGGAATGATTTGGCGTAGCGTACCAAGGATAGGCTCTGTAGCTTTTACGATAAATTGAGAGAACGGGTTATAGAAGTCAGCGTGAGAAGCCTGTAGCCAAATGCGTAAGATTACTATCATGATATAAAAATCAAATATTGTAGAAATGAGAAATTTTATTGAATTCATAAATACTCCTTTGCCATCGTTCATTACAAGAAACGAACAAAAAGTTAAAATAATTTTCCTATTTCTTCAGCCCGAGCAACTACAGCTTGCATTGCTTTGGCTACGATATCTGAAAGTTGGTGTTTATTAAAAATTTTTAATGCTTCTGCAGTCGTTCCGCCTTTTGATGTAATTTGTTCACAGAGTGTTGATAATTCAATATTTGGATTGGCAAACCCCATTTTTATTGCTCCTAACGCAGATTGTTGAACTAGCAGTCGAGCAGTATTTTTATCGAAACCTTGAGCAATGGCTTCTATTTGCATGGCTTCCATAAACAGGAAAAAATATGCCGGTGCACTGCTTGCTATAGCAATGATATTATTGATGTCTGATTCTTGTTCAACCCAGCAAATTTTTCCTACTGTACCCATTAGTTCTGAAACGAATACTTTATCTGATTGATTGACATTACTATTAGCGTATAAACCAGTCATGCCTTGCTTTATTAGTACTGGCATATTTGGCATTGCACGAATAAGATTAATGGAATCACTAAGTATTTCATTTAGACGCGCATTATTGATGCCTGCTACGATAGAAATTATTAATTTATGATTCCAATCGACAGAACGAAGATCATTTCCCACCAATTGCATCAATTGTGGTTTTACTGCAAGGACAATTACGTCTGCTTGTTCAGCTGCAAGAAAATTATTTTTTTTTGTATCGATATTATACTGATTAGTGAGAAAGTCACACTTATCTGGCTTAGGATCGCTGGCTGTAATCAAGTTTGTCGGATAACCGCTAGTAACTAATCCAGCTATGATAGCGCATGCCATATTGCCGGCGCCAATAAAAGTAATCTTCTTGTATTCCATGAATTTTATCCTAGGTTGCGGAAAGAAATGCTGATAGTTAGCATTTGCTCAATGTGATCTTATTTATCGTTTCTTGTTCCAAAAATACTAGTGCCAATACGTAGCATAGTGCTACCAGCTCGAATTGCAGCATCCATATCACCGCTCATTCCCATTGATAGGGTATCTAATTCTAATTGTGGATATTTTTTTGTAAGTTTATTTTTGAGCTTAGTTAATTTAGAAAAAGCAATGAACTGAGATTGGTGATCGGATGTGTTAGCTGGAATTGACATCAGCCCTCTTAATGTTAGGTTTGGTAACGATGTAATCAAATCTACTAAAGCAAATATCTCGTTTTCAAAAACGCCAAATTTGTTTTTTTCGCTGCAAGTGTTGACTTGGATTAACACCTGAATTGGCTCCATTCCTACAGGACGTTGGTCATTAAGTCGTTGGGCTATTTTGGCACGATTTATTGTATGTACCCAATCAAAATTTTCAGAAACATGACGGGTTTTGTTTGACTGTATTGGACCAATAAAATGCCATTTTAGTGATAAATTTGCATAATTTTTTCGAAAAAACTGAATTTTATTTATACTTTCTTGTACATAGTTTTCACCAAAAAATTTCTGCCCACCCTGCACTGCATCTAAAATAGCCTCTATTGGTTTGGTTTTGCTGACAGCCAGAAGTTGCACTGAATTTCGGGCTCTTCCATACTTTTTTTGTGCGCTTTCAATCTGTGAGATGATACGTTTAATGTTTTTCTGGATATTATTCATATTTATATGCAAGAAAAATTAATGGACACAATTTCATACAAAGAACTTAGCGCAATGAATTTTTAGAGTAATTCTTCATTCATCGCTTCAACGGAATTTAGAGATGCTAGAATATCGGCATATTTTTCATCTTTTTTTGACTTTTTAACCAGCTTTCTAGAATGATTACTGCAGATCGGCAATCTATACTATCTTTACTTAAGGCTTTGTAACCACCTATATCAAATAGTGACGATCGCGCTTCGGAAGTTGAAAATCTCTCATCATGAAGCTCTACGCTTAAACAATAGCGACTTTGGATATGTTTAGCAAACTTCTTTGCTTTTTGAGTAATGTTACGAAGATTTTTACCATTTAAGTCGGTAGGTAAACCAACAATCAGTAGGTCAGGTTTCCATTCCGTAATTTGTTTTTTTATATCATACCAATTGGGAACACCGTCGTCAGCTTTCAATGCCCTCAACGGAGAAGCAGTTTGCGTAATCTCTTGTCCGATAGCACTGCCTATGTTTTTAGTGCCAAAGTCAAAAGCCATAATTGTTCTAGATATAGCCATGTTTATTCGATTAGATTTAAATCACTCTATCTGTTAGGCACGACCTGTTTGTGTTGATAACTGTTTGGCGTCAATTCCAAGAATTTGAATAGCTTTACGCCAACGTTCTCGAATCGGTGTATTGAAAATAACATCAGGATCAGCCTCTATTGTAAGCCACGAATTTTTTACTAGTTCGTTTTCAAGTTGACCAGATCTCCATCCTGAGTAACCCAGAGCAATGACGTAATTGTTTGGTTCAGCTTCAGTCCCTAGAACAGAGAGAATGTCCTTTGAAGTTGTTACGGAAATTTTGTCTGTCATTTGAATACTTGATTCATAATCATCTTTAGGTTGGTGAATGATAAATCCACGATTTTCTGATATTGGTCCACCGTTTAAAACTGGTTTATTTAAATTATTCATATTGAAATGGGCCTGTGTATTAGTTTGTTCGAGTATCCCAGCGATGGTGATGTTGATTGGTGCATTAATTATTAATCCTATTGCTCCATTTGCGCTATGTTCACAAATATAGACCACACTATTTTTGAAGTAGTAATCTTTAATGCCAGGCATTGCAACTAAAAAATGATTTGTTAGGTTCATAGAAATTCCGGGTAGTAAAGTAAATAAACAAAACTTGCTTATTTTAAATAATTCTTTAAGCGACGTTCAATTACATCCATAAGTTTACCTGTAATCGAAACATTAAGTGTTCTTTCAATTTCACGAACGCAGGTTGGACTGGTTACATTGATTTCTGTGAGCTTGTCACCAATAATGTCTAAGCCTACAAATATTAGTCCCTTTTTTTTCAAGGTTGGTGAAACGGCTTGAACAATTCTAATGTCACTTTTATTTAGAAGGCGTACTTCACCACTAGCTCTTGAGGTTAGGTTACCACGCGTCTCACCTATGGCGGGAATGCGTGCTAAGCAGTAAGGGAATGGTTCACCATCGATCACTAGAACCCTTTTATCGCCATTAGTGATATCAGGTACAAACTCTTGCACTATCGTATAGCGTTTTCCGTTATTAGTTAAAGTTTCCACAATAACTGAAAAATTGGGATCGTTTTTTTTTATCCAGAAGACAGAGGAACCACCCATACCATCGAGAGGTTTTAGAATAATACTATCATGATTGTTTTGGAATGCTTTTATTCTCTCTATTTTTCGAGTAACAACTGTACTTGGTATTAATTCTGGAAACCAAGTAGCGAATAGTTTTTCGTTACAATCTCGTAAGCTTTGTGGCTTGTTAATAATTAATGTTCCTTGCTTTGCTGCTTGTTCTAAAATATATGTTGCGCAGATATATCCTTTATCCACTGGAGGATCTTTACGCATCAGAATTACATCTAGTTCAGAGAGCTCTATAGTTTGCTCCGACTTAAATTGATACCAATCGACTACATTGTCTTTTAATTTGACTATTTTAGTATCAGCTATTGCTATATTTTTCTCTAGGTGTAGATCATCTATCTCCATATAGTGGATTTCATAACCACGACGTTGTGCTTCCAACATCATTGCAAAGCAGGAATTTTTTCTAGTGTCGATGTGCTTAATACAGTCCATCAAAATGCCGAGTTTAATCATATTTCTCTCCGATTATTCAATATATCTAAAATAAAACTTGAAGAAATAACAAATGGAAATTACACGGTCGTTGTCGATAATTATCGCCATATTTTATACTTTTCTCAAAGTTTTGTTTATGACGTCTTTCTAGTTTAGAATGATCGTGATGTTATATCGCCTAGATAATAGCCTTAAATCAAAATATGAGAGAATACGTTTCTTCCACAAGAAGCCGAAATTAATTAATCGAAAGTTCGTGTTAGATCGAGATTTCTGATTTACGCCAAACCGGCAAAACTCCGTAGCAATCCAATTTTATCTGTTGCTTCCCAAGGAAATTTTTCTCGACCAAAATGACCATATGAGGCAGTTTTTTTATAGATTGGTTGCAAAAGATTAAGCATTTCTTGCAAGCCATATGGACGTAAATCGAAATATTGACGTACTGCTTTAAGGATAATATCTTGCGGCACTTTTTCAGTGCCAAACGTTTCAATCATAATAGATGTTGGATTTGCCATACCAATAGCGTAAGAAAATTGTATTTCGCAGCGATCAGCCATTCCAGCTGCAACGATGTTTTTTGCAACGTAACGAGCCGCATATGCTGCTGAACGATCAACTTTCGAAGGATCTTTCCCTGAGAAGGCGCCACCACCGTGGCGAGCTGCGCCTCCATAGGTATCCACAATTATTTTGCGTCCTGTTAAACCGCAATCTCCCATTGGGCCACCTATAACAAAACGTCCTGTTGGATTAATAAAAAAATTGGTGTTTTTATTGATCCACTCAGGAGGAAGCACGGGCTTAATTATTTCTTCCATTACCGCTTCGCGTAGATCAGGAGTGGAAACTGAATCACAATGTTGAGTTGAAAGGATAACCGTATCAATCCCAACAATTTTGCCTTGATTATATTGAAATGTTAATTGAGATTTTGCATCGGGACGTAAAAAATTAAGTTTTCCACTTTTACGTACCGCTGCTTGTTTTTTAACGAGGCGGTGTGAGTAAGTAATTGGAGCCGGCATGAAAGTTTCAGTTTCATTAGTTGCATAGCCAAACATGATACCTTGGTCTCCAGCACCTTGTTCTTTTGGATCAGCTTTGTCAACACCTCGGTTGATATCTGGAGATTGTTTGCCAATAGTATTTAGGACTGCGCAGGAATCAGCATCAAAACCCATATCCGAATGTATATAGCCAATTTTTCGTAAGGTTTTTCGAGTAATTTCTTCGATATCAACCCAGGCGGAAGTAGTAATTTCTCCACCAACCATAACCATTCCTGTTTTTACATAGGTTTCGCATGCTACTCGTGCTGTAAGATCTTGTTCTAAGATAGCGTCAAGGACAGCATCGGAAATTTGGTCTGCAATTTTATCTGGATGACCCTCGGAAACAGATTCGGAAGTGAATAGGTGCTTAGCCATATAAAGCTCCAGGTATCTCGGCCTATGGCTGATTTTACCAGCCCATAACCGGTGAATGTACGGTAATACTTGAGTGTTTTCACATCCATTAAGTGCGTTCTATTTTAGTGCTTAATCTTTAAATTACAAGCTTTTGTTCTGAATTTAAATGACACTTAAAAAGATGCTTGGATTTTTAATTTAGATACAACAAGTATCCTAAATATCATAAATCTGCTCAACGTAATGAGATTACACCCTCCATTGGTGGATGAAAGATTCAATTATTTTTTTATTTTTTGCAAAGCATACTATACTAAACATTCTTTTATTCTTCTATAATCACTTTTAGCTTTTTTATTTTTTGTAGGATACTTTATCAGTAATGATTTTAATTCTCAAATTTGATGAAAATGCTATGCAACAAAAAATAATTTGACTAAGGGAGGATTACAGTGAAAATTGTTCTTATTGGTGCTGCTGGTGGCATTGGTCAAGCTTTGGCACTTCTTCTTAAGAATTATTTGCCGGAAGGGAGTTGTCTGGCTTTATATGATATTGCTCCTATAACCCCTGGTCTAGCAATTGATTTGAGTCATATTCCGACTTGGGTTGCAGTCACAGGTTATACAGGTAAGGATATTACAGTAGCTCTTGAAGGCGCTGATATAGTTCTAATTGCAGCAGGTGCCGCTCGTAAAGTAGGTATGGATCGTGCTGACCTTTTTAATATTAATGCAGATATTATAAAGTACTTGGCTGAAAAAATTGCAGGAGCTTGTCCAGAAGCCTGTATAGGAGTGATTACTAATCCTATAAATTCGATCGTACCAGTGATGGCAGGTATGTTAAAGAAGTTTTGTGCTTATGATAAAAAACGTTTATTTGGTATTACAACGCTAGATGTAATACGTTCTGAAGTTTTTGTTTCTAGATTAAAAAATAAAGATCCAAATAGTATCAATATAACTGTTATTGGAGGCCATTCTGCTGTCACTATCCTTCCTTTACTCTCTCAAATTCAGCATGTAAAATTGACGGATGAGGAAATAGAAGCACTGACTAGACGTATTCAAAATGCTGGTACTGAAGTTGTAGAGGCAAAGGTGTGTGGTGGTAGTGCGACTCTTTCAATGGGACAGGCAGCATGTCGTTTTTGCTTAGCACTTGTTAAAGCAATTCAAGGTGAAAGTAATGTGATTGAGTGTGCCTATGTAGAAGGATACAGTGAATATGCTCCGTTCTTTGCTCAACCAGTAAAATTAGGTAAAGAGGGAATCGAGACTACTTTAGGCTATGGTAATCTGAGCAGCTATGAGGCAATTGCGTTGGATAGCATGCTACGAGCGCTGAATGATGACATTAGTATTGGTATTAATTTCGTCAATAATCATCAATAGTGGTTTTTCTTCAACTGACTATAGTTTAGATTGAGATTATCTGCTGCTTTGGTTCACGGCAGCATAGGCCAGCATAACTAGAGCTTGTTTATGTTCTGATTCTGGTAAAACCGATAAGGAGGCTATGGCTTTATCCACTTCAATGAGTGCTTTTTTTTTCGCATATTTTAAAGATCCGGTTTGTTTTATAGTTGTTAAAATCTCTTTAAGTTTATCTGGACCATTTGTTTTTTCGACGATTACTTCGCGAATCAAAGAGGCTTTTTCTGGTGGGCTGTTGCGTATAGTATGCAATAGCGGTAACGTTGGCTTGCCTTCTGATAGATCATCTACACAGTCAATGACATCATCTGTTAATTGGAAAGCAATACCTAAGTGCTTACCATAGTTCCGTAACGCAATTTCTATTTCTGCAGGAGAGTTGTTTAAAATCGCGCCAATTTGCATAGCTGCTTCAAATAAGCGTGCTGTTTTTGAGTAAATTACCTTCATGTAGTTTTCTTCAGTTGTATTTGGATCGTTACAGTGCATTAGTTGTTGGATTTCACCTTCTGCAATAATGTTAACAACATTACTCATTAACTCTAGAATTCGTAATGATCCTAGTTTAGTCATCATTTGAAATGAGCGGGTATAAATGAAGTCACCAACAAGAACACTAGCTGCGTTTCCGAACGCAGTATTTACTGTTGCTTTACCACGACGCGTATCCGATTTATCAATTACGTCATCATGTAGTAACGTAGCTGTGTGAATAAATTCTATAAAAGCAGCTGATGTAGTATGAGCATCACCTTGATAACCGAGAGCTCTGGTCGAGAGAATTACCAACAGGGGTCGCAAACGTTTACCACCGCTATTGAGAACGTACAATCCTATTTTTTTTATTAGAGTTACGTCAGAACTAAGTTGCGTTTGAATCGTCTTATTCACTTTTGCCATATCGTCGGCAGTGAGTATTTGGATAGCCTTAAAATCCATCTAGAGTTACCTCTATGATACGTTGTCATTATCTTCATGAGGATAGTGAATAATACACTAAAAAACGTTTATTGACATATTATACAGAAATATGTATATAGCACTTTCTTTTAGCATTACTTTTTTCACCAATTTATTTTAAAATATTACTTGTAATGGAAGTGCATTTTTTGTAGAATTCGGCCTTTGTCGATGATTAGAGTTGATTAGTCTGCCGTGTATCTAGGTCTTTATGACAGTTTGCACGAGACGGGGTGAGTATGTACGCTGTTTTCAAATTTGGTGCTAAGCAACACCGTGTAAGCAAGGGTCAAAGCCTACGTTTAGAAAAGTTAGACGTGGAAATTGGAACGAGTGTTGAGTTTGATGAAGTTTTTTTGGTAGCCAATGAAAAAGAAGTTGTTGTTGGTGACCCTTTGGTTAAGGGCTGTAGAGTTGTTGCCAAAGTGATTCGCCATGGACGCGGCGATAAAGTCAAGATCATTAAGTTTCGTCGTCGCAAGCATTTTCGTAAGCAACAAGGGCACCGTCAATGGTTTACAGAAGTTAAGATTGTTCGATTAATGTTTAATTTGGAGGGGTTGTAATGGCGCATAAAAAGGCTGGTGGTTCTACCCGAAATGGACGAGATTCGGAAAGTAAACGTCTTGGTGTTAAACGTTTCGGCGGTGAGTTTGTATCAGCAGGTAGTATAATCGTGCGTCAACGTGGTACTAGGTTTCATCCTGGCACTGATGTTGGTGTAGGTAGGGACCATACGCTTTTTGCTCTCCGTGAAGGTAAGGTTAAATTTGAAGTAAAAGGTTTTAAAAGCCAGAAATTTGTTAGCATCGAATCAAAGTAATCTCTTTTCAGAACGAGGTTTAAGCCCTGCCAATTAGGTAGGGCTTTTAGTTTGTGTTTTAGAATCCAATATCAATTAAACGTTAGAGCATTATTTTAAAATGGATCCTATCATGACATTATAGATCTGATGAAAAATCTGCGGGTCGGTCATTCAAATTGGAAAAATATAAAAGCAAAAGATGAAATTTGTTGATGAAGTGGTAATAAAAGTTGAAGCCGGTGATGGCGGTGATGGTATTGTTAGCTTTTTGCGCGATAAATTTGTAGCAAAAGGTGGTCCTGATGGTGGTGATGGTGGTGATGGTGGTGATGTTTATATACTTGGTGACGAAAATTTAAATACCTTGGTTGATTATCGTTTCCAGCGTTTTCATTCAGGAGAGCGTGGTGGAAATGGTCGTGGTGGAAATTGTACTGGGAAACGTGGTAAAGACAGGGTATTACCTGTTCCTATTGGTACGCGCGTCATTGACGTTTGTACTAATGAAATTATTGCTGAAGTTATTGAAAATGGAAAAAAAATTATGGTTGCTAAGGGAGGTTGGCATGGTTTAGGTAATAGTCGATTCAAATCTTCAATTAATCGTGCTCCGTATCAAAAAACTGTAGGTACTAAAGGTGAAGTGCGTCAACTGCGTTTGGATCTGATGCTTTTAGCTGATGTCGGTATGCTAGGTTTGCCTAATTCTGGAAAATCCACTTTCGTTCAAGCAGTATCTGCAGCTAAACCAAAGATTGCTGATTATCCGTTTACGACATTAATGCCTCATCTAGGTGTTGTTAATGTTGTTTCTCATAAAAACTTTGTTGTTGCTGATATTCCTGGTCTTATTGAAGGTGCAGCAAGCGGTGTTGGGTTGGGTATTCGTTTTTTGAAGCATCTTGAACGTTGCAGAGTATTGTTACATATGATTGATATCACATTTGTTGAGCAAAATTATTCTCTTCAGAGTGTGTTAACAGTTGTTGATGAACTTGAGAAATACAGTCATAAATTAGCAAATAAGCCACGTTGGTTGATTTTTAACAAGATTGATTTATTGCCTGAACATGAAGTAAATACAAAGATCCAAGAGATATTAGGACTATTAGCTTGGAAAGAGGACTACTATAAAATTTCCGCAATTAATAAGTTAGGCACCAAGGAACTTTGTTGTAGACTAATTAATTTCATAGAGCGATCACCTTCTGAAAAACAAAATGAAGTCGAAGGCATGTGGAAAGGTTGCAATTATTAATTAGTGTATATTGTTTCTAACTTTTTAAGGATAGAAATCGGAAGGTTTATATAGGATTTTTTTGATGCTTATTAGTATGATTGCAGCGATGTCAGAAAATCGAACTATTGGTAAAGATAATCAAGTTCCATGGCATTTGCCAGCTGATTTCGCTTGGTTTAGGCACTGTACTATGGGTAAGCCAGTAATTATGGGACGTAAAACTTTTGATTCGATTGGACGTCCATTGGCTGGTCGAAATAACGTCGTAATTAGTCGTAATAGGATGTTGAATATTAGTGGTGTATTGACGGTTATTTCGATCGAAGGAGCATTAGCATCAGTTGCCAATTTCAATGAGGTTATGATTATCGGTGGTGCTTCTATTTATCAAGCTTGTTTACCTAAAGCAGGACGTTTATATTTGACATATGTAGAATCGAGTATTAACGGCGACATTCAGTTTCCTAATTTGGGATACGGGTGGCACATGATTTATCAAAAATACCATCAAGCTGATGTTAAAAATATGTACAGCATGCGCTTTGTAGTGTTAGAACGCCAAATCTAAAAACTAACAAGGGCACAACTATGATTTGATATTGATTAATTTTGACTGTTTGTTCAGAGCGTTTTGAGCAAAAAAAGTTTTGCTTTCCCAACATAACATAGTTAAGGTTTTTCCCCATACACACCCTGTATCTAAAGCAATAACATTACTGTCTTGATAGCCGTCTAGTCCTGCCCAGTGACCAAATAGGATTGTTTTATCTAATGGTTGACGCCAAGGTATTTTAAACCAAGGTATAAGTCGTTTATTACGTACTTCACTCGGAGGATGTTTATGCTTCATATCGAGTTCTCCGTTAGAATAGCAAAACCGCATTCGAGTAAACGCATTAATGGTATAGCAGTAGTGTTTAATTCCTGATAGAGTGTTACTCCATACTTTTTGGGTAGTGTGAGTATACATATTTTTAATAAGCCAAGGCCAACTTTTTTGTTTCTGAAGTTGTTGTTCTACTTCTCGGGCAGCCGCTCTTGCTTTGGAAAGAGTCCATTGTGGTGAAATACCGGCATGGCATACAATGAATTCTTCATGTTCGGCCATTAGTGGTTGAAAACGAAGCCAATTAAGTAGCTCTTGTTTATCTTCAGAAAATAAAATTTTAGAAGTTTTATCTTTCTTTTCAATCTTTTTTACACCAATAGATACAGCTAATAAGTGTAGTTCGTGATTTCCTAAAACAACTCTGGCTGCATTTCCTAGATTTTTTATAAATCGAAGAGTTTCTAGGGATTTTGGACCTCGGGCGATAAGATCTCCTGTTAACCATAATGTATCTTTGCTGGGATCGAAGGAAGCACAACTCAGCAGCAGTCTTAGCTCATCAAAGCAACCTTGAACATCACCTACGATATAGTTTGACATGAGCAGATCTCAATTAATTAAAATATTCGACACACTATAGAATGTGTAGAGTGTAGATTTTATCTTCAAAAAATTCAGCTTACTGCATATTAGCATAAGAATCAGTTTTTTATTTCTGAATTGGATTAGCGATCCATATCTAACCAATTAGCTATTTCAACGAATTCTTTCAGGGTTAAATTTTCAGGTCTTATGTTTGGATTTATACCTAATTTTTGCAGTATTTTTATATCAAGCAATTCCTTATAGCAATTACGAATCGTTTTACGTCTTTGATTAAAAGCATAGCGGCAAACACGATTTAGCCATTTAAGACTAGTGGCAGGATATGGTAGGTTGTCATGTAATATTAAGCGAACAAATGCTGAGTTTATTTTAGGTTTAGGAAAGAATGCTGTTGATGGTATTTCTAATACTGGGACTATTTTACAGTAGTACTGTGTCATTACGGTTAGGCGGCTATAAGCTTTATTTCCTGGTTGTGCGGCTAGGCGGTTTACTAGCTCTTTTTGTAAGGTAAAGTGCATATCTTGAATATTTTTATGAAATTTGAATAAATGGAATATAAGCGGAGTAGAAATGTTATAAGGTAGGTTACCGAAAATACGTAGTTTATTATTTACCCTCATTAGTTTTGTAAAATTGAATTGCATTGCGTTTTCTTCATAAATGGTAAGTTTATCTTTTAATATAGGGTGGTTACGCAAACGTTTAGTTAGATTATGATCCAATTCAATAACAGTAAATTTATCAATTTTTTGGACGAGAGCTTCTGTTATAGCGCCCAATCCAGGGCCAATTTCTACTAGATTTTCACTAGATTTAGGATCTATTGAGGATACAATAGCATTAATAATATTGGGATCATGCAAAAAATTTTGCCCTAAGTGCTTAATGGCTTTATGTCCTAAGTAGACGTTGTTTCTCATATTTCTCTCAAATTTTGATTTTTTTAAAAAAATGTATTTGTTTTTTTATCTACTAATTCAATTGCATGAATTAGTGCTGCTTTAAAACTTTCTATATTTGCTATCTTTTTTCCTGCAAGTTCAAGCGCGGTACCGTGATCTACTGAAGTTCTTATAAAAGGTAGACCAAGAGTAATATTTACTAACCGGCTAAAACTTTTGTATTTTAAGGCAGGTAGTACTTGGTCATGGTACATACCTAGTATAATGTCTGCATTTTGCAAGTGTTTGCTGTTGAAAATAGTATCAGCTGGTAACGGGCCTATTATATTTATATCTTGTTTGCGAATTTTTTCTAATGTGGGTGTAATAATTTCGATTTCTTCTTTTCCAAGAAAACCATTT
This sequence comes from Candidatus Photodesmus blepharonis, assembly GCF_000731795.2. Classification (GTDB taxonomy): domain Bacteria; phylum Pseudomonadota; class Gammaproteobacteria; order Enterobacterales; family Vibrionaceae; genus Vibrio; species Vibrio blepharonis. Next base: position 12,566 of record NZ_JGVK01000033.1, on the reverse strand, counting down.
TCCCCTGCATGTGGATTTAAACCACATACATAAATCGACGGTTTTTTGATTGCAAATTTTTCTACTAATTCTTTATGAATTATATGAATTGTTTTCTCCAATCTATCTTTTGTGATTGCTTTAGGTACAGAAGCTAATGGTATATGTGTGGTAACTAACGCTACTTTTATATTTTTAGTAACCAGCATCATTACGGCCAATGGTGTATTAGATTTTTTAGCAAAAAATTCGGTATGTCCGGTAAATTCGATACCAGCTTGGTTAATTACTCCCTTATGGATAGGACATGTAACAATTGCATCAAATTCACAATTTATGCAGCCTAAGATGGCTTTTTCTAGTATATTTAATACATAGGGACTATTTCTTTTGTTAAGCTTTCCTGTGGTGACGGTGTGCTCGAGAGGAATATGAGCAACAATTAACTGTCCTGCTTTTTTTGTTTTAGGTTTTAGTTTGGAGTTGTAATCCATTAATTCAACATCAATACCTAGAAGTTGAGCACGTTCAGTTAATAGTCCTTTGTCTGAAAAGACAATTAGTTCATGCGGAAATTTTTGAGTTGATTGGGCTAGTACTAGGTCTGGTCCGATGCCAGCAGGTTCACCTGTGGTGACAGCAATTCGCTTAATTGTCATGTGATTCATCTTTTATGATTTTAACAAAGGCACCTGCACGAATTTCATGTATCCATGCTTTCGCTTTTTCATTGAATTTACGATCGAACAGGATTCGATAAGCTTTATCTTTTAGCGCATTATGCGTATAATCGACCTCGCGCCGATTTAACACCTCTAAAATATGCCATCCATTAGCAGTTTTGAATGGTTTGCTAATTTGACCAATGGGTAGCTGCTCAATTTGATTTTTAAATTCTGGTACGTATGAATCAGAAATTCGGTAACCCAGTTCACCACCTTGTGCTGCAGAATTGAGATCTTGACTGTACTGTTCTGCAATCTGAGCGAAGGTTGCTTTATCTTCACGGATAATGCGAGTAAACATGTTCAGTTTTTGTTGCACGTTTTTGTCACTCAAAATTATACTTGGTTTGATGAGGATATGACGAGCATTTATTTCCGTTGCCATAACTGTTCTTCGGCTTTTAATATCTTCAATTTTTAAAATATGCAATCCAACACTACTGCTAAACGGACCGATAATAGTACCTTTATTATGTAATTCAATTTGATTAGCAAAGATACTTGGCATGTTTTTTTTACGCATCCATTTCTGACTATTTTGTAATATCCCAGAACTGCTGGAACAATTATAAGCTGCAGATCGAAAATGAGCACCTTGCTTTAGCTCTTTAATCAATTTTTTTGTTTGTTTTTTAATTTCGTCCTTATCTTGTTTATTGTTAAAACAAAATTGAATATGGCTTATTTTGTATTGTACAGAGTCTTCAACCTCTTGAATTAGAATATCGGCTAAATTATTTATTTCAATTGATGATATATGAATGCGACGACGAACCAACGTATTACGCACTATATTTATTGCAATCGCTTTACGCACTTGTTCTCGAAAAATTTTATAAGAAAGCTTTTCCTTAGCTACATTAGCAACAAATTCATCAATGTTTTGTTTGTTTTCTTGGGCTATTTTAGTAATTGTATCATTTAAATGGTTATCGTTTACATGTATACCAATACGTTTAGCTTCTTGTTCTTGAATACTATCAACAATAAGTTTTTCAAGCATTTTCTGCTTCAACAATTTTTTTTCAGAAAGAGTTTGTACATTTTTTATTCTATTAATGTTTGACATTTTAAGTATTGTATTGACATCACTTTGTAGTACTACTTCTTTATTAACAACAGCTAAAATGCGATCAAGTTCTATAAGTTGTGCTATAGCTGGTGTGGTATTAATTATCATAACCAAGCTAACGAGGGTACATTTCAAGAATTTCATTGAGCATCCTATTAAAGTCTCAATAATTGATAAAGTGTAAAAACTAGTTATTTAACAGGAATGGTCGAGCATATTTTAATGTGTTATCTGCATTATCGATACCTATGATTCCTGAATCAGAACCTATATTTGTACCAAAACCTGTAATACCAAAGTTAATGCTAAAATTATTTTCGTATATAGGGGTAAGGTTTGGATAATTGATAAGCCAGTTATTTTTATCTTCCCAACCGCGAAACTGATTGCTGTACGTCAAGCCAATATACCAACAGTTTGATTGATACCCTAGACTAGCCAGCCATTCTAATTCTTGGCTAGTTGTAAGATCATAAAAGTATTGTACATTGGTTCGCCATTTAGAATTTATTTGGTACTGTCCAAATAGACCTAATTGTGATATTCCAGATTTAGCGATTTCACTAAGTTGTTTTTCAGAGTAACTAAGATTTTTTTCAATGTAATTTTGGCTAACATAGCGGTAGTTGGTCTGCAAGTAACCACTGTTAAAGCGATATTCTAAAGTACTGTTACCTAATTGTACCTCATTAGTATCAACATCGTATTGAATACCACCATGATAAAAAAAATAATCATCATAATTGAAATTCGTTTCAATAGCCCAAGCAGAATAATTAGAAATTGCTGAATTTTGATTAGGGTTGTGTGATTTTTCGGAATTTTGTTCTAGATAAAACACTTGGCCAAAAGAAATATTAAGGCGTTCTTTGTGAAAGACATCAAAAAATCGAGAAGAAGCGCTATAACTAAACTTATTAGCTCCAGCTATTTCATCAACACTGCTGAATTTTCTCTTGCTAAAAAAATTATAGTAATCCGTTTGAAGAAGAGCGGTATCATATTTAACTATATTTGATTGTTCTTTTTTCGGTACGTATAAATATTGAACTTGTGGTTCTAATGTTTGAGTATAGCCACTGAAAATTTTGTTATCTCGTTCAAATGTAATACTAGCGTGTGTACTCAATTCTGGGATTATTCGTATGATATTTTCCTCAGAATTAGAGTTTGCAAGCGAATTATTTTTTTCTTGATAAAATGTTCCCAGCAAGCGAGCTTCAGTCGTCCAAACACCCCATGTATTAGCAATTGGAATGGTGAATCCTGGTTCAATGTGTATACGGATGGATGAGGGTTTTTTTTCATCATCAGTATCAAAGCGTGATATGTGACTAATTAGATCAAAGTCTAAGTATTTCATTAGAGCAGGAGTATAGTAATGGAATTGAAATTGAGGTATCAAACGGTATGGTGTACTATTTTCCGTAAGTGTTTGAAAATCACGTACTAGAATGGACACATCCCAATTGTCAGAACGGTATGTTACTTCAGTTTCTTGAGTTAGTTGACCATCTTTTCGGTTGCCAACACTTGAATCTATGTCAGTGAAATAAGTAATATCACCTACTTTTGAGTAATCGACTTTAAACTTCCAAGTTTCTTGAAAAATTCCATTGTGCTTATATTGAAATCCCCAACGTTTTCTCTTATTCAGATATTTTTTATCATTGGGGAAAAATTCTGAATCTATACTACCTGAGCCAAAACTAGATAAGTAACGAAATTTACTGTTGATTTGAAAATCACGTTCTTGCATATATTTGAATATGGTTTTTAAGTCGTAGTTTGGGGCAAGATTCCAGTATATGGGTACCTCTGTTTTAAATCCATTACTTGAACTATAAGAAACCGTTGGATATAAAAATCCTGTTTTGCGTGTATCTCCGATTGGAATAGTTAAAAGTGGAAGGTAAAAAATAGGCAGATTTCTAATTTCAAAGCGAGGGTTATAGAAAGTAACTTCTTTCTTATTCGGATTAATATTAATTTTTGATGATCTTATACGCCAAGCATTAGAATTTAGCGAGCAGGAAGTAATAAAGCCATCTTCAATTTGGTAAATAGTTTTTTCTGTTTTGGAGATATTAACTGCTTCTCCACGTCCTGGTTGACACAAAAAACTGTATTTGGTGTTTTCTATAAACATAAAGTTGGTATTGAGATGATTAGTTACTTTACTAGAGACCGTTTTGAGTTCACCATCACTGACGTGTACGTTGCCTTCTGCAATAACGATATTGTCTTTTTGGTGCAGTGTGACGCTATCTGCTTGAATACGTTTTTTACCTTGTACTATCACAACATTACCATTGTAGGTAACCGTCTCGCCATTTATAGACTCTAACGAATCTGCTTCGATGTTAATGGGTAATTCATTGATATTTTTTGGCTCTGATTCATTTATTAAGCATTCCTCCATGGAAAATATTTTTTGTTCGTTATCATCACCTAACATTAACTTTGCTTGAATTTGAGGAATAGTTAAAATGGTTAAAATAGTTAATAGGAAACGTGAAATCAAGTTGTACTATCCTGTTGAATTGTCGTTTATAAAGAGACAAAAAAGTGGATACTAATAGAACTATTGCTATCATAATGGGAATGAAAGCCACATAAACAATCTGTAATTTCTACGAAATGTTTTTTATAGATTAGAGATTGAAATACAAAAACAGTCAAATTGTAACTTTACATACAGTATCACCTTACCTAAGGATAGGTTGCTATCGTATTATCCAATAAGAAATCGAAATATCCGTATACATCTTTTGGATGACTTATTTTACGATACTTTTAACAGTTGTTTTTTGTTTTTCAAGTTTCATTAGTTTTTCCCTATAACTTTCAAGTTTTTTTTGTTCTTTTTCTACAATTTTTTTTGGTGCTCTACTAACGAAATTTTCGTTATTTAATTTATTTAGAACACGCTTTATTTCATTTTGAATCCTCCTTGTTTCATTTTCTAAACGATTAAGTTCTAAGCGTGTATTGATAAGACCTGTCATAGGAATCAATAATTCGGCTTTATCAATAAGCACTGTTGCACATGGAGGAAGCTGATCCATTTTGGTTACAAGTTTTATGTGATCTAGTTTAGCAAGTGATATTAAAATTTCACGGTTTGTTTCAAAATCAATTGAACATTGCTTATTTAATATCAACATTACACTTAATGGTTTAGCCGGTGCGATATTATATTCTGAACGCAGGTTTCGAACACTAGTAATGAACATTTTTACCCACTCGATATTATTTAGAGCACTCTGGTTGAAGTTAGTTCGATTGTACTGAGGAAAAGATTGCAACATAATAGTGTCGCCTTTAATTTCTTTTAATAGAGGTTTGACATTTTGCCAAATAGATTCAGTGATATACGGGATAATTGGATGTGCAAGACGAAGTGTTTTTTCTAGTACTGTAATTAATGTGTTACGTGTGGCACGTTGTTGTATTTCTGTACCTTTATGTAGAATTGGTTTAGTCAGTTCAAGATACCAATCACAGAATTGGTTCCATATGAATTCATAGATAGCCTTTGCTGCCATGTCTAAACGGTAGTTATTTAAGTAGGCATTAATTTTTTGTACAGTCAGTTCAAATTGAGATTGAATCCATTTATCAGTTAATGAATATACAAGCTGCATAGTCGATTCAGAACCGCAATCTTGATGTTGTGTATTCATTAGAACGTAACGGCTTGCATTCCAGAGCTTATTACAAAAATTTCGGTAGCCCTCAAGACGTTTTATATTCCAATTGATGTCTCGCCCTGTAGAAGCCATTGCTGCAAGAGTAAAACGTAGTGCATCAGTGCCGTAGGGTTTAATACCATTTTTGAAGTTTGTACGTGTATTTTCTTCAATTTTTTTTGCTAATTTTGGTTGCATCATGTCATTACAACGTTTTTTAACGAGAGATTCTAGATCAATGCCATCGATTATATCGATTGGATCAATAATGTTACCTTTTGATTTGGACATTTTATTACCATTCTCATCGCGGAGTAGACCTGTCATATAAACTTTTTTGAATGGTATTTGCGGTTTTTTATCTTGATCTTTAATAAAATGCATAGTCATCATAATCATACGGGCAACCCAGAAAAAAATGATATCGAAGCCAGATACTAAAACATTTGAGGGATGGAAGATTTTTAAAGCTTTGGTGTTGTCTGGCCATCCCTGAGTAGCGAATGTCCAAAGAGCGGATGAGAACCAGGTATCAAGGACATCACTATCTTGATTTAAAGATATACTTGGAGCTATGTTGTTTTTTCTACGTACTTCTTTTTCGCTACGACCTACATAGATTCTACCTTCTTTATCATACCATACTGGGATACGATGCCCCCACCAAAGTTGACGAGAAATGCACCAATCCTGAACATTGTGCATCCAGGAGAAGTACATGTTTTCGTATTGTTTTGGAATGAATTGAATCTTTTTATTTTTTACTGCTTTAATAGCAGGTTCCGAAAGTAATTTCGTACGAATGTACCATTGATCAGTGAGTCTTGGTTCGATAATTACAGCGCTGCGATCACCATAAGGAAGAGTTAGATAGTGTTCTTTAATTTTGTCGAGCATGCCTAAATTTTTGAATTCAGCAATGATGTTTTTTCGTGCAACGAAACGATCCATACCATGATATTTTTTAGGAAGTTTCGTACTATATATGTTACTTTTCTCGCCGTTAGTTGTAAAAATTTCAGCTGAATCGCAGATTGTAGCATTGTAAGTTAGGATATTGATCATCGGTAAGTTATGGCGTTTGCCAACCTCATAATCATCAAAGTCATGCGCTGGTGTAATTTTTACGCAACCCGTACCTTTTTCTGCATTAGCGTGAGTATCACCGATTATCGGAATTAATCGATTGACTACCGGAAGCAGAACTCTTTTTCCGATTAAAGAATTGTAGCGGGAATCTTTTGGATTGATTGCAATGGCTGTATCACCAAGAATGGTCTCTGGTCGAGTTGTTGCGACAACAATGTAGTTTTTATTATCCAGCGTTTTTGCGCCGTTGAACAATGGGTAACGAAGGTAATACATGTAGCCTTTCATGTTCTTGTTTTCAACTTCAAGATCAGAAATTGCGGTGCAAAGTTTGGGATCCCAATTAACTAAGCTTTTGCTACGATAAAGCAGGTTTTCTTCATAAAGACGTATGAATGCCTCTTGAGTAGCAGAAGAGAAACCATCGTCCATAGTAAAACGCTCACGATCCCAGTCTACGGAAGCGCCAAGACGGCGTAGCTGTTGTGTAATATTTCCGCCAGATTTTCTCTTCCATTCCCAAATTTTATCAATAAAACCGTCGCGACCAAAACAATGTTTAGTCTTGCCTTCTTTTTCAATGTTGCGCTCAACAATCATCTGAGTAGCAATACCAGCATGGTCGCTTCCTACTTGCCATAAGACATTTTTTCCTTTCATACGTTCAAAGCGGATGAGTGTATCCATAATAGTAGTTTGAAAGGCATGACCCATATGTAAATTACCTGTAATATTTGGCGGTGGAATCATAATACTATAAGCTGTTTTAAATGTATTATAGTTTGCTTTAAAGTAGCCTTTTTCTTCCCAAATTTGATATATGATTTGCTCTATTTTTTCTGGTTTATATGTCTTTTCCATAGTGTTCTTAAAATGGTTAGTTGAGTTTAAATTTGGATTGTAGGTATGAGATTACTATCGTTTGATTGTTCAGATTGCAGACACAGCAAACAAATTCGTTATGTTAGACGATAGTTGCATAAACCAACAAGTATTCTTAAATTCAAATCTTGAGGTTGTTAAAACAACTAAGTTTGAATTGTCTAACTTTCAGTTAGATATTTCAAAAAAATTTGATCTTCATAACTATAAAAGAAGCAGCGACAATATCAATTATGGAATACAACGAAACAAAATAGACTTGCTAGTACTGTTTTAAAACCGAGATCTACTCTTCTACGTCTTGTTCGCTACGATTCAATAAAAATTGGACAAGCATTGAGACTGGGCGACCTGTTGAACCTTTTGTTAACTTTGATGATTTCCAAGCCGTTCCTGCAATGTCAATGTGTGCCCAATTGTATTTTTTAGCAAACTTAGACAAAAAACAGCCAGCTGTGATTGCACCAGCTGAAGGGCCACCAACATTTGCTATATCGGCAAATGGGCTCTTCAGTTGTTCATGGTATTCATCTGTCATAGGCAATCGCCATGCACGATCGCTTGCTTGTTCAGATGCATTGATCAGTTCATGAGAAAGAGGATTGTGATTTGACATTATTCCACTAATATGGTGCCCAAGTGCGACAACACATGCACCTGTCAGAGTTGCAATATCTATCACGCAGTCAGGCCTAAAACGTTCAACATAGGTTAAGACCTCACAAAGCACTAAGCGTCCTTCGGCATCTGTATTTAATACTTCGACTGTTTGGCCTGACATAGTATCCAAAATATCACCTGGACGGTAGGCATTACTGCCAGGCATGTTTTCGCAACCAGCGAGAACACCCACAACATTAATTGGTAAGCCTAGTTTGGCTAACGCTTTCATTATGCCAAAAACGGATGCTGCACCGCAAACGTCGTACTTCATTTCGTCCATGTTACTACTTGGTTTAAGGGAAATACCCCCTGAATCGAAGGTAAGTCCCTTCCCTACCAAGACAATTGGTTTGATATCGTTAGCTAGGCTACCTTTATACTCTATGACAGACATTACAGATTTATTCTTGGATCCGCGACCTACTGCAAGATACGAAGACATGCCCAATTTTTCCATTTCTTCTTCATCAACAACTGTCGTAGTGATAGTTTCATAACTATTAGCTAAATTAGACGCTTGGCGTGCCAGGTAAGCTGGATTAGCGATATTTGGTGGCATATTTCCAATATCTTTTGATGCTTTAACACCGGATGCAACAGCAAGACCATGAAAAACCGCTTTTTCACCTTGGTTTAATTCACGACGGGTAGGTACATTGAAAACTAGTTTACGTAATGGACGACGAGTTTCTGGTTTAGTGCTTTTGAATTGCTCAAAAGTATAAAGGCCGTCTATGGTTGCTTCAACTGCTTGACGAACTTTCCAATATGTATTACGACTTTTAACATGTAACTCAGTAAGAAAACATACGGCTTCCATAGAGCCCGTTTCATTCAACGTACTAATGGTTTTTTGAACAATTTCTTTATATTGACGATCTCCAAGTTCACGTTCTTTACCACAACCAACAAGTAAAACACGCTCTGAAAGCACACCTGGTACTTGATGTAAAAGTAACATTTGTCCTGATTTACCTTCTAAATCACCACGGCGAAGTAGCGAGCTAAGGTAGCCATTACTAATTTTATCTAATTGTTCAGCTACCGGAGAAAGGCGACGTGGTTCAAATACCCCAATAACAATACACGCGCTACGTTGTTTTTCTGGGCTGCCACTTTTTACACTAAACTCCATGCGTACTCCTAAGATACTATGATTAAGGAAAAGAACTAAGTGTTAGACAAGATTCATTCATTTGTTGCATTCTTAGCTTAGCGTAAGAGCCAACTTTAAATGAGTCAAACAACAACATAGTGAGTTATTTTTAAAATGTAAAGCCTAAATAAAGTATATTGATTCAAATAAAAAAACAAGTTTTGTATAGGAAATTTTAGTGTGATTATTATTAGATATTTGATCTATGAGACGCTCAAGAGTCAGTTTGCAATATTTTTCGTATTTTTTTTGGTGTTTTTAAGTCAAAAATTTATAAGAGCTTTGGCATCGGTGTCTGATGGAGAAATTCCTGCGAAAATGGTTTTGTCAATTATTAGCTTTAGCATACCAGCGATGGGATTATTGATGTTACCCCTTAGTTTGTATATAGGTATTTTATTAACTTTTGGTCGTTTGTATGCTGAAAGTGAAATTACTGTCATGAATGCAACAGGTATTGGGAATGCATTTTTAATGCGTGCTGCGTTATATTTAGCAGTCATTACTGCTAGTGTCGCTGCGTTTAACTCATTTTGGTTAGCACCCTGGAGTGCAGATAAGGAAGCACAGTTAATGGAACAACTAGCGTCAGAAAATAACGTAGATTTAGTAAAAAAAGGTAGTTTTCATCGTACACCTGATGGTTCCTCTGTTATTTTTATTGATGAGATTCAAGAGAAAAAATTAAAAAATGTTTTTATCGCGCAAATACGTCCTAAAAACTCTACTTTACCAAGTATACTTTTTTCCAACTCAGGTGATATTAAAATTACCAGCGATGGTCGGCAGGTGATCACTATGTATCAAGGCAGACGTTATGAAGGTGTACCAACTCGTGTTGATTATCGGATTACTAAGTTTGATGAATACGAAGGGGTAATAGGACAGCGTGGTACCAAACGGAAAGGAAGAGCTTGGGAAGCTATTCCTACACTAGAGCTTCTTTCTAACCCTGTTGCTCAAGCTCGAGCTGAGTTACAGTGGCGTATATCATTAGTGTTATCTATTCCATTATTGACAATATTAGTTGTACCTTTAGCAACAGTAAATTCAAGGCAGGGACGCTTTGGCAAAATCGGACCAGCTATACTAGTTTATTTAGCTTATTTTTTGTCGATTAGTGCCATTAAATCAGCAATCGAAGATAGTTCTATTTTTAGTTTTATTGGTATGTGGCCAGTTAATATAATACTTTTCATTGCTGCCGTAGGGATAAATATTTTAGACAGTACACCAGTTAGAAAATTTAAAGATAAAATAAGATACAAGAGGATAGCGAATTAGTGTTTAAAATTTTAGATTTATATATTGCTAGAACAATAATGTTGACTATTTCGCTTGTATTAATTACTTTCGTTAGTTTGTCTAGTATTATCAAATATATAGAACAATTAAGAAAAGTAGGTGATGGTACTTATGATTTATTACAGGCTTTATTTTTCGTAGCACTCAGCATTCCTCGTGATTTAGAAATTGTTTTTCCAATGGCAGCCTTAGTAGGAGGATTAATCGGTCTTAGTGTTTTAGCAGAAAATTCCGAGCTAGTAGTGATGCAGGTTGTGGGTTTTTCAAAGCTCAGTATTGGTTTTTCTGTACTTAAAACTGCTGTACCATTAATGATTATTGTAACTTTGCTTGGTGAATGGGGGGCACCGCAAGCGCAAAAAATGGCGCGTGATTTAAGATCTATTGCTATCTCTGGTGGTAACTTGATTTCATTTCGGATCGGAGTTTGGGCTCGTGATAGCAACGATTTTATTTTTATGGGTAAAGTGGAAAACGAAAAAATTTATAATCTAAGTATGTGGTGTTTCGATAATGAGAAAAATCTTGAGTTAGTTATACATTCAAAAGAGGTAAACTTTATTACCAATAATGAATGGGAAATGAAAAATGTTCAAATTACTGATCTGCGTAATAGCATTGAAATTTCAAAAAAAATACTGCCGACTTATCGTTGGAAAACATCTCTTTCACCTGATAAATTAGCTGTAGTAACAGTAAAACCTGAAGAATTATCTCTAAGTGGTTTATATGATTATATCATCTATCTAGAAGCATCAGAACAAGATTCATCGCGCTATCAATTAGCTTTGTGGCGTAAAAGCATAGAGCCTTTTTCTGTAGCAGTAATGATGTTAATGGCAGTATCATTTATTTTTGGCCCGTTACGTGGTGCAGCTATGGGTTCCAGAATTTTGTATGGTGTAGTTGCAGGGTTTATTTTCTATATTTGTAATGAATTTTTTGGTCCGATGAGTTTAGTTTACGGCATACCGCCAGTTTTAGGAGCAATTACTCCTAGTATTGTTTTTTTGTTTACGGCAGTATTTTTTTTACAACGAAAGCTGTAATTGCAAGGCAAAGATTAGAGTTAAACTTTTACTAAAACTGCTGATGTTGGTATAGATTAATATAATCGCTCCTAGGAATCATTTGGGTACTGTTATTTAGACAGAGTTATCGTTTAAAACAACAATTTTAGTTTTTGACCAAATATCATGACAGGGTTGTTTTTGAGAATTGAAAAGGATTGTTAGGTTCGCTAAACCAAAGAGAGAAGTACTTAAGCGGATCAGAGCTTGTGTTACTGTAATAGGGTTACCATTTTTTGCATTGCGTATATGTAGTTTCCAGGCACGCATACCTAAAGTTTGTCCTGCTTGTGTCCAAAAGAAAACAAAAAAATAGATCCAAATTATTGCTAGATAAAAAGTAAAAAGTTGACTTAATAAAGGGTGTTCGCTAAGCAAGCCTGCAGCATCACGATATTTATCATAGCTTAATAGTTCCATGGTATTAAGTGCGGAAATGACTGCGACTATAATGCCAGCTGCCATGATTTCAATAGAGATGATAAGGAGAAAATCATAAAAAAGAGCTCCAAGGCGACGGGTTAGACTTGCATGAGAGAAAGAGCTTAAATGAGTCATCAGGTGTTTATTATTTTTGTGAAAAAATAGCTGATATTGAATATTAAAAAGCGCGCATTCACTTTACAAGAAATTAAGAATATTAAAAAGAAGATTTTAGGACTTTTACTTACTTGTATGTGAAAACTCTTTGGGTATAATAGCATCCGAGTAAAAAGTTGCCGGTGTGGTGAAATTTGGTATACACGACGGATTCAAAATCCGTTGCCTTAGTGCTTAGCGGTTCAAATCCGCTCACCGGCACCATGTTTTCAGCGAATATAGTGCTTTTTGACAAATTAGGTTATCGAAATGCGGTTAATTTTTTATATGTAAAAAAGTATTTGACACAAAACCTTATCTCGCTAGAATGACCGTTCGCTTTGAGAGGAAAGC
>NZ_JGVK01000032.1 GCF_000731795.2 Candidatus Photodesmus blepharonis | reverse complement strand
TAAGGCTAAGGTATATATAACTTGTATCGTTATAAAACGAGACGAATTACTTATCATGACCTGATAAACATCAACTTATTCCACTGCAAGTGATTCATGTAAGTATTTTTAAAAGAAAGGTATAATCATTACATATAAAGAATCACTTCAATAAATGACAAAATCACCCGATCTATTTGTTTTATATAATAAAAAACAGATTTTATGTCTAAAAACATTAAGGCTGCTAATGTAAGAGCACACAAAAAAACGAAACAACGAAAATTCTGTTTTTGTTCTACGAGTGTTATTTTGACACTCACTTAGAATTTAACATAATATATATAATACGTACTAATGGATTGCATCTAGGAACTCGCAACGAGTTGATGAATTGCTTTTAAAAATCCCACCAAGTGCTCTAGTAATCGTCTGACTTGTTGAATCTGTTACTCCACGTGACTTAACACAATAATGTGAAGCCTTAATGCTAACAGCAACATCATCGGATCCCAGCAATACCTGTAGAGCAACTAGAATTTGTTGTGTCATACGTTCTTGTATCTGAGGGCGTTGAGCAAAAAAACGAACAATACGATTTATTTTAGAAAGTCCGATAAGCTTGTTTCTTGGTATATAAGCCAAAGCAGCTTTTCCATCAATTGTTACGAAATGGTGTTCACATGTACTGGTTAAAGTTATATCTTTAACACAAATCATCTCATTAACGTTCATTTTATTTTCAATAATAGTGATTTTAGGAAAATTTTGATAGTTTAGACCAGAAAATATTTCGTCAACATACATTTTTGCAACACGGTATGGTGTTTTCTCGAGACTATCATCAATAATATTTAATTCTAAAATCGAAAGAATTTTACGTATGTGATATTCAATCCTTTCTTTTTTCTCTTTACGACCTATTTTATTCTTGGAGGATATAGGTGTTTCTAGTCCTCGACGTTCTAGTGCATCCTTTACTAGTTTTGCAGATTCACTGAGATTTAACATTTTTTCCTTGCTTCCAAATGGTTTCTCCTGAGAGATAAAGTGAGCATACCCTGATTTATAGATAACGATACCAATATCTTTTGTAGATTTATTGAGACTAAAACATCTATATTTTATTATTTTATTCTGAGACTCAATCTGAAAAACTATATTTTTCGACAGTCATATTGCCATTATCATATTGTTTTTAAAAGAAACTTATTAATGGCAAGTTTTTTGTATCCATTAGAAGTAGAAATCTATATATCAGAGAAATATGTCATGAATAAATTCATTGCACTGAGTTTTATACTATTAGCCTCCACAAAATCTTTTTCTATAATACCATTTGAAACTTGTCCTAGCGAAGCCTATTTGTTTCAAGGTAATCCAGTTCAAGTTTACGGTGTAAACTTAGTCACCGGGGAAACTACTATCCTAGCCGAAGAAACAGGGATAAACGGAAACATAAACTCAGTAGGCTTTAATGAAAAAGATCGTTACATTTATGGTTATGATACAACTAATTTTCAAATTGTTCGCCTTGGAAAACATTTCCAAGTAGAGAATTTAAATGTAACAGGATTACCCAATCATATCTTCTTTGTTGGAGACATTTATGAGCATGTCCTATATTTATACTATCAAAATAAAGGTTTATTCAAAATTAGTTTATATCCGTTAGATTTTGATCCATCAGCAAATTTGATCATTGAGACAATTACTACCACTGCGACAGTAGCTTTAACAGATTTTGCTTTTCACCCTATTAATGGAAAACTATATGGTGTAGACAATAACACTGGTGGACTTTATGAATTCGATACTCAAATTGGTGGAGAAAAGTATCTAGGTAATGTTGGAATAACAGGAACATTCGGTGCAGGTTATTTTGATTCAAATGGCTATTATTATATTTCACGCAATGATGATGGTTATATTTTCCGGATTAATTTAGCTGATCCTAGCAACATTAATCACCAATCAATTAAAGCAGATGTTTTTTCTTATGGGCCAAGTTCTAGCCAGAATGATGGAGCACGTTGTGCTAACGCTCCTATTATTAATCAGGATTCAACTATAGATTTTGGCGATGCTCCAAACAGCTATTCAACATTGCTTGAGTCAAATGGTCCTAGACATGGTATTGGCTCTGAGTTCTATCTTGGATTACTACCTCCGGATGGTGAAAAAGATGGATCACTGCCTCCATTAAACGACAATAAAGTTGGTGAGTTAGATGAGGATGGTGTTGGCTTTGTGACTGCGATTGAACCTGGAATGAATTCTATAATTTCTGTTCAAGCCTCTAGATCAGGATATCTTTCTGCATGGATTGACTGGAACAAAGATGGCGATTTTAAAGATTCTGGAGAAAAAGTATTCTCAGACACCTACCTTTTATCAGGCAATAATTCTTTGCTTCTTGCAGTACCATATAACATTGCTACGGGATCAACTTGGAGTCGCTTTCGTTTCAGTGATCAAACAGGCATAGATTTTTTTGGAGGGGCGCAAAAAGGAGAAGTTGAAGATCACACGCTTCTGATTACTAATGATGGTTTTGCAATACGCCATTACCCTAACGAATCTGGTTATATCACTGTAGCGTTTGAAGACAACTGGCCATATACAGCTGATTATGATATGAATGATCTTGTTGTCCGTTATCGTGTAACTGAATCATTGAAAGATGGTAAGGTAAAATCTTCTATCATACAAGGATACCTAGCTGCGTATGGTGCAAGTTATCGTAACGGTTTTGCTATTCGGCTTGCTGGACTTAATCGTACTGACATTGATAATTCGTTAACATTGATGAAGCATAATGGTATCCTACAAGAGTCAAACGGGTTAGAAACCCTATCTGATGAAGCAATTTTTATAGTTTCAGAGGATATGTCTGACGTCCTTTCTGAAAATTGTGAGTATTTTCGTACTCAACAAAGCTGTCAAGAAACACTTAAGTTTTCCTTTGAACTTCATATTTTTACTCATGAAGACGCTGATACATCACAATTAATGAGTATGCCCTATAATCCTTTTATTTTTTCAACACCTGGCCATTATCATGGTGATGGAATCATTTTTCAGCCAGGACGAAAATTGGAAGTGCATGTTGCAGATCAAGCACCCACTGAAAAATTTGATTATCTAAATTTGTTTGGAATTGGCGTGGATAGTAGTAATCCTAGCGAAGGTAGATATTTTAAAACAGCAGAAAACTTACCTTGGGCTTTAATCATAAATAACGAGTGGAAGTGGCCTCAAGAACGAGTTGATTTAGTTACTGCTTATCCTAATTTTGCTGCCTATGCTGAGTCAGGAGGACAAAAAAAACAAAATTGGTACTTAGAAAGTAATGCTGTAGCCAATCAACTTTATCAACCATAAGAGTTATAACTATGAAAATTAAGTGGATTACGTTTATCTTTATAGCATTTCTTATAGGCTGTAACGCTGATATAGAACCAGAAGAATTGGTCACTTTTTCGTCCGAGAAATCAGAAATTACAAATAGAGCGATCTCTGATCTTATCGTTCCAGATGGATTTAATTATCACGCGATCCTAGAATATAATTTTGATGTTGATATCAGTGCTTATTCAACACAGCGAGCATACTTGTCAGTATACGGAGATTTTTTTACAGCTGAAGATGGAAGTTATATACCGAACTTCAACAGTCGAATTATATCCGCTTCTTTAGAGAACGGTAAAAAAACGCTAAAATTTTACATAACAGACTTACAAACATCCGCATTGGCTGAAGTTTGGTTTTACGACGGGTTAACTCCAATTCAACACAAATTTACTACCTCACAAAATAGTTGGGTATGGTAAAAGCTTTATTTTATAATTATTGTTGGATAGATCTTGCTCACTGAACAATTTTTTGAAAATCTGTTTAGATAAAACTGCATTGTAATAATTCGAGCGTTAAAGTATATATCCAAAATACATGTATAATTACATAAGAATATTTGAATTAGTTATGGCTGTTTGTTGTAGATGGAGATTTTTCCTTTAGAATACGTAAGCGAATCTTTTTTCGTACCTTAGCTTCAAAAATAGGACGATGGATATGAATAATAAATTAGAGCAACTTCGTAAAATTACAACTTTAGTAGCAGATACCGGTGAAATTGAAGAAATTAAAAAATATCAACCAGAAGAAGCAACTACTAACCCTTCTTTAATTCTTAAAGCAGCTCAAGTTAAAGCGTATGCGCCGCTAATTAATCGAGCTATTGAGCATGCTAAAGCTCAAAGCAACAACAAAGCACAACAAGTGAGCGATGCTTGTGATGTGATTTCTATCAATATCGGTAAAGAAATTCTTAAAATAATTCCAGGTTGTATTTCTACCGAAATAGATGCTCGCCTCTCCTATGATACAAAAGATAGCGTAGATAAGGCTCGTAAATTAATCAAAATGTACAATGATGCAAATGTTCCAAGTAATCGCATTCTTATTAAGTTAGCTGCTACTTGGGAAAGTGTTTGCGCTGCTAAAATTCTTGAAAAAGAAGGTATTAATTGTAATCTAACTCTTGTGTTCTCCTTTGCTCAAGCACGTATATGCGCTGAAGCTGGCGTATTTCTAATTTCACCTTTTGTTGGTCGAATTATGGATTGGTATAAGGAAAAAGAGGGCCGTAATTTTCAAGTTCAAGAGGATCCAGGTGTCTCATCTGTTTCAAAAATTTACAATTACTACAAAAATTACGGCTATAAAACTCTTATTATGGGAGCAAGTTTTCGTAATATTGAAGAAATACTCGAGCTTGCAGGTTGTGACCGTCTCACTATTTCTCCTAAATTTTTAGCACAACTTAAGGCTGAAGAAGGCGAAGTTATCCAGAAATTAATTGAACCAAAATTCACTCAAAAAAATACGCCTAATGCAATGACCCATTCTGAATTTCTATGGGAACATAACCAAAATCCTATGGCAGTAGAAAAATTAGCTGAAGGTATCCGTAATTTTGCGATTGATCAAAATAAGCTAGAAGCAATGATTGCAACTAGAATTTAATAATTTATTAAAAATCTTTTTTCACTTTTCTATTTTTTTGGAATACAACATGAACCGAAAACATTTAGCCAACGCTATTCGTGCTTTGAGTATGGATAGTATACAACGAGCTAACTCTGGTCATCCAGGTGCACCAATGGGTATGGCGAACATTGCTGAAGTTCTTTGGCGATCTCACCTAAAACATAATCCAGCTAATCCAATGTGGATAAATCGTGATCGTTTCATTTTATCTAACGGTCATGGATCGATGTTAGTATACTCTTTGCTTCACTTAACGGGCTATGCGCTCACACTTGATGATCTAAAAAATTTTCGACAATTACATTCTAAAACACCTGGTCATCCAGAATATGGTTGTGTTGGTATTGAAACTACAACTGGTCCATTAGGACAAGGAATCGCTAATGCGGTAGGTATAGCTCTAGCTGAAAAAAATTTAGCAGCTCAATTTAATAAAGAAGGATACAATATTGTTGATCATTTTACTTACGTATTCATAGGAGATGGCTGCCTTATGGAGGGAATTTCTCACGAAGCCTGTTCTCTAGCAGGTACATTAGGTCTTAGCAAATTAATAGTTTTTTGGGATGATAATGGAATTTCTATTGATGGTAAGGTAAAAAATTGGTTTTCTGATGATACCCCAAAGCGTTTTGAAGCGTATGGATGGCATGTAATTTCAACGATCGATGGCCATGATCCTGAAATCATAAACAACGCAATTAAAGCAGCTAAAGCTGAAATCATTCGTCCCACTTTGATTTGTGCAAAAACTATTATTGGTTTTGGTTCACCCAACAAAGCTGGTTCTTCTCATTGTCATGGATCGCCATTAGGTGTAAAAGAAATTGCAGCTGTGCGCAAAAAGCTTGATTGGCAATATGCTCCTTTCGAAATTCCGTCGGAAATTTACGCTGAATGGAATTTCAAAAAAATGGGAGCAGCTTATGAAAAAGAATGGAATGATAAATTTACCTCTTATGAGATAGAATATCCAAATTTATCATTGGAGTTCAAACGTCGTATAAAGGGTCAGTTACCAATTAATTGGGAAGAGCGAACCAACAGAATCATTGCAAATTTTCAAGCTAATCCTAAAAATGTTTCATCACGTCAAGCATCACAAAATATGATAGAAGAATTTGGAGAAATACTACCAGAGTTTATAGGTGGTTCTGCTGACCTTTCGCCTTCTAATTTGACTATGTGGTCAGGTTCTAAGGCTATCTCTTTTGATGATGCTTCAGGAAACTACATCCACTATGGTGTACGTGAATTTGGTATGACAGCTGTAATAAACGGCATAGCATTACACGGTGGTTTTATACCATATGGCGCGACTTTTTTAGTATTCATGGAATATGCTTGTAATGCCATGCGTATGGCTGCACTAATGAAAATTCAAAACATACAAGTATACACCCATGATTCTATTGGACTCGGGGAAGATGGACCAACTCATCAACCTATTGAACAAATAGCATCATTGCGTTTAACTCCAAATATGAGCACGTGGCGTCCATGTGATCAAGTTGAGTCTGCAGTTGCTTGGAAATTAGCAATTGAACGAAAAGATGGTCCGACATCGTTAATTTTATCTCGTCAAAACTTAGTGCAGCAAGAGCGTACTTCTGAACAAATTTCTAACATAGCCATGGGTGGCTATATCTTAAAGGATTGTATTGGTGAACCAGAACTCATCCTTATTGCAACAGGTTCAGAAATACAAATAGCAATAGAAGCTGCAATGCAATTAAATAGTGAAGGGAAAAAAATTCGTGTTGTTTCAATGCCAGCAACAGATGTGTTCGATAAACAAAATTTGGAGTATCGAGAAGCAGTACTTCCTTCCAAGATAACAGCGCGTATTGCTATTGAAGCAAGTATTGCAGATTTTTGGTACAAATATGTTGGATTTGATGGTAGAGTAATCGGGATGAGTACGTTTGGCACATCAGCACCCGCAAGTGATTTATTCAAGATATTTGGATTTACTAGCAAAAATGTAATAAATGTAGCAAAGGAAATGCTTGCATAATTCTTCTGAATTTAGTTGAAGATAATTGTTACTTTACTGTTTATGCTTTTGTATTCGTTTTTAGTATTTTAAGATGTTCTTGGTCTTTTGCTTTAACTGACTAAAATATGGGATGTTTTAAACCTTCTCAAACAGCATCCTGAGAGGAGTTCAGCAATGTCAGGTATGAGATTGTATCATCAATTTATTGCTCCGATTACTATTATGGGTGTTTTATTAGGATCTAATTTTAAAATCGATACGATTATTTGGATATAGTTTGGATTCGTTCAGCTATTAGGATACTCAAACAATTCTTTAAGACTTCATAAAATCATTTCGTAATGAATTTTACTGTACAAAATTACGATGATTGAGTCAGCTGCAAGATCCGCTAACATTTTCATTCTGGTATCACAAGCTTAAGACTGGATTAGTTTAGTTAAACAAGCTTTGCCCAGTGTTTAAAATATTTTAAAGGATAGAAAATGCCTCTTATTAATCTTACTGACGGTAGTCAACTTCAATTTGATAACCCTGTTTCAATCCTACAAATTGCTCGAACCATTAGTGAGAATTTTGCCAAAATTACTCTTGCTGGTCGTATTGATGGAAATCTTGTTGATGTCTATGATTTAATTGAAAAAGATACAAATCTTGAAATTATTACGATCAAAAACGAAATGGATAGTCTAGAGATTGTCCGAAATTCATGCGCACATCTGTTAGGTCATGCAATTAAAACAATATATCCACGAGCAAAAATGGCGATAGGTCCTACGATCAATAACGGATTTTACTACGACGTTGACGTAGAGGATTCCTTAACCGAAAAAGACTTAGAAAAAATAGAAAAATGCATGAAAGAATTAGCGGAAACAAGATATCCAGTTATTAAGAAAAAAATTAGCTGGAGAGAAGCGCGTAGTATATTTGAAAGCAGGGCTGAAATTTATAAGATAGAAATCTTGGACGAAAACATTAATAAAAACGATCTCCTGACTCTATACTATCACGAAGAATACGTCGATATGTGTCCTGGTCCACACGTTCCTCATGTAGGATTCTGCTATCACTTCAAGTTATTAAATATCGCCGGTGCATACTGGCGTGGTAACAACAATAAAAAGATGTTACAACGTATTTACGGTACCGCTTTTCATGATGAAAAAACACTAAAAAAACATCTCGTTCATATCGAAGAAGCGAACAAACGTGATCATAGAAAAATTGGCAGACACTTAGATTTATTCCATATGCAATCAGAAGCACCTGGAATGGTTTTTTGGCATTATAATGGTTGGTCTATATTCCGTGTTCTAGAAAATTTTATTCGCGAAAAATTAACAGAATATGGCTACCAAGAGGTCAAAGGTCCACTAATGATGGACCGTATTCTTTGGGAGCGCTCCGGTCATTATGACAAATACATGGATGAAATATTTACAACTGCCTCTGAAAATCGTGAATATGCGATTAAGCCTATGAACTGTCCAGGTCATATACAGATTTTTAATCAAGGTCTTAAATCTTATCGTGACCTCCCTCTTCGTTTAGCAGAATTTGGTTCGTGTCACCGCAATGAACCGTCTGGAGCGTTGCATGGTATTATGCGTGCTCGTAGTTTTACTCAAGATGATGCTCATATCTTTTGTACGGAAGCACAAATTCAAACAGAAGTTATAAATTGCATTAAAATTATCTATGATTCATATGAAACGTTTGGTTTTAGCAAAGTTGTAGTACAGCTTTCTACTCGTCCGAAAAAACGTGTAGGAAATGATGCTATTTGGGATCAATCAGAAGAAGCGTTAACATGTTCTCTTAAAACAATGAATATTCCGTATACTATCAAAAATGGAGAGGGAGCATTCTATGGGCCTAAAATTGAATTTACGTTGTACGATTCTTTAGATCGTGCATGGCAATGTGGTACAATACAACTTGATTTTAATTTGCCAAGCCGATTAGGTGCTATTTACGTTAATGAAAAGAATGAGCGATTAACTCCTGTTATGATCCACCGTGCTATTTTAGGTTCACTAGAACGTTTTATTGGAATATTGATAGAAGAGTATGCTGGTATGTTCCCAACATGGCTAGCACCAGAGCAAGTTGTAGTTATCAACATTACTGATAAACAGCTAGGTTACACTCAAAAAATCACAAAAAAGTTACAAAAAAAAGGAATTAGAACTAAAGCGGACTTGAGAAATGAGAAGATTGGCTTTAAAATCCGCGAACATACTCTCAAACGAGTACCATATATGTTAATTTGCGGTCAGAAAGAGATGGAAACTGAAGAAGTTTCAGTTCGCACTCGTACCAATAAAAATCTCGGTAAATTTAAGGTGGATGATTTTATTTCTCACATTCAAACCGAAATTTTTACTCGTAAGCTAAACCTGGAGGGATAAGCTATTAAAGGCGGAAGACGTGGTCAACAGATGGCCAAACAGAATCAGCATCGTTTAAACCGTGATATTCGTGGTATTCGTGAGGTTCGTTTAACAGGGATTGATGGTCAAGCTATAGGTATAGTTTCTTTCAATGAGGCTTTAGAAAGGGCTTTGGAGGCTGCTATGGATCTTGTTGAGATTAGTCCTAACGCTGAACCACCAGTTTGTCGCATAATGGACTACGGTAAGTATCTTTTTGAAAAAAGTAAAGCAGCCAAAGAACAAAAGAAAAAACAGAAACAGATCCAAGTTAAAGAAGTAAAGTTTCGTCCTGGAACTGATATCGGAGATTATCAAGTGAAACTACGCAGTTTGGTGCGTTTTTTAGTGAATGGTAATAAGGTGAAGGTAACGGTTCGATTTCGTGGACGTGAAATGGCTCATCAGGATATTGGTGTAAACGTTTTGAATCGTCTTAAAGAAGATACGAAAAATTTAGCCATTGTAGAATCTTTCCCAACTCGAATAGAGGCTCGTCAAATGATAATGGTCTTGGCGCCTAAAAGAAGGTAAAGAAAGAATGAACGTTTGTGAGCAATGGTTCCACACTATTATGCAGCTTATTTTCTATTCTTCCTGTGATTTAAAAAGTTCTATAATAAAGGGGGTTGCTTTATGCCAAAAATGAAAAGTAACAAAGGTGTTGCTAAACGTTTTAGGAAGACAGCTGCTGGTATTAAATATAAGCACGCTACAAAGCGTCATATTTTAACTAAGCGTACGACTAAGAATAAGCGTCAATTACGTCCAAATGCAATTCTTCCAAAATGTGAGTCAGCTTCTATCGTGCGTATGATGCCATATGCTTAGCACTAAGCTAGATTAATAGAGAGAGAAAAATACTAATGCCCCGTATAAAACGTGGTGTACGTTCTCGTGCACGTCATAAAAAGATTCTCAAGCAGGCCAAAGGTTACTATGGAGCACGTTCGCGCGTTTACCGAGTAGCTTTACAATCGGTTATTAAGGCTGGTCAGTATGCTTATCGCGATCGGCGAAACAAAAAACGTCAATTTCGCCAACTATGGATTACACGTATTAATGCTGCTTCTCGACAAAGTGGTTTGTCTTACAGTCGATTCATTAGCGGTCTTAAAAAAGCATCTGTTGAAATCGATCGGAAAATTCTTGCTGATATTGCTGTATTTGACAAAAGTACATTTGCTATCTTAATCCAAAAAGCTAAAGCAGTACTTTAAGTTTGCATTAATTCATATTTGAAATAAGGATAGGTTTTCTATCTTTCCTTATTTCTTTCCGTTTTCATATATATTGAATAATTAACAGCCAATCAAGTTATCCAAAACTTTATCCACTGTTTTTGTGGATAAAGTCTATAGTCCCAATTAAATCTCTTTTAAAATCCAAATTAAGAAAAGTACGCTTTGAAACGCGATATTTTTCATCGAATATATAGTTCTATGCACACTATACAAAAATTTTCATTTCGAATGACATATGCTACGATAAGTGTTTATTTCGATATCTAATTCCGTTATCTTTCCTAAGTGCTATAATAATGAGGTCGTTATCATGCTGCAAGAAACTGGTGGATTTAGGATCCATGCTCTAGGTTTGATTCCAACACCAGATGAAGTAATAAATAAATACCCCGTTACTCATGAGATTATTAAACACGTAGCTCAATTTCGTCAACAGGTTGAAAATATCCTCACTGGAAAAGATAGGAGGCTTATTGTAATTATAGGCCCTTGTTCAGTACACGATACAGAAGCTGCGCTTGATTATGCACATAAATTATTTCCAATTCAAAAAAAACATAAAAATCAATTACTTATAGTAATGCGTACTTATTTTGAAAAACCACGTACAGTCATTGGTTGGAAGGGATTAATCGCTGATCCAAACTTAGATGGTTCATACGCGTTAGAAACAGGTTTAAAAAAAGCACGTAAATTATTGCTTGATATCAATCAACTTGGTCTTGCTGCAGCGACTGAATTTTTGGATATGATAACCAGTCATTACATTGCCGATCTAATTAGCTGGGGTGCTGTTGGTGCTAGAACAACAGAATCTCCACTACATCGAGAAATGGCTTCGGCGTTATCTTGTCCTATTGGATTTAAAAATGGTACCAACGGTAATATTAAAATTGCCATAGATGCTATTCGTGCTTCTCGTGTTTCTCACTATTTTTATTCACCAAATAGAAACGGTCGTATGACGGTTTATCGTACTAATGGCAATCCATATGGTCATGTGATTTTACGTGGTGGAAAAACTGCTCCGAATTACGATTCTGAATCTGTAGAAAATGTTTGCAAACAACTTTCTGAATTAAATTTACCGCAGCGTTTAGTCATTGATTTTAGTCATGCTAATTGCAAAAACGAGCATAGTAGTCAGCTCACCGTAGCCCAGAATATTTGTAAACAAATTCAGTCAGGCAAAGGTTACATAGCTGGAATTATGGCCGAAAGCTTCCTTAAAGAAGGCAATCAATCAATAAAGGATTTAGAAAATCTTACCTATGGTCAATCAGTTACTGATCCTTGTCTCGGATGGGAGGATACTATCCTTATGTTAAAAATGTTAGCCAGAGCGATGAAAGCCTACTGCCACTTAAAATAGTCAAATCTTAAGGTAACTCTTAATACTTAAATCGTGCTATTTCACAATTCAAATTTTTTGCTTCATCTGACAACGTTTGCAAAACACTATCAACACTATTCACTTGCTCAGATACGGCAGATGAAGCATCTGCGATAGATACAATACTGCCATTTATATCTTCAATTACCACTTTTTGTTCCTCTGTTCTTGCTGCAATTTGAATGTTCATTGTATTTATTTCATTTAGCATAGATACAATTTGTGTGATCATTTCAGTATTTTCACTGCAAATTCCTACACCTTGTATAACGGTTTTATTCGCGTTTTTTATACCTTCAGAAACACTATCCGTTTCTTTTTTCAAAGATTCAATTTTAACTCTGATTTCTTCAGTTGAAGATTGTGTTCGACCAGCAAGCGAACGAACCTCATCTGCTACTACTGCGAAACCACGCCCTTGCTCTCCAGCTCTAGCCGCTTCTATCGCAGCATTCAAAGCAAGCAAATTAGTTTGTTCAGCAATTCCCTGAATAACATCTAAAACTTCAGCAATAGAATTTGTTTCATTGTGTAATCGAAAAATTGCTTCTACGGCAGTTTGCATTTGTGCACTTAGTTGTCGAATTTCATCACCCAATGTTTTACCGACATTTACACCTTGAGTGCCTGTTTTATTGGCTTCTTTAGCATATTCAGCTGCTTTGTTTGCAAATCGAGAGACTTCTACAATAGATACACTCATTTCGTTAGCTGCTACTACTACTGATTCTGCACGGCGATTTTGTTTGCTAACTGAATGGCGAGTACTATTCATATTGTTAGATATAGAGTTGATATTAGTATGAAGGGTATTTATTGTATGAGAGAATTGCTTGATCGTACTCTGTAAATGCTCAAGTAAAGCATTAAGTGCGAGGGCAAGATTTGCAATTTCATCTTCCCCATGTATTTCTAAACGATCTTTTAAGTTATTGTTTTTACTAATTTTTTTAACTTTTTTAGAAGCAATGCGTATAGGTTTGGAAATACTCGTCCCGACAAAATAAGAAAATAATACGGAAAAAATTACGATAACAAAAATGGAAATAAGAACATTTATTAATACGGAATCAATCAAAACTTGCACATCTTTCAGTGCCTCTTTTTCATCAATTTCCGTAAGTATTGCCCATTTCAATCCAGCAGCATTGATTGGCGCATAAGCAGATAAAACGCTTTTCCCTTGATAATTTAGTACTAAATCAATACCATCTTGCCCAGAAATTGCCCTATTAGCTGTCTTTGAATCAATGGTCTGTTGACCAACTGCGGACTTTTTAAATCGAATTTGCTTAATTATATTTTCATTAATTCCTACCTTAGCTAAATTAACGAAGTAATCCTCAGGATTTTCAGTTAACAATCGAGATTGGCTACGAAGTAACTTATCCGATCCAATTAGATAACTTTCTCCACTTGAACCTAAACCAGAAGACTCCCAGTTTCCGTTAAAAGTCATTAGATCATTGATTCTATCCACTGGCATTTGAAATATCAATACACCTAATTTTTGACCTTGTTCAAAAATTGGCGTAGCCATAAAGGACGCAAGTGCTTCATAAGAAGGATAGTAAGGAGAAAAATCTTCTAAATGAAATTGACCTACACTCTTATTAAGAGCACGCTTAAAAGCATTGGATATTCCGCTATTATTGTAGGGTCCTGAATGTAGATTCGTTGCAAAATCTAGCTTTTTAAATACTGAGTAAACAATGTTGCCATCTAAGTCAACAAGAAATATATCGTAGTAACCAAACGCTTCCAAAAAGTGTTTCATTGCTGGATGGAATTTTTTGTGTACCAGATCATACTTATTATTTAACGAGTCTGCTTTCAGGAAGTGTTTTTTGCCTATAGCATTAGAGTTTACTCCAATATATCGTGCCTGAAGAGCTTTACCTATATCAGAAAGTTGATTGTAGTGATCTATCGCTTTTTCTGATAGACCTATATTGGTTTTTCTGTAAAGAGAACCAAATTGAAATGAGTAGTAATTCTTTAGCTCTTCTTTATCAGATTGCGAAACTTGATCTATTGGATAGTGCTCAAACGCCACTTTAAATTTTTGCATGGCTTCTTGAATTGCTACATCATCAGCTAATGTTTCTAATTGAAAATGAGTTTGCTCAAAATAATGCTCAATCTCGTTTTTTTTCATTTCACGAATCGAAATCAGCTGGTTGGAAACACGCTGGTAAAATGCCTTTTCTGATAAATTGGAAGCCTTCCAACCTATAAAACCACCACAAACAACGACACCAAACGTACAAAGCATCGTACAAGCAACAATCATTTTAGTTGCAATTTTCATAATTCCGACCTTATAATTCTAGTGTCGACGACGTTACTTCCCACGAATTATAGCTTACAACAATTAAATTGACAGTGTTTCATTTTCGATTTTTTAAAAAACAACTTCTCTTATACAAATTAAACATTTCAGAGCAACCTCTCTAAAAGATCTGATTTATGAATTATATTTCTAATACACTCTTTCTATTATTTAAATTAAAACAAAATCTTTTTTTAAGCGCAGATTTTATTTAATATAAATAACTGTATTTTATGAACAGCATTAAGTTTATGGAGATATTTTAATTTTACACTTTCAGATTTCATAAAAAAATCAATGTAATTATAATTTTTAATTATATGTGAAAAATTTTAAGTACTAGTCAAATACAATTCTTTTTTCATATGTTGGAATACTTGAGCGATATAAGTTGTATACAATTAATGAAATATTTGAGACCATACAAGGGGAAGGTCATTTTACTGGCACTCCATCTGTTTTTATTAGATTTCAGAAATGTCTAGTAAGATGTACTTGGTGTGATACTAAGCAAACTTGGGATGCCTCTCCTAAAAATGAACGAACATTAAATGAAATTTCAACAAAACCTAAAGGGAGTTCAACTTGGTGCGCTTCTTCATCTCAAGAAATCGTTGAAGCGTACCGTAAGCAGGGTTTTTTTTCTAAACATATTGTGATTACGGGCGGTGAACCTTGTATTTACGATCTGCGCCCTCTTTCTGAAAAATTTGAAGAAATAGGATGTCGTTGCCAGATAGAAACAAGTGGCACATCAGAAATATTAACTTCTAAGATGACATGGGTAACAGTTTCACCGAAAGTTTCCAAGAAGCAAGGACTTACTGTAACAAATGCTGCTTTATGTCGAGCTAATGAAATTAAACACTTAGTTAAAACACGAAGGGATATTGAAATTTTAGACAGGCTGCTCTCTGAAACTAACATAAATGAAAATACTGTTATTGCACTACAACCTATGAGTCAAAACATACGTGCTACTAAATTATGCATCGAAATATGCATACAACGTAATTGGAAGCTATCTGTTCAAACTCATAAATATTTAAATATTCCTTAATAAAGACAAAAACATGAAATGAAAAAAGCAATTGTTGTATTTAGTGGCGGACAAGACTCCACAACTTGCTTGATCGCGGCCCTTGAAGAATTTGATGAGGTTCACACAATTACTTTTAATTATGGGCAAAGACATAAGCTAGAAACCGAGGTAGCACAAAATTTAGCGAAAGAGCTCAACGTAACGTCACACAGATTAATAGACGTTGCCATTTTAAATGAATTAGCGGTTAGCTCCTTAACTCGAAATGATATCCTTATGTCTAACAAACCAGAAAAAAATGGTTTGCCAAATTCATTTGTTCCAGGGCGAAATATCCTGTTTTTAACTTTAGCTGCTATTTACGCTTATCAGATTGAAGTTAACTCAATTATTACAGGACTGTCTGAAACAGATTTTTCTGGGTATCCTGATTGTCGAAACAATTTTGTACAAACTTTAAATTCAGCTCTAGTTCATGGAATGGAGCGAAACTTAAAAATTGTAACACCGTTGATGTGGCTCAATAAAGCTGAAATATGGGCGATGGCGCATAAGTATAACACCTTTAACTTTATACGGAATAAAACCCTTACATGCTACAACGGTATCATAGGTAACGGTTGCGAGGACTGCTATGCTTGCAAGCTCCGTCAAACAGGCCTTCTTAGCTATCTGCAAAACAGTGAATTTGTTATGGCTAATTATCTTGAAAAAACTGGTTCTTCTAAAAGAAAAAGATTCTATTTTTAATTACGAGGAACTCCAACTTTTCTCTTATCAATTACGTAGTTTCTCTGTCGAGCATTGCGGTTGCTACGCAAGTCTCCATCACGACGAGTTCCGCGGAAGTTACGACTATCTCGGAAACCATTAAAGTCGCATACCACAGCATAAACCTCTTTTTGTCGAATACGCAATTTACGAAGTTTGCCCGTAATTTCAAAATTCATTGCTTTAGGTAATTGGACATAACTTTGACCCTGAGCTAGTTTTATAGCACCAATAGCTCCCTTTGTTAAACCAAGTTCATTGGCTAATGCTCCAACGATATCCTTAACTTGAACACCTTGATCACGGCCTACTTGAAATTGATAAGTATCCCAGTTTTTTGAATGTAAATTCCGACGAAAATCTCGATTTCCATCTCGACGTTCTTTGCGGCGTTGCTTATCGCGCTCAATAGCTTCAACCATTGGATCTGAGTCTATATAAAATAATGGACGTCTACCTTGTTGACGCTTCAAAAGAATCGCTGCCAATGTTGTTGCATCAATCTTTAAGGACTTCTGCAATTTTTCGATTAATTCAACGAATTTTTTAATAGTTTTATTTCCCTTATCAATTTCAAGTTCTTCACCCAGCTTAACTAGGCGAGTTTCTGCAACTTTATCACGTAAAGGAAGTTGAATTTCTTCCATAGAAGATTTAGTTACGCGCTCAATAGTCCGGAGCATACGTAGCTGATTAGTGCGGACTAAAAGAATCGCTTTACCTTTACGTCCAGCACGTCCAGTACGTCCAATACGATGAATATAGGATTCAACATCAAATGGAATATCATAGTTAAATACATGAGTAACACGTGAAATATCAAGCCCACGTGCAACGACATCGGTTGCAACCAACACATCAATCACACCTCGTTTAATATTACTAATTGTACGTTCACGTTGAGATTGAGGAATGTCGCCATGTAAAGCTGATGACTTAAAGTCACGATCGCTCAGCCAATTAGATAGCCGTTCAGTATCTTGACGTGTACGAACAAATATTATTGATGCATCTGACTGTTCAGTTTCAAGCAAACGAGATATAGCTTCATTTTTTTCAATACCTCTGACAACCCAAAATTTTTGTTCTACTTTATCGACAACATGGTTCTTACCTGCTACATCAATATATTTAGGACTGCGTAGAAAGCGCTCAACAATTTTTTTTAACATTGGAGGCATAGTTGCAGAAAACATAACACGTTGTGCTGTTTTGGGTGCATGTTCCATGATCCATGTTACATCATCTACAAATCCCATATTTAGCATTTCATCAGCTTCATCAAGAATAAATGTATGAACTTCATCTAAGTAAAGACAATTACGATTAATAAGGTCTTGAACACGGCCAGGAGTACCCACAATTATATGAGCGCCTAATTTAAGCGCACGAACTTGTTCTATAATGGAAACACCACCATAAACTTCGAGTACTTTAAGACCTTCAATATTTTTTCCAAGATTTTTCATTTCCTCTGCAACTTGTATTGCAAGCTCACGAGTTGGTGAGAGAACAATAGCCTGTGGTTTACGTTGTTTAAGGTTTAGTTTATTCAGCAAAGGAAGAGAAAACGCAGCTGTTTTTCCAGTACCTGTTTGCGCTTTACCTAGTGCATCCTTACCTTCTAGAAGATGCGGAATCGCTGAAATTTGTATAGGAGTAGGTGACACGAATCCCATACCATCTAAAGCGGAGAGAATAGAATTGTTTAAAGCTAGTTCATTGAACTGAATTACCGAATCTTGCATTGAAATTCCACTATAATTGGTTAATAAAAGGCCCCATATGCTCTAGCAATTCCAATACTAATCCAATTTAAAGCCGATCTTATTTAGGTATGGAATAGTGTTAAAACACAATCAAGCTAGCAGGGACAACAACTTAGGGAGGCGAATTATTCCCTAAATCAACAGAAAAATCCAGGAAAAATTGAAATACATCACAATTTTCCTCAAATCAAAAAGATTATTACAGAAACAGTTTCAATTCTACTGATACTTAGATGAAAGATTGAAAAAGAAGAGCATCAGAACATACATCACTAATTTCGTATTAGTGATGTCGGTCAGTTTACTTATCAATATAGAATGCCTGAAACCTGAAAATAGACTCATTACAATTCATAATTTATTTAAGTGTAAAAATGGATTCGAGTTACGCTCATGTCCAAAAGTCGATTCAGGACCATGACCCGGTACAAAACGGATGCTGTCACCTAATGGTAACAATTTCATTTTAATTGAATTAATAAGAGCGTCAAAGTCTCCCTTTGGAAAATCTGTGCGACCAATGCTACCATTGAATAATACATCGCCAACAAAGGCTAATTTTTCGTTTTCGTTAAAAAAAACTACATGCCCTGGCGTATGTCCTGGTGTATGCAGTACATCTAAAACTTGGTTCCCAAATTTTATTTGATCACCATCAGTTAGCCATCGATTTGGCTTAAATGCTTCTGTTAGTGGGAAATTGAAGATTTGACTTTGATTTTTTAAGCCTCGTAGCCAGAAGTTATCATCCTTATGTGGCCCAACTATTTCTACACCACCTAAAACTTCAGCTAGTGCTTTTGTTCCACCAACATGATCCAGATGACCGTGAGTAAGCGTCAAATAAAGCACATTAACTTGCAACTTTTGAATTAAAACACTCAATTTTTCCACATTTCCACCAGGATCAATAACTATCCCTTCCATAGTTTCATCACACCAAACAATTGAACAATTTTGAGAAAAAGAAGTAACTGGAACGACGCGATACTTTATGGACATCTTTTTTTCCTAAACCTTAACAAAAATACTTGTAACACTATAAAACACACTCAAATCGACTGATGAACAAATATCGTAGCTGTTTCTTAGAGTTTTAAGTTGTGTTTTCCATGAGATATTTTAGCTTTTAAATAGCCTTGATTACCAGATTTAACATGCACAGAAGTATTAACAACTTCGTCGATTGCAATGCCATTTTCTTTTAATTCTCGAACTTTTTTAGGATTGTTAGTAACCAAATGAATTTGCTTAACATTCAATGCCTTAAGCATTTGTGCAGCTTCAGTAAAATCGCGTAGGTCATCACCAAAACCCAAATGATTATTTGCTTCATAGGTATTCATTCCTTGACTTTGTAATCGATAAGCATCAATCTTGTTATATAAACCAATTCCTCTTCCTTCTTGACGCAAATATAGAATAATTCCTCCATATTTACTCATTTTATTAATAGTTTCCTCTAATTGTTCCCCACAATCACAACGAGAAGAATGAAAAACATCACCGGTTAAACATTCTGAATGCATGCGTACCAAAGGAGCCTTGTTTCGTAGATCGGCTTGTTTAAAAATTACTGCTATATGCTCTTTTTGACTCTTTAGTCCGCTAAAAGACAAAATTTCAGCATTAATATCACTCCTAGTACCTACCTTTAGATCAACTCTAGCTCGCACTTCTACCATACCTTTACTCACTCGAATTCTGATTTTTAGTATTTACTAACGATCAAAGACGACCACTCCCAAGCATGGGGATAAATTGAACAATTTTCAATATTTAAATCCAACTACACGATTAAGCAACTTATATAATATAGCACTTTAAAACTAGCAACAAAAAACAAAGCACCTTAGTAACTCTAAAAAATTAGATATCTTCATTTTTTAATACTGAATTTAAGACATAGCTCAATAACCAAACGAGAAAATAGCTACACAATTTTAAAGATATTAAACTCTCAGTGAATTATAGACGATCATGCTTTTAGGTGCGTAATGTTACGCTAATCAAGTCATCTTTCTTAAGAAACACCGTTCTCATTCCATTTTTTT
>NZ_JGVK01000031.1 GCF_000731795.2 Candidatus Photodesmus blepharonis | reverse complement strand
TTATCCATGTCAGACAGGAATGCTTTAAGGATCAAAAAATAATATGTTTCACTCCATTATCCATCTATTCATATCATAGGTTGTTTTAGCTTTTAGAGATCCGAATCTTCCAAGTATCAGGGCCTACTTGATGGATGTTTACACCATTTGAATCAACAGCTACAGTTACCGGCATATCTTCAACTTCAAATTCGTAAATTGCTTCCATGCCTAGATCTTGAAATGCAACCATGCGTGCTTTTTTAACTGCTTTTGATACAAGGTAAGCTGCGCCACCTACTGCCATTAAGTAAACTGCTTTATAGCTTTTAATCAATTCTATAGTTTCGAAGCTGCGTTCTGCTTTACCAATCATTCCTGCAATACCCATTTTTTCTAACATCATACCGGTAAATTTATCCATGCGAGTAGAAGTTGTAGGACCTGCTGGACCTACAACTTCGTCTCCTACAGGATCAATAGGCCCAACGTAATAGATAAACTTACCTTTTAAATCAACACCTTTAGGTAAACTTTCACCACTTTCCAGCATGTTCTGCAAACGCTTATGAGCAGCATCACGACCTGTAAATATTTTTCCGGAAAGCAAAAGAGTTTCTCCTGTTTTCCATTTCTGAACTTCTTCTTTGCTAACATTATCAAGATTGATACGATGAGCGCTTTTTTCCGCTTTCCAAGTAATTTTTGGCCAATCTGCCAACCTAGGTACTTTAAAATCAGCCGGACCATTTCCATCTAAGGTAAAATGAATATGGCGAGTTGCTGCACAATTTGGTACTAAACAAACAGGTTTTGAAGCAGCATGAGTTGGTGTTGTTTTAATTTTTACATCAACAACAGTTGTTAAACCACCGAGACCTTGTGCTCCAATACCTAACAGATTAACTCGATTAAAAATATCTAAACGTAATTCTTCTTCTTTATTTTTTGGTCCACGATCTATAAGATCTTGAATATCAATATGTTCCATTAAGACTTCTTTTGCCAATATTGCTGCTTTTTCCGCTGTACCGCCAATACCTATTCCAATAATACCTGGTGGACACCAACCAGCACCCATTAACGGCAACGTTCTTTCTACCCAATCTGCTATATCATCAGAAGGATTAAGCATAACCATTTGAGTTTTATTTTCAGATCCTCCTCCTTTTGCTGAAATATAAATGTCGATCTTATTACCTTGAACCATATCAATATGGACGATGGCAGGAGTATTGTCCTTAGTATTAATACGCTTATCTACAGGATCCATCAAAATAGAGGGACGCAATGGGTTGCTTGGGTTCCGATAGGCTTGACGAACACCCTCATCAACCATTTCTTGCACAGTCAGATCAGTTGAGTCCCATAGAACCTTCATACCGATTTTAACAAAACAAACAACAATTCCTGTATCTTGACATATAGGTCTATGACCTTCAGCAGACATACGTGAGTTGATTAAAATCTGAGCAATAGCATCCTTAGCTGCTTGACTCTCTTCTCTATGGTAGGCTTTTTCTAGAGATTGGAGAAAATCTAGTGGATGATAGTAAGAGATATACTGAAGTGCTTCAGCTATACTTTTAATCACATCTTGCTTTCGAATTACCGTCATACTAGGCACCATCATGCACAATTCCTTTGTTTTCCTAGGATATCACTTCTCTATCAAGGAGAGGATGAAGCAATTTATTTTAATATTGACTTGCTATCCAAAGTAACAAATTAATATTTAAACTTTAAAGCTACCTTAATTCTGTTCCACTTGGATACATCTACAGTTAGTTCGATATTCTGCTTATTTCGATAAGAGTTCAATGACTGTCCTCTTCAAGTCACTTGTATATTCAATTTATCTTTATTGATAACACGTTGGATTACTTTTTATGTAATCTATTAATTTAGAGGGACTGAAGTTAATTCTATAGTTGAGCTATACAACGTATAGCTGGATCTCCAATCCGAAAACAGCATGAATCGCAGATTCAGATCTTGATCTGTAACAAAATGATGTAATTTTTACTTCAAATAATCAAAGTACAACGCTAAACACATCTTGCTGAAAGTTTTAGTGAGTATTTAAAAAAACTAGCTCCATTTGTTAATCATATTTTCTAAATTATCTACCGTATAAGGTTTAACTAAAACATCGTCCATTCCAGATCTGATGCATCTCTTGTACTCTTCTGATGTACTACATGCTGTCAGTGCAATAATAGGAACTTTACAGCCCTGTTTTCGTATATGGCATGTTGCCCTAAATCCATCCATTTTCGGCATTCTGCAATCCATAAATATTAGGTCATATTGACGATTTTTTACCGCTTTTATTGCTTCTATCCCATTTTTCTGAAAATTAGCAGAGAGATGCAATTTCTTAAGCATCTGGTTAATGATCATACGATTTATTTTGATATCGTCAATTACTAAAATTGCGGGTCCGACCATAAAACTTTAGTTATCACTGGTAGTACAATTCCATTTAGAACTTGAAAAATCCAACACGTTAGTTAATTCTGGATAAGTCTAGAAACCTGTTTTTTAAAAAAAATCAATTTTCTTAGATTCACATCCAATGTTTTACCGTAGTTACGCTTTAAATAAAACGATATTGCTTTTTTATTTCGCAGTTGTGTTATATGCTTAGATCTCGGCTATTAGTTTAAGTATCATTCACCCCAATAAGTGCAATTTGCTGTACAAGTTTCTTTGATTTCTACTTTATTTAATAGAGGAAGGGTCGATTTTAACTCCTGCCAGATCCATTTTGCAAGCACTTCGCTTGTCGGATTTTCCAGCCCTTTAATTTCATTTAAATAACGATGATCTAAACGATCATAAACTGCCTTGAAAGCGGTACTAATGTCATCAAAATCCAGTACCCAGCCAGTATTAGGATCAACTTCACCTAGAATATAAAGTCGCACTAAAAAAGAATGTCCATGCAAACGACTACACTTATGACCTGCAGGAACATTTGGCAAATAATGAGCAGCTTCAAATTTAAAATCTTTGTATAATTCGGCTTTCATTTTAACTTAAAACTTTTAAAGTGAACAAAACAACATTAGAAAAACATCAGCGTTAAACCCAACGTTATTGATGATTACGAAGAAACGCTCCTAAATATCAAAATCCAAACTAGATGGAATTATATCACGAACAGTCAAACATATTCCAATGTAAATATTGGTGATAGAATTAAATTCTTTAATCTTACTAACTAACATGATAGAGATAATTAGAAAGCACTACTCACAGGGAGGAGCTAAGTAAATAGACGCTAAACCTCCAAGTGATGTTTCGCGATACTTTTTGTTCATATCCCTTCCAGTCTGATACATAATTTCTATGATCTCATCGAGGGAAATCAAACATTTGTTACTACGTTTTAACGCCATGCCTGAAGCGTTTATTGCTTTTATTGCTCCCATTGCATTACGTTCGATACAAGGTACTTGAACCAAGCCATTAATAGGGTCACATGTCATACCAAGTGAGTGTTCCATTGCAATTTCAGCCGCAATACACATTTGAGTATTGTTCCCACCTCTTAGAGCAGTCAGACTAGCTGCAGCCATAGAAGAAGAAACACCTACTTCACCTTGACAACCCACCTCTGCGCCACTAATAGAAGCGTTAGTTTTATATAAAATTCCAATAGCTGCAGATACAGCTAGAAAATCTTTTATCTGCTGTATACTGAGCTCTTTAATAAACTTGTTATAATACATTAGTACCGCAGGAATTACACCAGCTGCACCGTTGGTTGGTGAAGTAACAATCTGTCCACCAGCAGCATTTTCTTCACTTACTGCAAAAGCAAAAAGATTAACCCAATCCATAATTAATATTGGATCATTTTCAAACGATGTGTTAGCCCTCAGGTTTTTAAGTAAATGTGGGGCACGGCGACTAACATTCAACCCACCTTCTAAAATACCCTCTGTTTTAAACCCTCTTTCCATACACAACAACATAGTTTGCCAAATCTCATTAGCTTTTTTATCAATAGACTCCTCTGAATTAA
This sequence comes from Candidatus Photodesmus blepharonis, assembly GCF_000731795.2. Classification (GTDB taxonomy): domain Bacteria; phylum Pseudomonadota; class Gammaproteobacteria; order Enterobacterales; family Vibrionaceae; genus Vibrio; species Vibrio blepharonis. The sequence continues at coordinate 23,794 of NZ_JGVK01000031.1, read as the reverse complement.
AGGCTAATTCATTTCTCAATATCATTTCAGCTAAGCTTAAATTGTGTTTTTTTGCCTGAAGCAGCATTTCATTAGCAGAAGTAAATGGAAATTCCACACTAACCCTAGCTTCACCATCGCCTTCCTCTAATTCTTTAGCGGTTACTATAAAACCCCCACCGCTCGAATAGTAAGTTTCAAGTACAAGCTGAGATCCTAAAGAATCATAAGCAGCAATGGTCATACCGTTTTCATGCAATGGCAGACTATCAGAATGGAAGAGGATATCAGATTTATATGCAAAATCAATAGAGTGAGTACCTAATAAAGTTAATTTTTCATAATTAATAACACTTTGAAGAATACTATGTATATCACTAATTTTTATGGTATCTGGTTTATTTCCTAGCAAACCTAAAATGACTGCCCTGTCAGTATGATGACCTTTGCCTGTTAAAGAAAGAGAACCGTATAAATCTACTTGAATACGATTCACTTTAGTTATCAAAGGAGCAATAAGACGAGAAAAGCGATAACCCGCAATCATTGGTCCATTAGTATGAGAACTAGAGGGCCCAATACCAATTTTGTAAATATCAAAGATTGATAACACGATTAGTTCCTGAAAATGTCAGAGTTTGGACAAAAATTCATTTTTAAAAAGTACGAATCTAGAATACATAAATTTAATATTTTTCTTTTTGAAATCTTGTCATATCTTTTATTTAAATCACATTTTTTTATAAAAATATGATTTAAAGATTTATTGGATATGTTTTTTCTAATTTAACCGATTCTTGTTTAATCATTTTAGGTATGTCCAAAGTGATTTTTCCTAAAATACCATCGTGTAATTCATGCAATAAAATCCTAGATACTTCATGCAAATCAACCTTTCCACCAATGTAAGATGCCCCTCGTTTTCGCGCGATTTTTTCTATCAACTTAACACTAGACTTAGAAAAATATTCAATTTGATTGATAACATTTTTGAAGTTTTCGAGGATACTGTTTAGCAAGATATGGAACAGTGTAAAATGCAACTGCTACTATAATAAGATGGATTCATCTTTCACAGTACCGGTATTAATCAAGTGGAAAGTAGTATGTAGACTTTAAATTTTTCTACAAAAAATTTCTAGAGTATCCAACAAAACGATATCATTTTAAATGAATACCTTGCTGATGGGTTCTTGCCAGTTTCTTACAAACAAAAATAACAACAGAACGGGCAGCCAATGTATTGATAATAGCTGATTTACCAACATTTAGAATACCTAGAAGCACCATTCGAATATTTCCATATTTTTTATATCACGAAAACCAAGTTAGCGAGAGAGCCTGTACAATTGAAGATAAAAAATTAGATAATACCGTGTCAGTGTCACAACTATAATCAAGATATGCTTGCATATAGTTAAAGAGATAAAATCTAGGTTTATTGAATTCAAATAGGTGTATGACATTGTCTTAAACAACACTAATTCTTGTAAATATGATCTAACTATGATAGGTGTATAAGTGTATTTTCATTGGTCTCTTGAAATATTTTTTAATGTTCTATGGAAAGTATGAATTGTTGTTAGATGTGTTAATCCAAAGTGTGAATAACTTTCAGGGTGACTGTTTATCCCTATGTAAGGATCGGTACCCTACTTTGCATAATCAAAGAATGGAAAAAAATTATTTTGGATTAGCTTTTTCAAGTAGACTAAAGAAAACATTTAGCAAATTAGGTTATGCTTCCGAATGTGCTCAACTTTTAGAATCGAAAAAAAAAATAGATTTGGTAAGTAATCGTTACCGAGTTACTTCGGCCATTGGGACGATATGGATTCTCACTCCACATATGGTAAGCACAGGCAAAGTATATAAAAATAAACTGATCAAAGACATCGAGGAATGGCAATCCGAATATGCTTTTGCAATTCAACCCAATGATATACTATTGCTATTCATAGACCACTGGTTCAACCGAAGTAGAAAAAGTCGTGAGTTTATCCATTGGTGGACCGGAAAGTTTCCAGATTCAATAAAAGATTACAATATTCAGGGAATTCATCTACATAAAAGTTGTTCTCAACTAAACAAACTACTAGAACAACAGTATAACCTCGCTCCTTGCTTTACAAAATTTCTACATCCTCTAAAACATCCAACTAACAAGCAAACAATACGCAAATACGTTCAGCTATACGCAGCAATTGAATGGAATAAGAGTTAAATTTAACTATTAAATGAATCATTTAACTAATTTTTCAACACGAGCCTTTAGCTTTTGTCCAGGACGAAATGTAACCACTCTTCGTGCAGAAATAGGGATATCTTTTCCTGTTTTTGGATTGCGTCCTGGGCGCTCATTTTTATCACGTAGTTCAAGGTTGCCAAAACCAGACAACTTTACCTGCTCACCATTTTCTAAAGCTTTACGAATTTCCTCAAAAAATATCTCGACTGTTTCTTTGGCATCTCGTTTACTATATCCAAATGTTTCAAACAAATTTTCAGCTAATTCAGCCTTTGTAAGCGCCATACTCTCTCCTAAAAGCTCTATTTTTATTTTTTACGGACATAAGACATACAACCAGTGTACACTAAACCTTCCAGTTTTCTTAAAAGTTTCCTATTGTTTTTCTTATATATTGAAAGAATTCATCCATAAAATCAGCGCAAAAAATTTTCTAGCCACGAAGAGACGCACGAAATTTCTCGGATATATAAAGAACAATTTTTTTGACAACAAGATTAATATCCGATTCTTTTAAGGTATGCGATGAAGATTGCAGTATTAAAGCAATTGCTAAGCTTTTCTTTCCTACTTCAAGACTATTGTCAACGTATACATCAAATAATTTTGCATCTTTTAAAAGCTCTCCTCCCACTTCTAAACATGCATTGATAACATCGCTACAAGCAACTTCCTCGTCAACAAGTACTGAGATATCACGGCGATTAAAAGGGAATTTAGATATTGTTACTGAGTTAGAAACAGTACGCTTATCAAGTGCAGAACACTTAATTTCAAAAATAACAGGAGGACTATTAAATTCAAAATAGCATTCTAGCTTCGGATTGATTATACCAATAATACCTACCTTTTCCCCATCTACAAGAATTGATGCAGACTGATTAGGATGAAGTGCAGGATGCTCCTCTTTCCTGAAGTCATATGACTTTTCATTCATAGATAAGTTTAAAATAGACTCTAAATGACCTTTTAGATCAAAAAAATCTACTTTTTTAGACTCAACAGCCCAGTGATCTTCAGTTAGAGTACCAACAATGATAGCAGCAAGCATTGGTTCTTGCCGAATCCCATTTTCTGAAGATATACATGGGGCAAAACACAATCCATATTCGAAAAGATAAATTCGTTTCTGTTGACGTTTTTGATTATAAACAGCACTATTTAGCAAACCTTGGATTAGGCCGAGACGCATTACAGACATATCTACAGAAATAGGATAGGGTAATTTTAGCGGTTTAATCTGAGGAACAATCAATCTTTGTTGTTTTGGCTCAACAAAACTATATGTAATAGCTTCGCAATAACCAAGATCTACTAAAAGATCGCGAACACGTCTAAGTGATTGATTTTTTCTTCTAGGTTCATTTCTTTTAAGAGAAACTACAGGATATTTATTTGGAATATTGTCATAACCATAGATGCGGGCAATTTCTTCTATAAGATCTTCCTCAATAGCGATATCAAAGCGCCATGTCGGAGTTTTTACCAACCAGTTACTCTCTCTTTTTTCAATGAAAAAATCAAGACCTTGTAAGATTTTTGTTACATCAGAATCTGAAATATGATGTCCGAGTAGTGCGTTTAACTTAGAACGACGCAATTCAAGCATGACTCTTTTAGGTAAGCTTATTGCGGCTTTTACAGAAACAACCGGTGCAACTTCTCCACCGCAAATATCCACTAAAAGTTGAGTAGCACGCTCCATTGCAGTCATTTGCAACTCATAGTCTACACCACGCTCGAAACGTACTGAAGAATTAGTTTGTAGCCCGTAACTCCGTGCGCGACCACAAATAAATTCTGGAGTAAAAAATGCGCACTCAAGCAAGACATCTTTAGTCTCAAGGTTAACATTTGCGCTTTCTCCTCCAAAAATTCCTGCAATCGAAAGTACTTTGTTAGCATCTGAAGTGACCAAAGTATCTGAGTTTAGTATGCGTTCTTTTCCGTCGAGAAGAATCAGTTTCTCTCCTTGTCTTGCCATACGAACAATAATCTTACCTTCTATTTTAGCTGAATCCAACGCGTACACTGGTTGCCCTTGCTCTAAAAGTACATAATTTGTTACATCAACTACAGGGTTAATGGAGTTGATTCCAGAACGGCGGAGTTTTTCTTTCATCCAAAGTGGTACTGTAGCTCCAATATTCAAACCCTTAACTACACGACAAAGATAATGAGGACATGCTTCGGGAACCCTGACTTCTACAGAAAAAAGATGATTTATATCAATCTTAGCAGCCTGAAAGTCAGGTTTAACAATGTCTGTACAATTAAGAGCGGCAACTTCACGTGCAAGCCCACGAATACTAAAACAGTCCGCACGATTTGCTGTCAGATCTAGATCGATACTTACATCATTCAAATTAAAGAATTCATAAAAATCGCTACCTATTGGAGCATGTTCAGGCAATTCAATAATATCCTCTCCTACGTAGTCATCAATACCTAACTCGATGAATGAACAGAGCATACCATAAGAGAATTGACCACGTAATTTTGCTTTCTTAATCTTGACATTATCTGGTAGTACAGCACCAATCGTTGCTACTGCAACCTTGATTCCTTGACGACAATTTGAAGCTCCGCAGATAATATCTAAATCCTCTTTGCCATCAACGTCTACTTTAGTGAGATATAATCGATCAGCATTTGGATGTTGCACACATTCAATAATTTGACCTACTTTTACACGAGTAAATTTTTTACCTACAGAAGAAATATTTCTGACCTCTATACCTGCCATAGTCATTTGATGAGTAAGTTCAGAGGTAGAAATTGAAGGATTAACCCATTCGCGAAGCCATGATTCACTAAATTTCATTGTGTTCTACCTTTAAATCACTTGAACTGTTTCAGAAAACGTAGATCGTTCTGAAAAAATAAACGTAAATCATTTACGCCATAAGAAAGCATTGCTAGACGTTCAACACCAATTCCGAAAGCAAAACCAGAGTATTTTTCGGAATCAATATTTACACTACGAAACACATTTGGATGAACCATACCACAACCTAAGACTTCTAACCACTTTCCATCTTTGTCCTTCACATCTACTTCAGCTGAAGGTTCTGTAAATGGAAAATAAGATGAACGAAAACGTACTTCAACTTCTTTTCCAAAAAAATATAATAAAAAATTACTTAAAATACCTTTTAATTGTGCAAAGCTTACGTTTTGATCAACCAAAACCCCTTCTACTTGATGAAACATTGGTGTGTGGGTTGAATCACAATCGTTACGATATACGCGACCAGGAACAATAAAACAAAATGGAGGGCTACCTTTTTTCATAGTGCGAATCTGAACACCAGATGTATGAGTACGTAACATCAAAGTTGAATCGAAGAAAAAAGTATCATGATCAGTTCGAGCAGGATGGTTTCGCGGAATGTTTAATGCATCAAAATTGTGAAAAGTATCTTCGATTTCTGGACCTAACTCAACGTTAAAACCTAAACCAGTAAAAAAATCTTCAATACGATCAATAACGTGAGTGATAGGATGTAAATTACCGTTTTCAATTCGTCTTCCTGGCAAGGTTACATCAATTTTATCGATTGCTAACCTTTCTTGAAGCTCAGAATATTCCAAAACTTTTTTTCGACTTAAAATGGCTTGTTGAATCTCTTTTTTCGCTTGATTAACTGCACGAGCAACAATAGAACGCTCTTCGACTGGAAATTGGCTTAAAGTCCGAAGTTGAACAGTTAGTTCACCTTTTTTACCCAGATACTGCACACGTATTTTATCAAGTAAAAATAGCGAATCCGCAGTTTTAACATCAATAAASGCACTAGCAATGATATCTTTTAGACATTGCATCATCTTTTTCTTCATCTGATAATAACTTCCATATGTAAAGATGTTTAAAGAGGCAATCTACATAGAATATTCAAATTCTAAAAACACCAAAATATTTTCTAGAGAGTTTATATGATAAAAGCATTTATATTTAGATATTTTTTGTTTAAAACGAAATATTCATCTAAACGAGAAGTCATACTATCATGAATAGTATTGAGAATACCTGCTTCTTTTTTAAGAAAGCTTCACTCGTTTGAGCAATTTCAGAAAAATCTTGACTCATCTAAATGAATCCGTAGAATACGTGCTGCTGTAGGGAGATACGAACAGTGGCGTGTTAGCAGAGTGGTTATGCAGCGGATTGCAAATCCGTGGACCTCGGTTCAAATCCGGGACACGCCTCCAATTTTCCTAAATTCTACAATAAATATTTTTTAGTGATGCATTTATTTATCAGGTAGCTGTTGTGCCTTGGTGGTGGAATAGGTAGACACAAGGGACTTAAAATCCCTCGGCGCTTGCGCTGTGCCGGTTCAAGTCCGGCCCGAGGCACCATATTTCTTGTTTCTATGACTTTATTAAAGTTAGCTGAGTTAGCCGATGAGAGTCTCTCCACCCATGTAACTTTGTAAAGCTTCTGGAATGGCGATGGATCCATCTGATTTTTGGTTGTTTTCTAAAATAGAAACCATAGTACGGCCGACTGCTAAACCGGATCCGTTGAGTGTATGAACCAGCTCTGTCTTTTTTCCCTTTCGTCGGAAACGTGTTTTCATGCGACGTGCTTGAAAATCCCAAGCGTTTGAGCAAGATGAAACTTCGCGGTAAGTCTTTTGTGCAGGAATCCACACTTCTAAATCATAAGTTTTACAAACACTAAATCCCATATCTCCAGCACATAGAACTATTTTACGATAAGGTAACTCTAGAAGTTGTAGCACTTTTTCAGCATGATTGGTCAATTCTTCAAGTGCATCCATTGAATTTTCAGGTTGAGTGATTTGAACCAACTCTACTTTATCAAATTGATGCATACGAATGAGACCACGAGTATCGCGACCATAAGAACCAGCCTCAGAGCGAAAACATGGCGTATGAGCGGTCATTTTTATAGGAAGTTCTATTTCATCAATGATACTATCGCGAACTATGTTCGTAACTGAAACTTCAGCTGTCGGAATAAGAGATAATCTACGTGAATTTTTGTTATTTTTGCCTTCAGTCTCAGCATGAAACAACTCTTTGTTAAATTTGGGAAGCTGGCCAGTACCAAATAAACTATCAGAATTAACTAAGTAAGGGACATATACCTCTTCGTATCCATGTTTTGTAGTGTGTAAATCAAGCATAAATTGAGCAACAGCACGATGTAATCGGGCAAACTGCCCCCTCATAACAACAAAGCGAGCACCTGAAATTTTAGTTGCGCTTGCAAAATCAATTCTATTATACCTCTCTCCAAGATCAACGTGATCTTTTACTTTGAAAGTATTAAACTTGGGTTTACCCCAATAAAAAACTTCAACATTATCATTTTCACTTCGGCCACTGGGTACAGAATTATCAGGCAAATTCGGAACAGAAAGCATAATTTCTTCTAGTTCATTTTGTACTTTCACCAACATAGCTTGCTTTTTTTCTAGATCTCTATCCAGTACAGAAATTTGCTTTTTAGCTTCTTGATAACTTTCCTGAGCATGAACACCAATCTCTATCTTTTTAGCAATTTTTTTAGAAATCGAATTGCGAGCAAAACGAAAATTTTCAACATCACTTTGAATCTGTTTACGTTTTTCTTCAAGTTTTCGTATCGTTTTTATATCTAGCTCAAAACCACGACGAGCCAACTTTACCGCCGTTTCGTTTAATTCGTTACGAAAAAGTTTAGGATCTAGCATGTGAATAATTCCTGCGTTATTGGACTAACGAAAGGGCGCAATTTCCGATATATATAAAGCATTAGACTTTTGTGAGTTCCTCAGTCGAGTTTCTCTGATCGTCAACCTCAACTCCTTTAGGAATTACAAATGTAAATCTATCACTATTTGGTTTATTTAAATTAAAATTTTCTAAATTAAACAAAATTTTTTGCCCATCTTCTTCGATAATATTAAAATTTTTCATTACACCTCCCTCATCAATACAAACTTCAAAATGGCTTTGATCCAAATTAGTTTTATTTGGAATCAAAGTAAAATGATCCCCCACATTAATTACATCATAATTCCCTAAAGTACGTATTAAATCACCTGTAAAAAAAGAAAATAAAGTTCTCTCTTCTATTTGTTCTTTCCCTAAAATGCTTACTTGAGAGAGCGCAGGACTATAGTACCACAAATTTTTACCGTCAAATAGTAGCGTATTCTCATCAGGAAGTAGGCTATTCCAACGAAATAGGTTTGGAGAAGCTACTTCTAGAGTTCCTTCTCCCTTCATAACAATGTCTCCATCTGGACTTATCACTCGTTGAAAAAAGTCCACGCTAAATCCATCAATTAGCAATAGTCGAGTACTTAAGTCATTTTTAGGCGTAGCAAAAACAAAAAAGCCAATAAATAAAAAAACGAATAATATTTTCATGACTAAAAAATTCCTAAATCATTCTATTGCTCATTCCTGTCATAGAAGGAATTCACGTACTAATTTCTAATCTACAAAGTAAAAATTCTTGCAGCAGCTAAAAAGTTCAAGTTATGGTTTATTATTCAAATGCAGAAACATACATACTTTAACTTCTGTAAATTCACTTTAATCTCTAATCAACCATAATCACAAGCGTTTTAGATAGAGAGGCAATTTTCTTTCTCGAATTAAGGAGTATATTATTTAATGGGTTTGGAACTTGTCCAGGCTGATTGCAATTTGTAGTTAATAATCAGATGATAGCATGCAATCTAAAGTGCGCAATTAACAATAGAAAAAAATCAACCACTAACATCTAAAGATCGGAACTTATGAATATTGGATTAATTATTACTCTTGTAGCTATTTTGTTAGTACTATTATTGAGCTATAGCGTTATGCTTCAACATAAAGTGAGGTCAGAAGTAGTAAAAAAGCAAAAATCTACCCGTTATACTGCAATTATTAACTCGACTGAAGATCTTATCGGGAATTCTCATTATATCCCATTTAGTAAAAAACTTCTGATTTGTTTAAACAAACGTATTCTTTACGCACTACAAAACATGCTTACTCTAGATCCGAAAAATAAAGAATTAATTCAGCATATTGAAAATATAATGCAGCAAATTTCTCAACTAAAAGATGAAAAAGAAAATGTTGAAAGCACTTCATTTAAAAATCCAACTAATGATAAGCAAGCAATTATTATGTTAAAATTAGTTAAGCGTTTGCGTGATGTCATTCGAAATGAAAATAATAAAGGTCGATTACAAACTCGAGATTACCTCATTGAAAATACTAGGCTAGAAACGATCCAAACGCGTATTAGCATTGAAAATATAATTAAACGAACACATACTGCCATCATTCATGGTCAAGCAGAAACAGCAATTCAATTGATCACAAAGGCTCTCGATACACTTAATTCCAAAAATGACACTTACTCAAATCAAGCCCGTAAAAAACTACAAATTATGTTTAGTGAATTAAAAGAAAAACATTCAGAAAAAAAAGTGAAAGGAATGCCAGAAGTCGAAATAAAAGAACGTCAGTCTGATATGGAAGCTCTTTTTGGTCAGAAAAAAAAATGGTAAAAAAATCCTTTTATTTAGAACAATTAACTGTGTTTTACAAGAAGTTTCCTGTTAATTTCAGCTAAAACTTTTTCTGGTTTACTCGCTTGAGTAATAGGACGGCCTATCACTAAATAATTTGAGCCAAATTTAATTGCTTCCGTAGGTGTTGTAGCTCTTTTTTGATCATCTAACGAATTTTTAGGAAGGCGAATACCAGGTGTAATAAATTTGAATTCTTGATGATCTAACTCATCCTTAATTGTGCTAACTTCTTGTGCTGCGCACACAACACCATCTAAACCTGAATTTAGAGTAAGTTTGGCTAGCAAAGCAACCTGATCTTGTAGCAAAATATCTAACCCAACATCACTTAAGTCGCACTGTTCCATACTAGTCAGTACAGTTACTCCTACTAACCATGGACGCTGTTTTCCATAAGGCTCTAAAATTTTACGAGATTCGGTCATCATACGCTCTCCACCACTTGCATGAATATTTACCATCCAAACTCCAAGTTCAGCTGCTGCTCTGACCGACCTAGAACATGTCTTAGGAATATCATGAAATTTCAGATCTAAAAAAACTGAGAAGCCAAGCTTATGTAATTTACGAACGAAATCAGGGCCAAATAATGTAAACATCTCTTTACCCACTTTTAATCGACAAGAAAGTGGATCAATTTTGTCGACAAAAGTCAATGCATCTATTTGATTACTATAATCTAGTGCAACGATCACTTTTGGGTCATTCATTTTATTTTCCTAATCATTTTCTATTGAAAAGCAATCTATTAGTATTTTATTCTCCGTCTAAACCACGAATATGCTTGATAGTACCCCAACCTTTGCAGGAAGGACAATGCCAATATATAGAGCGAGTGGAAAAACCACACCTTCTACAACAATAATGGGGCTTAACTTTTAACTGTTCAGCAAGCAATTTGTGCAAAGTATTAAAGCTTTCCTTTAGTCGACCTTCCTCTATAGTTTCTAGATGGTAATCCATTAATCTATAAAAACCCTTTATGGTTGGATTTGCTATTAATTGAGATGTTAATAAATCTTTGGCTGCTCCGATATCCTCATGCTTAGCTAATAATTGTGATAACATTAACACAGCTGATACACCTGCTTTTCTTGCAATACATTCACGTAAAAATACAACTAAATCATTCTCCTGACCCAAATGGCGATAGCAATCTGCCAAAGCAGGAAGCATATCCACGACAAAATCTACATCTTGCTCTAGGATCCTTTTCAAGTATTCCATTGCTTTTCGATAATCCTTAAGTTCTAAGAACAATCTACCCAAAGAAATGCTGGCCCTAACACATTTAGGATCTTCAGAAAGAGCACGTTGAAAGTACTGAATTGATTTAGCAATACATTCCTCAGTTTTTTCTTGTTCAGCAAGCTCGCACCAGAAATGAGCAATTGTAGAATGCACTTTCTTTTGACCTAATTTAGTAAGCAAACTAGCATACTGAATTGCTTTACTCCACTCACGAGTTTGCTGATGTATTGCCACAAGTTGCTTCAGCGAAGTTTCTTCATAATCGGGTTCTTTTGATAATTGTTGGAATATTTTTTCTGCCCTGTCTAAAAAACCCGATACCATATAATCCTTAGCTAGTTGTTGAAGTGCTAGATTTTTTTGGTTAATACTTAAACTAGAGTGTGAAATTAAGTTTTGGTGTATATGAATAGCTCGATCTACCTCACCGCGAGAGCGAAACAAATTTCCTAATGCCAAATGAGTGTCAATCGTTTCATCGTTAACTTTCAATAATTCGATAAAGTGATCAATCGCCTTGTCCGACTCTTTAGAAAAAATTAAATTTAAACCGGTAACGTACTGACGAGCAATTTGATTTGAGTGTTCCTGCTTATCTTGCTGGGCACTTTGATTACCCATGTACCACCCATAAACAGCAGCAACAGGCAATAACAAGAAAAGTATTTCAAGCATTTCAATCTGCCGTTCGTTCTTTACTTATACCCTTACTTTGTAGGAATTTTTATTAATAGCAATTTTTTTCAATTGCTTACTTAATTTTCTAATTCGAAATTGAGATTTCAAATGCGAACAACCCAAAATGAGGCAAGCCAACAAAAAACCTACTGTAAAAACAAAACCCAAAAGAAACGACAAATGAAACTCCCTTTTAGAAAAGAGGTAATTAAAAGTCACTATCGATCGATTTTGAGAACCTAACGCAAGAGCAATAAAGAACAAAGCAAATATTAGGAGTACTTTTACAATTTTCATAACTCATTAGAAATAATAATGATGATGAATATCATTATGCAGGAAAATGCATTTGTAAACCATATCTATTAAAAGTTTTCTGAGTATAAAAACGGCATATAAAAAATATGCCACTTGTTTGCAAAATACTTTCTAGATAAACTAAGCAAAATTGACACGTTCTCTCAATTCTTTTCCAGGTTTAAAGTGAGGTACATATTTTCCTTTCAATTTCACTTTATCACCAGTTTTCGGATTACGACCTATACGTGGTTCACGGTAATGCAACGAAAAACTTCCGAAACCACGAATTTCGATTCTACCTCCACTCTCAAGCGTGATCGCCATATATTCAAGAATATTTTTTACTGCATCTTCAATTTCTTTTGCAGACAAATGAGCTTGCTCAGTACAAAGTCGCTCTATCAACTCAGATTTAGTCATAATTTCCCCTCATCGATTTCCTCTCCGAAACTACCAATCTATATAAATAAGGAAAAAAGAAATCTTTCTCTTGGTAATACCTAATATTAAGCAAATGCACCTACCTCAATTAGAGAAGATAAATTTAATTAAGAAGATCAATCACCTTTTTTTGCTGCTTTAAATGCATCTGCCATAGCATTCCCGCCAAACGACCCTTCCTCAGATTGCTTAAGTGTCGCCATTACTTCTTGCTCTTCAGCTTCATCTTTCGCTTTAATTGAGAGATTAACGATACGATTTTTACGATCAGCACCTATAAATTTTGCTTCAATATTATCACCAACATTTAATATCAAGGATACATCTTCGATGCGATCGCGCGAAACCTCAGAGGCTCTTATGTAACCTTCAGCTCCAGAAAGTCGAACAGTAGCACCTTTAGCATTAACTGAAGTTATAGTGCCTTTTACTAAAGTGCCTTTTTTGTTGTCTGCAATATACTCACTAAATGGATCGTTCTCCATTTGTTTAATACCTAAAGAAATACGCTCACGATCTGCATCTACAGCTAAAACTATCGCAGAAATCTCATCTCCTTTCTTATATCCACGTACAGCTTCTTCCCCTGGAACACTCCAAGAAATATCTGATAAGTGAACCAATCCATCAATACCTCCATCAAGACCAATGAAAATACCAAAATCTGTAATGGACTTAATCTTACCACTAACTTTATCACCTTTACTACGCATGTCAGAAAATGACTTCCATGGATTAATCTTACACTGTTTTAAACCTAAAGAAATACGACGACGCTCTTCATCAATTTCAAGAACCATAACTTCAACTCTATCACCGACATTAACAACTTTAGATGGGTGAATATTTTTATTAGTCCAATCCATTTCTGAAACATGCACTAAACCTTCAACCCCTTCTTCGATCTCAACAAAACAACCGTAATCAGTTAAGTTAGTAACGCGACCTGAAAGTCTATGGCAAGATGGATAGCGCTCTGAAATAGCTACCCAAGGATCTTCACCAAGTTGTTTTAGACCCAGTGATACACGAGTACGTTCACGATCAAATTTTAAAACCTTAACTTGTATTTCATCGCCAATGTTGACAACTTCTGAAGGATGCTTGACACGTTTCCAGGCCATGTCAGTAATATGTAAAAGTCCATCAACACCACCAAGATCCACAAAGACACCGTAATCAGTAAGATTTTTGACAATACCTCTTACTTCAGAACCTTCTTGTAAAGCTTCCAGAAATTCATCACGTTCAACACTATTTTCAGATTCAATAACCGCTCGGCGAGAAACGACAACATTGTTGCGTTTTTGATCAAGCTTAATTACTTTAAATTCTAGTTCTCTATTCTCCAAGTGAGTAGTATCTCGAATCGGACGAACATCAACTAGAGAACCTGGAAGAAAAGCGCGTATATTGCTTAATTCAACGGTAAACCCACCCTTTACTTTTCCATTGATAACACCTACAACAGTTTTGGCCTCTTCATAAGCTTTCTCCAGAATAATCCAAGCCTCATGACGCTTAGCTTTTTCGCGAGAAAGTTGAGTTTCACCAAAACCATCCTCAACGGCATCTAATGCTACGTCTATTTCGCTGCCAACTTCCACTTCGAGTTCTCCAGCAGCATTCTTAAATTGCTCCGATGGAATGGCAGATTCAGATTTAAGGCCAGCATCAACAAGCACATAGTCATTTTTAATAGCTACTACAGTAGCTTTAACTATGCTACCTTGTTGAAATTCTGTTTCGTTTAGAAACTCTTCAAAGAGTTGGGAAAAAGATTCAGTCATTTATTTAATCTTCAATGAATTAAACATCCATGGGTATCCTACCGCATGGCCTGTCAAATTAGTTAGTCATAACATCCTTGAGACCAACGTTATTTTACTAAGTATAATTACTTAATTTAATTTAGTTCTAATGTATTGTAGCGCCTTCTCTAGTACTTCGTCGATACTCATAAAAGTGGAATCAAGTAAAAAAGCATCCTCAGCAGGAATTAATGGGGCTACAGAACGATGACTATCTCGATAATCCCTTTTTATCATTTCTTTTAAAATACCCTCAAATTGAACACTTAAACCACGCTTTTTTAACTGCTGAACACGTCTTTTTGCACGCTCTTTAATACTTGCGTTCAAAAAAAATTTAAATTGTGCCGATGGAAAAACAATAGTACCCATATCACGACCATCAGCGACGAGAGCATTTCTGCTTGCAAACGCACGTTGCCTACTTAGCAAAGCCTGACGAACTCTCGGCAACACGGCAATTTTCGACGCTACTACACCTATTTTTTCTGTCCTTAGCTCTTGCGATACATCAATTCCTTCAAAAATCACCTTTAGCAAGCCTTCATCAAAAAGAAACTTCACATCTAAGTGCATCGCCAAAGAGATAAATGAACGTTCATCTAATACTTTATGCTGAATTGCAGCGAGAGCTAAGACACGATAAAGTGCCCCAGAATCCAACAAGTCAAAACCTAATTTTATGGCTAAAGAAGTACAAAGAGTTCCCTTACCGACTCCACTAGGTCCGTCAATAGTAATTACTGTCCTCTCAAAAAGCATGTGTTTCTCCATGAGGATTCGAAAGGAAATGAAGAACAATCCTTATAATCTTAAACATTTAAAAACATTTGTAAATGCAGCTATCATCTAAATATAATATTCAATGTCAGCGCTGCTACGCAAAACGTTTAAGACAGAAGATATCTCTTGATCTGAGTTAAATTTAGTAAGTTGAGCAGCAATTTCGTGATCATAATCAGGGTTAGCTTTCGATTCTGTATTATATAACGCAACGATAATAATATCACCGTTTAAATCCTTATCTTGATAGTAGACAGGTCTACCATCAACAGGTTTTTTCATAGAAAAAACCACATCTGCTAACGATGAGTTACGATCAATTTGTTCAATAGGAGAAAATTTTAAATTGTTTCTCTCTAAAATCTTCTTATCATCTAATTCCAAAGATATAATAAGTTCCTTTGAAAATTTAACTGCTTCTTCTTCAGACCTGATTTGAATAAGTCGAGTAGCAACTGCATCAGAAACTGTCTCTAATGACAATAAAATGGGGTCATGAAAATCTTCTACTCGAATAACAATTAAGTGATCTGGAGAAATTTCAATAATTTCCGAATTTAAACCATCTTCTTTAACTTCTTTTGTTGCTATAGCCTGAAAAACTCCTGGTTTTTTCAAAATTTCTGGATATTCCTTCTGAGAAATAAAACCAGTAGAATAAACTTTTTGATTTATTGCCTGAGCTGCATCATTCAAAGAATAAGGAGATTCAAATGCAGACTTTTCTAACTCGCTTCGTAGCTTATAAAATTCTTCATTAGCTTGTTGAACAGTTAGATCCTCTCGAATTTGATTAACAACCTGCTGATAAGGTTGAATCGATGAACCCTTCATATCGTCAAGTCTAATGATATGATAACCAAAATTAGATTTTACTAGCCCAGATACTTCTCCTAATTCTTTCAAAGAAAAGGCCGCTTTTTCAAATTCATAATCCATTACATTACGCTCAATCCAACCTAACTCCGTATCAACGACACTCTCAGAGCTTTCTTTAGCTAAAAGGAAAAAATCTGTACCAGTATTTAATTTATCAAGAATTTTTTGAGCTTTTTCTCTATTATCACCTCGAACAAAAATTTGACTTACTTTTCGTTGTTCTTCTGAAGTATACTTATCCAAGTTTTTTTGATAATACTCCATTGCTTCATTCTTTTTAATTACAATTTGTTTCTTCAACGACTCTAAAGAAAGCTCGACATATGAAAATTTCATCTGCTCAGGTTGGGTAAAAATATCGGGATTTTCTTTATAATATTCAGCGATCTTCTGATCGTCTAAAGAGATTTTGCTGGAAAAGTTTTCGATCGGTATCGTAATCCTACGTATATTACGAACCTGGGTAATTAGCTGATGATATGCTTCCATTTCTCCCTTTAATATGAAATTACTACTTTGAAGAGCTGGAATCAATTGTTCATACAGTAAATAGCTTCGACGTAAATGTTGCTCAAAACTTTTTGATGAAAGACCAGAGCGACGAAGAGTGTCTCTGTAAACTTTTTTATCAAACTTCCCGTTGTCCTGAAATTCTTCCATATTGAAAATTGTTCTATGAATTTCAGAGTCATTCACTGCTAATCCTAATGATTTTGAATACTTTTCTAGCAATAAATCGTTTATCATACGATCTAAAATTGATCTACGAAAAGATGTAGCATACTTTGGATCTAAGAACAAACTTTCGAAAGTATCTCCCAATTGAGATGTTATTCGGTCGCGCTCGCCTTGATATACTCTTTCTAAATCATTGAGAGTAATTTTAGTACGATCAACCCTCGCAGCAAAACTTACACTATTACTATTCCAATAACTTCCAAAGCCTGTAAACAAAAAGGAAAAAACTATCAAACTTAAAATGGCTTTTACTGCAACACTGTTTTTACTCTGACGAAAACTCTCCATCACAGTTTTATTTCCTTATCTCGAAAAAAACGCACTTTGGCTAACAAAATGCACACATCGGCTGAAATAAATCAAATGATGATGGTATTAGTTGCACGAGTCTCTAAACACTTTACCAGCTTTAAATATTGGTACTTTTCTCTTTTCAATTTTAATCGTTTCACCAGTTTGAGGATTACGACCAACACGATCCGAACGACTACGTACACTAAACGTACCAAAACCAACCAACCCTACATGATCACCTGTACGTAAGGTTTTACTAATGGCTTCAATAAATGCGTCTAAAACACGAGCCGAAGCAATTTTAGAAATATTAGCATCGCCTGAAATTTTCTCTATAAATTGTACTTTATTCACTACATCATTTCCCTTTATGAGCAATAGAATTCCTAATTCTGTCAAGTTTAAATTTCAAAAAAACCTACTTACCCCCAAACAGTCATACGTTACCTCCTTGTAACATTATATTATATGTTTTACGCATTGCCATTTTGAGTATTAAATTTAGCACCTGATGCATCTCTTTCAAGTGCTACGTTCAAAACTTCATCAATCCATCGTACCGGAATAATTTGAAGATCGGCAATTACATTATCAGGAATTTCTTCCAAATCACGTTCATTATCTTTTGGAATTAAAACATTGCTAATCCCACCACGACGAGCTGCTAAAAGCTTCTCTTTTAATCCACCGATTGGTAAAACTTCACCACGTAACGTAATTTCCCCTGTCATAGCTACTTCAGCCCTAACTGGATTTCCAGTTAAACTAGACACCAGAGCAGTACACACTGCAATACCTGCACTTGGTCCATCTTTTGGAGTTGCGCCTTCCGGGACATGCACATGAATGTCGCGTTTTTCATAAAAATCGCTATTAATACCTAGTTTATCTGCACGAGATCGAACAACTGTCATAGCTGCCTGAATAGATTCTTGCATCACATCGCCAAGAGATCCAGTTTGACTAAGCTTGCCTTTACCCGGCATAGCTTCTGTTTCAATAGTTAATAAATCACCGCCGACCTGCGTCCAAGCCAGGCCAGTTACTTGACCAATACGATTGTTATTATCAATTTTACCAAAATCATATCGTTGAACGCCTAAATATTCTTTTAAGTTATTTAAGTTCACCACTATAGACTTCAGATTTTTATTCAAAAGAATACTTTTTACTGCTTTACGGCAAATTTTAGAGATTTCGCGCTCTAAACCACGTACACCCGCCTCACGTGTATAATAGCGAATAATACCGATGATCCCAGAATCTTCAATCTTAATCTCATGAGGTTTCAAACCATTACGTTGCAGTTGTTTATCAACAAGATGATTTTTAGCAATATTTAATTTTTCATCCTCAGTGTATCCAGATAAACGAATGACTTCCATTCGGTCTAAAAGAGGATCTGG
Organism: Candidatus Photodesmus blepharonis; assembly: GCF_000731795.2. Taxonomy (GTDB): domain Bacteria; phylum Pseudomonadota; class Gammaproteobacteria; order Enterobacterales; family Vibrionaceae; genus Vibrio; species Vibrio blepharonis. Next base: position 5,436 of record NZ_JGVK01000031.1, on the reverse strand, counting down.
AACATCCATTGAATTCGAGGTTGCAACAAACATTATGTCAGATAAATCGTAATCAACTTCTAGATAATGATCATTAAAAGCATTATTTTGTTCTGGATCAAGCACTTCTAAAAGGGCTGATGACGGGTCACCTCGCATATCAGAAGACATTTTATCAATCTCATCTAGAAGAAATAATGGATTTCTCACTCCTACTTTAGACATTTTCTGAATTAGTTTCCCTGGAAGTGAACCAATATAAGTACGCCGATGACCTCGTATTTCTGCTTCATCACGAACACCACCTAATGCCATTCGCGTGTACTTACGACCAGTTGCGGAAGCAATTGAGCGCCCTAAAGAAGTTTTCCCAACACCTGGAGGCCCAACAAGGCAAAGTATTGGACCCTTCAACTTGTTAACACGATTTTGTACAGCAAGATATTCGAGAATTCTTTCTTTAACTCGATTAAGACCATAATGATCTTCATTGAGAATTTCTTCAGCTTTCACTAGATTTTTCTTAACTTTTGAACGTTTAGTCCATGGAACACTAACCATCCAATCAATATAACTACGAACAACTGTCGCTTCAGCTGACATTGGAGACATCATTTTAAGCTTTTGTAATTCTTGAAGTGTCTTCTCTCGTGCTTCCTTTGACATTTTAGCTTCTTCAATCTTCTTCTTTAAGCTTTCAAATTCGTCTGGTGCATCATCCATTTCACCGAGCTCTTTCTGAATCGCCTTGATCTGCTCATTCAAATAGTACTCTCGTTGAGATTTTTCCATCTGTTTTTTTACACGTCCACGAATTCGCTTTTCCGCTTGAAGAATTTCAATTTCTGATTCCATCTGCCCCATTAAAAATTCCAAACGTTCCGTTACATCAAGAATTTCAAGTACTTGTTGTTTATCTACAAGCTTTAAAGGCATATGTGCTGCTATCGTATCCGCTAAACGAGCTGCTTCATCAATCCCATGTAGAGACGTGAGTACCTCAGGAGGGATTTTTTTATTCAACTTAATAAGACCTTCAAACTGATTAATAGCACTATTCACAACTATTTCTTGTTCTTTGTCTGCAAGTTCTGGAGTTTGAAGAAGTTCTACAGCTGCTAAAAAAAAATCATTTTCTTTAAACTGCGTAATTTTAGCTCTCTGCTGACCTTCGACTAAAACTTTTACTGTACCATCCGGTAATTTTAACAATTGCAGTATTGTGGCAACTGTTCCTACACTAAACAAATCTTCTTGAGTAGGTTCGTCGGTTTCAGCTTCTTTTTGAGCAACTAAGAGAGCTTGCTTGTTGCTGTCCATTGCTGCTTCTAAACAATGAATAGATTTTTCTCTACCAACAAACAATGGGATAACCATATGAGGGTAAACTACTACATCACGTAGAGGCAGTACGGGGATCTCGATACGCTCGGAATATTCCAAGTTCATATATTTCTCTCTTTCGCTTTACATTCTATGTACAACCAGTAAGGTTATACATGGGGATTAATATACTGGATTCAACAAAAGGATAAAAAAAGGAGGTACCCAATACCCCCTTCTTTCCTCTATTGAAACTCATTCAGCACCTACTGCTTGATTACCTGAGCTGCTATAAATTACCAAAGGATCAGACTCACCATTTATAACCATTTCGTCAATAACAACTCTACTCGCATCTTTTTCAGAAGGTAATTTATACATTACTTCTAGTAAAACATCCTCCAGTATAGAGCGCAAACCACGAGCTCCCGTTTTACGATCCATTGCTTTTTTAGCAACTGCACACAAAGCATCCTCCCGAAACTCAAGTTCTACATTCTCAAGTTCAAGAAGTGCAATATACTGTTTAGTTAGTGCATTTTTGGGCTTACACAAAATCTCAATTAAAGCTTTTTCATCTAATTCGGTCAAAGTAGTCATGACAGGAAGTCTACCGATGAACTCTGGAATTAAACCATATTTAACTAAATCGTCAGGTTCTACCTGCAAAAGTAATTCATCTACTGTTTTATTTTCATCTTTCGAGCGAATTTCAGATCCAAATCCAATACCTGAAATTGTCGTTACACGTTGCTCAATAACCTGATCCAAGCCGGAAAATGCACCACCGCAAATAAACAAAATTTTAGATGTATCAACTTGTAAAAAATCTTGCTGAGGATGTTTACGACCACCTTGCGGTGGAACTGAAGCTACTGTACCTTCAACAATCTTCAATAAGGCCTGCTGTACACCCTCTCCAGAAACATCACGCGTGATAGAAGGATTTTCAGCCTTACGAGAAATTTTATCGATTTCGTCAATATAAACAATACCCAGTTCGGCTTTTGCTACATCATAATCACACTTTTGTAGCAACTTTTGAATAATGTTTTCAACATCCTCGCCGACATAACCCGCTTCAGTCAATGTTGTTGCATCTGCCATAGTAAAAGGAACATCCAAAAAGCGTGCTAAAGTCTCTGCTAACAAAGTTTTACCACTGCCCGTAGGACCTATGAGCAGAATGTTGCTTTTACCTAGCTCTATATCTGTCATACCAATATTACGTAAACGCTTATAATGATTATACACTGCAACAGCTAATACTTTCTTTGCATAATCTTGACCGATCACGTAGTCATCTAAATGTCCTCGAATCTCTTCTGGAGTAGGTAATATCTCATATTTTTGAGTATTTTTTGGTAATACGCCCTTAACTTCTTCACTAATGATATCATTACAAAGATCAACACACTCATTGCAGATGTAAACGGAGGGACCTGCAATCAATTTTTTTACCTCGTTCTGGCTTTTACCACAGAATGAGCAACAAAGCAGCTTTTTGCTGCTACTCTCTTTGCTGTTATCTGTCATCTGCTAAACCTCATTAGCTTTCATCTCGTCCTGATTTAGAGTGTACACACATTTGAAGAAAATTTCGTTAATTCTTGAAAAAATCCCCACTCATGAGCAAGTGCAGCATATAGAAAATAGAACTTATTTTAGATGCATTAACTCCTTAAAACTTATCTCCTTGTCAACAACGGTTGCTTTAGATACGATCATGTCGATCGCTTGTTCCTCAAGTGCGAGATCACGTATACTGTTCATCATTTGTTCGTTTTGATTAAAGCTGGTAACGATTTTTGACGGTTCTTCATAAGCCGCAGCTAAATCTTTAATTAATAACTGAACCTTATTATCATCGACTTTAATCTTTTCATATTTAATAACTTTATTAAGTATAAGAGAAGCAAGTACTTTGTACTTCGCTTTTTCTTCAAACAATTCAGGAGAACATTGTTTACGGGTAAGATCTAAAATATTAGCAGTTGCACTCCCTACTTTAACTGCTTGTTGATATAAGAAATTCATCTCTCGATCGACCAAAGCCCTAGGCAAATCAACTTGATTTTGATTAATCAGCGCTGCCATAACTTGATCCTTAAGTCGTTTCCTAGTTCTTTCCCGGACTTCACGCTCCATATTTTTACGAATTTCGATGCGAAAAGTATTCAAATCGCCATTAAGTACACCAAATTTTGTTAGAAATTCATCATTAATTTCTGGAACTTGAGGAATCTTGACTTTTTTAAGAGTAATTCTAAACTTAGCACGCTTATCTCGCAGATTTTCTATATGATATTCTGGGGGGAAGACAACCTCGCTCTCGAAACTCTCTCCCGCTACTTTACCAATAATACTCTCCTCAAAACTAGAAAGCAGATGACCTGATCCAATCTCTAGAGAAAAATTTTCAGTTTTATTACCTTCAAATGCTTCTCCGTTTATCAAACCAACAAAATCAATAACTACACGGGTACCTTTTTGAGCAACAGTGTCTATATCAATCCAATGAGTCTTTTGTTTACGTAGCGTTTCAATCATCTCCTCAAGATCTTCATCTCTAACTTGAACTGACGGCTTTTCAAAAGTCAGCATATCCAAACCATTAAGATCGATATTCGGGTAAACTTCAAAAGTTGCTGTAAAAATTAAAGTTGAAGCTTCTCCTTTATTTAATGGAGAAAATTTTGGAATTCCAGCTAAATTCAGCTTTTCCTTTTCAACTGCCTCAAAGAAATAACGTCGCATAGTTTGATCCAGAACATCTTGACGTATTGCTTCACCATACATACTAGAAACGATCTTAATAGGTACTTTTCCTTTACGAAACCCATCGAAATTCCTATTCTTAGCAATATCAACTAATTTGTTTCTAACTTCATCTTCAATCTGAACGCTAGGGAAAGCAATACTTAGACGGTGCTCTAGACCCTTTAAAGGCTCAACAGTAACTTGAATCATTTAAAACCTCGAAACTATAAAAAACAAAGTGTTTTTAAATACACTTCCTTAAATCAGGATAAAATACGTGCTGCACAGCAATCCACTAAGTTCTACAACCTTCATCAAAATCGCTCTAAGACGTTATAGATAGCAGGCTGACTCTACTCTAAAAAATATGCAATTTCAACAGCTTTTCATGAGGAAATCGTCAGAGAATTTTGCAAAAATCTTTAGTTTATTCTATTCCTAAAGGTCAAATAGGTACAAATTTTTATAATGTTTCAGTAAAAATAAGACTTACACTTACTGGAACAGTATCTGAAATAGAAATACCACCAACGGTATCTGCTAATTTTTTCAAATTTTCAATTGGAATTAAAAAATCTCGAGCATTGATAATTATAGGCTGAGTCGAAGAGATACTTAAATATTCTCCAGATTTTACAACTAAAACTGGGACTTGTATTTTACGAGTATTTCCTAGTAACGTAAGATCTAGAGATGTAGTCAATCTAACCGGAATATCAGTTATCTTTGATAAATCAACATTTCCTGATACTCTGATACTTGGATATTTATCGGATTGAAAGAATAATTCGTTCAGTCTTTTATCGCGTATAGGATTTAGGCTATTTAAACCAATTGGTAATATAGCAATGTCAAGCAAGCCGTCATTTTTAATCGATCCACTGAGTGTATTAATCGTAGCAGTCTCAAGAACATACTGTTTTTTAATGGAAACATAACTCACAATAGAGGAATTGTTCAGAGTGTAGCTTGCTAAAGCAGTTGAAAAAAAAGACAACAAAGAAAACAACATCATAAAAATATATTTAATCATAAAACATCCTTAATTTAATATATAATAGCTAAAATTTCCGATTCGGATAGAATCGCTTCCTCAAACTATGAAACTCATAAAACACCTGAAGACAGAAAGCAAGTAAAAATTCTTCCTGGATAAGAACTCAAATTCCTAAATTATCTATGCATTAATTCGAAATTATTGTTATTAAATCTGAAAAGTAAACAAACCAACATCCACATTCCAAAAGTGGGAAAAACAAAGAACATTATTATTCTCATATACACTGTAATTTTACATACAATAAACTAAATTCTACTCGCATCGCACTACTTATAACTAAAAAAACAATTTAAATAATTGCAAATCTTTGTAAA
>NZ_JGVK01000029.1 GCF_000731795.2 Candidatus Photodesmus blepharonis | reverse complement strand
GTTGAAAGGGCACTATTTGATGCCCCTTCTTAAATATGACTCTTTGAACATATGTGCTTTGGTTTATTGCCAGTCAACTTGTGATATTTTTTAAAGATGAGCTTTTTCTTGATTAATTTTTTATCTTTCTGTATCATCTATCACCCTTGATTTTCGGTCATTCTTCATTTAGTTCCTTGCTTCCTTTTTAAAATGGCCGATTTAGTTTTGGAAGCTAAATAACCCGTAAGGAGCAAATATGCGTCATTATGAGATTGTATTCATGGTTAATCCAGATCAAAGCGAGCAAGTTGAGGGTATGATTGAACGTTATACTGACTTGATTGCTCGATCAGGAGGCACTGTTCATCGTTTAGAAGATTGGGGTCGTCGTCAAATGGCTTATCCAATCAACAAATTTCATAAGGCTCATTACGTTCTTATGAATATTGAGGTTAATCAAAAAGTTATTGATGAATTAGAAACTGCTTTCCGTTTTAATAGTGCAGTGTTACGTAATATGATTCTGTGTATTAAATCTGCTGTTACTGAACAATCTGTTATGTTGAAACAAAAAGAAGAGCGTTTTTCTCGTCGTGAAGAGCGCACAGAAATTAGGTAAGTGGTTGAGCAATTTTGTTTAATACCGTATTTTCGTTTAAATGGTGTTGTTTTTATCTTGTATGATAGAGATGCTTGGTGGTTTTGTTTCTGCTAATGTAGATCGTGCGGTTATGTTGTTTAACTTTACTCAAAGTTGAGATTAAGGAGGTAGTAGTCCGTGGCTCGTTTTTTTCGTCGTCGTAAGTTTTGCCGTTTTACTGCAGAAGGTATACAAAATATTGACTATAAAGATGTAGTAACTCTTAAAAATTATATCACTGAAGCTGGTAAGATTGTTCCAAGTCGTATTACTGGTACAAGTGCCAAGTATCAACGTCAGTTGGCACGTGCTATTAAGCGCTCGCGCTATCTAGCCCTACTACCTTACACTGATAAGCATCAATGATGTTTCATTTATTTTAAAAAGGATTAAACAACGATGCGCGTTATTTTACTTGATAAAGTTAATAGCCTAGGTGGTTTGGGTGATGTAGTAAATGTTAAGTCGGGCTATGCTCGTAATTTTCTTATCCCTAAAGGTAAAGCAGTCATGGCCACCCAAACTAATGTTGAAAAATTTGAGGCGCGTTCTGCTGAAATAAAGGCTAGAGCTGCCAATCAGTTATTTAATGCTGAAGTTCGTGCTCAAAAAATTAATTCTATTGAAGGCATTGTTATTACTTCAAAAGCTGGTACTGAAGGAAAGTTATTTGGTTCGATTGGTACTCGTGACATAGCTAATGCTATTACAGCCGCAGGAGTTGACGTCACTAAAAATGAGGTTTGTCTTCCTAAAGGTGTTCTGCGTAATACTGGTGAATTTAAAGTTGATATACAGCTTTATTCAGGAATATTCGCTTCTATTAATTTGAAGATTGTTGCTGAGTAATTATCACAGAATATATGAATGATTGATCCTTTAACAAGGATGTTCTGATTCTTGTCTTGTATTTCCTTTATCAAAGTGGCGTCCATTTTTTTTAAAAAATATAGTTATATATCTTACACGCTCCTTAGCATTTTTATAAAGTGAAAAATGAAAGATTTGGTAGTGGATTAAATACTCCAATAGCATTAAGTGAAGATGCTGTTATTGATTACAAAATCGGTTTATGCGCTTAATTACAAATTCAAAACTCTCATTATAATGCAGTATCGTACTAGAGATTGGATGTAGTTATAGTTATGGTTTATTCTAGAAAGCAAAAAAAATCGGATATAGCAGTTGATGGAATTAAAGTTCTTCCACATTCATTAGAAGCAGAGCAATCTGTTATTGGTGGTTTACTCCTGGATAATGAGCGTTGGGACGCAGTTTCAGAAAAGGTAGTAGTAAAGGATTTTTACGGTCGTCCACATCGTCTAATTTTTGAAGCTGTGAAATTAATTCTGGAAGATAATAAACCGCTTGATCTTATTACTTTATCTGAGTTTTTAGAATTGCGAGAACAGCTAGAAGATGTTGGTGGTTTCGCTTATTTAGTTGACTTGGCTAAAAATACTCCGAGCGCAGCTAATATAAACGCCTACGCAAATATTGTTGCTGAAAGAGCACTTGTAAGAAATTTAATTTCTGTGGCTCATGAAATCGCTAACGCAGGTTATGATCCTCAAGGGCGCACTTCAGAAGATTTGTTAGATTTTGCTGAAAGCAAGGTTTTCGCTATTGCTGAAGAGCGCATTGCCGCAAGTGAAGGTCCAGAAAACGTTGAAGATGTTTTGGAGAAAACACTTGAAAAAATCGAAATTTTATATAAAGCTCCCCAGAATGGTGTAACTGGAATTAGTACAGGTTTTAACGATCTTAATAAAAAAACAGCTGGATTGCAAAATTCCGATCTTATCATTGTTGCGGCGCGTCCGTCAATGGGCAAGACCACTTTTGCAATGAATTTATGCGAAAACGTGGCAATGGTTCAAGAGAAACCTGTGCTTATTTTTTCTTTGGAGATGCCAGCCGAACAGTTAATGATGCGTATGCTTGCATCTTTATCTCGTGTTGCTCAAACGAAAATTCGTACTGGTCAACTCGATGATGAGGATTGGGCACGTATATCATCAACTATAGGTATTCTTATGCAAAAGAAAAACATTTATATTGATGATAGCTCCGCTTTAACTCCGACAGAATTACGTTCTAGGGCTCGTCGCGTTGCTAGAGATTCAGGTGGATTGGGTATGATTATGGTCGACTACTTACAGTTAATGCGAGTTCCAAGTTTACAAGATAATCGTACATTAGAAATTTCAGAGATATCCCGTTCTTTAAAATCTTTGGCAAAGGAATTAAATGTACCTGTAGTTGCATTATCTCAATTAAATCGTTCTTTGGAACAACGTGCTGACAAACGTCCCATTAACTCAGATTTGCGTGAATCAGGAGCAATCGAACAGGATGCTGATTTAATCATGTTTATATATCGTGATGAAATTTATAATCCTGAAAGTTCGTTGAAAGGTATTGCTGAGATCATTATTGGAAAACAGCGAAATGGCCCTATTGGTTCGGTGAAATTGACCTTTCAAGGTCAATATTCTCGTTTTGATAGCTATTCTGGATTGGAATTTGACGATGAGTTATAGTGCAGGTTATACAAAATCTGTTACTGCGTGTATTGATATGCAAGCTCTCAGATATAATCTAACATCAATTAGATCTCAGGTGAAGAACAGCAAAATTATGGCTGTTATTAAGGCAAATGCTTATGGTCATGGAATATGTCATGTTGCTAAACATTCCGAATTTGCAGATGCGTTTGCTGTTGCTCGTATTGAAGAAGCTTTAAAATTAAGAGCGTCTAATGTACTCAAGCCTATTCTCTTGTTAGAAGGTTTTAATTCTCCCAGTGATCTGCAAGTTTTAGTAACTCAGAATATTCAGATAGTTGTACATTGTGAAGAGCAATTATTAGCATTAGAGCAAGCTAAACTTAATATGCCAATAGTTGTTTGGTTAAAAATAGATAGTGGTATGCATCGCTTGGGAATTCATCCTAACCAATATGGTGATTTTATAACCCGGTTAAAAGCTTGTAGTAACATTGCTCAACCTTTGTATTACATGAGTCATTTTAGCTGTGCTGACGAGTTAGATCGATCTGTTACTCAGAATCAACTGAAATTATTTTTATCATTAACTCATGATTGCGATGGAGAACTTTCTATAGCTGCTTCAGCTGGTTTGCTAGCTTGGAAGGAGAGTTATCTTGATTGGGTAAGACCAGGTTTAATTATGTATGGATTATCTCCATTTGCTAATAGCACAGGAGTAGATTTAGGTTATCGTCCTGTCATGACATTGAAATCGCTTCTTATTTCTATTCGTGATATTAAAACTGGTGATAATGTTGGTTATGGCGAAGTGTGGAGTAGTGAATGTTATACGAAAATAGGAGTTGTCGCTATCGGTTATGGTGATGGCTATCCTCGTATGACACCAGCTGGGACTCCTGTTTTGCTTAATGGTCGAGAGGTACCTATTGTTGGTCGTGTGTCCATGGATATGCTTACTATTGATTTAGGCTTTAGTGCTACAGATAAGGTAGGAGATGAAGTAATTTTGTGGGGGCAACAACTCCCGGTAGAAAAGATAGCTAGGTATATTGGAACTACAGCTTATGAGTTAGTCAGTAAGCTTACTTCTCGAGTAAGCATGGAATATTTCAAGTAATTTTTTAGAAAATTAGTCAATCTTTGAGACTCATTTAGGCAAAAGATAGAAAGACACTTTAAACGTATTTGTAAAACATGGTTGTTAGTGGAGCTATCCGTAACATCAGTGACTGTTCTAATCCTTGACTTATTACGGATTGTGTCCTGGTTCGTGTATAAACATAGTAATCACTTCCATTGTATTTGCTATCGTCAGTATTGAGTAATAGTTGATATTCTCCTTTAAATGGTACACCTATCCGAAATTTTTCATACGCAATTAGAGTGAAATTGGTGATTACTAGTATTCTTTCGCCACTGCTGCTGATGCGTTCATGAGATAGAATACTAGTTTCAGCGGCATCGTGTAATCTCCACTCAAACCCACGTGGTTCGGTATCTAACTCATGTAATGCTCTTTCATTTCTATATAAGTGATTTAAATCTCGAATAAGTGCTTGTATCCCTTTGTGACTCTGATGCTTTAATAAAAACCATTGTAATTGCTCATCGTGATTCCATTCAGATATTTGACCAATTTCTATGCCCATAAAATTTAGTTTTTTTCCTGGTAATCCATACATATGGCCTATGTAAGTTCTTATATTAGCTGTTTTTTGGTGTTTATCTCCTGGCATTTTATCGTGAATTGAACCTTTTCCATATACTACTTCATCATGTGATAAAGGCAGTACATAATTTTCTGTATGAGCATACACGAGAGGGAAGGTTATGGTACCATGGTAATTTTTTCGGTAAAGAGGAGCTTGTTTTATGTAAGCTAAGCTATCTTGTATCCAACCCATATTCCACTTAAAACCGAATCCTAAACCACCTAAGTAGGTAGGTGTAGATACACCGGGAAATGTAGTTGATTCTTCTGCAATAGTCATTGCATTTGGAAAATGTTTGTATACTTCCTCGTTCATCCATTTTAACATTTTGATGGCATCGTAATTTTCATTACCACCATCAATATTTGGAATCCATTGATCGCAGTTACGTGAATAATCTAAGTATAACATTGATGCTACTGCATCAACTCGCATTCCATCAATATGGAATTGCTCGAACCAATAAAGTGAGTTTGAAACTAGAAACCGGCGAACATGCTCTTGACTTAGATCATAAATATAAGAATTCCAATCTTGATGCCAACCTCGACGTGGATCGGGATCGTGGAACAGTGGTGTACCGTCAAAGTCAACTAAGCCGTGATCATCTGATGGAAAGTGTGCTGGCACCCAATCAAGCACTACGCCTAATCCTGCTAAATGGAATTGCTCAACAAAATATTTGAAATCGTCTGGATTGCCAAATCTACTGGTTGGTGAGAATAAACCGATAGGTTGGTATCCCCAAGAACCGTAAAATGGATGCTCAGATATAGGCATCAACTCAACATGAGTATAACCTAAATCGACTAAGTAAGGAACTAATTGATCTGCTAAGTTACGATAGCTCAGGAATTCTCCTTTAGAATTACGTTTCCATGATCCAGCATGCAATTCATAAAATAATAAAGCTTCTTTATGTTTTTCTGTAATTGGACGATTTTGCCATTTTTCATCTTTCCATTGATAACGGTTATGGTTATAAGTTATTGATGAGAATGATGGATACTGTTCACTGTGAAATCCCCATGGATCAGCCTTATATGGAAGAGGTTCACCATTTGGGCCCGTAATTTTAATCTTATATTGAGTTCCTTCAGCAAGATTTGGAATAAACAATCCCCAAATTCCGTAATCGAGGCGTTGCATTGGGTGACTGAAGCTATTCCAAAAATTGAAACTTCCAATCAAATTACAGGATAAAGCATGTGGTGCATAGATAAGAAATCGTATACCAGAAATTTTTTTTCCACCGCGCTTTAAAGTAATAAATTGAGATCCCATATGATGGTACATCTTTTTAGGAGTGTGCAAAGCATCGTATTTTTCATAAATGGAGTGATATTGATAGGGATCATCAATAAGATATTCTTTTCCTGATAGATTGACTGCTAATTGGTAATGAGTAAAGCGTAGATCTCGTTTATCCTTAAATATAAATCCTGAAATTTGTTCATGTTTTAATTTGATACGTTCTTCATTATCGATTGCTAATTCGACCTTGTCAGCGCCTGGCATCCATACGCGGAGCGCACCTTCCTCTAACGGAATAAAAGGTCCAATAAATGAAAATGGATCAGAGAATGATGCGCGAGAGAGTTGGTTATATGAGTGTATTATTCTTCTGAGTCTATTGAGTGCCAATATTTCTTTTCCTTTCCTTATGATTTTTGGACTGATTTAAAATCAATATCCAGTCATATCGTTTTAAATCAGAACTATTGCCTTAATACCCCAATCATGTATTAGTGTGTCTTATATCTTTTAGCGCTATTTTCAAAAAATAGTTCTGCTGTTAACTTATTCCTTGTTACTTTTAAGAAGAGATTTTTAAAATCACCTTGTAAGAATTGATTTTTTACTACCGTTTCACGGATGTTAGTTTCCATATGTTATTAACATAATCTCTTATGCTTCGATCGGAACTAAACTTGCTTACTAATGCTGTATTGAGAATTGCTTTTTTTGCCCAACCTACTTGATCGTGATATTGTTTTTCAACCTCTTCATGTGCTTTAACGTATGAGGAGAAATCTGCAAGGCATAAGTATGGATCTCCCCCCTGTAGTAAATTATTGAATATTGAGCATAATGTTCTATCTTTTTCCCGTGTAAATCCGTCTAATAGCAAATTTAGTGAAGATTTGAGCAATGGATTACAATTATAGTAATTGAACGGGTTATAGCCACTAGCCTTGATCCTCTCCACTTCATTAGCTTCTAGCCCAAAGATATAAATATTTTCCTTGCCGACTTGATCACGAATTTCAATATTTGCGCCATCCATCGTCCCTATAGTTAGTGCACCGTTTAATGCCATTTTCATATTACTAGTGCCTGATGCTTCCTTACCGGCCGTAGAAATTTGTTCAGATATATCAACTGCTGGAATGACAATTTCAGCTATACTCACACGATAGTCAGGAATAAATACCACTTTCAGTTTATTATTAACCAGTGGATCGTTATTGATTTTATCAGCAATCTTATTGATTGCATAAATGATTTCCTTTGCCACGCGATAGCCTGGCGCTGCTTTCGCTGAGAAAAATACAACGCGCGGCACCATATCAAAATTTGGATTATTGAGTAAGCGATAGTACAATGACAGTATGTGCAGCATGTTTAATTGTTGACGTTTATATTCATGAAGACGTTTGATTTGTACATCAAAGATAGCATCAACGTTTAATTTTATTCCCATATTCATGAAAATCCACTCAGTTAAACGTTGTTTATTTTGTTTTTTTACAGCCATAAACTCCTGTTGAAATTTTGCGTCGTCTGCATACTGAGCAATTGCTTCTAACTGATCTAATTTAGCTGGCCATTTTGTACCAATTTTCTTAGAGATTAACGAAGATAACCCTGGATTACAGAATTTTAACCAACGACGAGGTGTGATGCCATTAGTTACGTTTTTTAGACGTGTTGGATATAGTTCGTCAAAGTCGGGGAATAAACGTTCTTTCAGCAATTTAGAGTGTAACACTGCTACTCCATTAACTGCGTAAGATCCAAAAATACAAAGATTAGCCATGTGAACTGTACGATCAGAACCTTCTTTAAGAATAGAAAGCTTTCGTTGTTTTTCTATATTATTCGGCCATTTTTTGTGTACTTCTTTCATTAATAACTCGTTGATAAAACGAATAATTTCCATATGTCGAGGTAACAAACGTTGAATTAAAGATTCGTTCCATACTTCTAATCCTTCTGGTAATAATGTATGATTGGTATAAGCGAAGGTTTTGGAAGTGATATTCCACGCTTCATCCCAAGTAAGGTCTTTTTCATCAATAAGTACACGTATTAGTTCAGGAATAGCGATACTCAGATGGGTATCGTTTAATTGAATAACTTCATATTCAGGAAGGGAAGATAATGTATATCCTAATTTTTCATGACGATGTAAAATGTCATTGATAGATGCTGCACTATGGAAGTATTGCTGCATTAAGCGTAGAGTTTTACCTTTTTCGTGATTATCATTTGGATATAGCACTTTAGTGATGTTACCTGCATCTATTAAGGAGCGCTGTGCTTCAAAGTAGTCACCATTGTTAAAGCTATCTAGAGAAAAAGGGGAAATTGCTTGACATTCCCACAACCGTAATGGATAGACGGTATTATTTTCATAGCCAACAATCGGTAGATCCCAAGGGATTGCATTGACTTGCATGCTCGGTATCCAGCGACGCTTTTTTTTTCCATTTTTTTTGTATATTTCGACATGGCCATAGAAACCAATTTTTCTTGCTAGTTTTGGTCGAATCACTTCCCATGGATATCCTTCGAGATCACGCCATATATCTGGTATTTCTTGTTGTTGACCTTCTCTAAAAATTTGTTTAAATAAACCATATTCATAGTGTAGTCCATAGCCTATTGTTGGGTATTCTTGAGTAGCGCAGGAGTCCATGAAACATGCTGAAAGGCGGCCTAGTCCACCGTTACCTAGTGAAGGGTCTCGTTCTTCTTCTAATAAATCTGCTAAATTTTTCCCTAATTTTTCTACTACTTGAGCGACTTTTTCATATAGGCCTAAGTTAATGAGATTGTTACCAGTTAAACGACCGATAAGGAATTCAATCGAAAAGTAGTTAAGACTTTTTGCGCTTTTAATCGTTTTATCTTGCTCAGTTTCAAGAAGATTTAAAGTTGTAATTTCTGCTAGCGTACGGACGATTGAGAGGTATAATTCCTTGTTATCTGCATTTTCTAATTTTGTTGTAGATGTCAACAAATGTTTTTTTACGCTTTCTTGAAATAAGATTTCATCAAATTGTTTTGTAGTTTTCATTACATTTAGAAAAATGTCTGTAAAATAATTAGGTACTGAGTGTATACAAATATTGTGTCAGTTAGGTGTACACTATAGGGTCAATCTGACTCCTCTTCAATAAAATTTGTACGAGCATGAATTTTAGATTTATGAAATAATGTCTACTAAATCACGAAAAATCCATGAGAAGTGACTGTTAAGTCTTTAACATACAAAACTAAAGGTTGCTGCCTTTAGCTTACAATATTAATGTTATTCCGTAATGAGGGAATAGAATTACAAATAAACTGATTATTTCTGTATGAGTACTTCTCCACTCATTTCTTCTGGAATAGGAAGATTAGCTAAATTTAACATAGTTGGAGCTAGATCAGATAACTTACCATTTGATCTAAATTTGAACCTTTGTTTACCTATGTAAATTAGTGGTACTGGGAGATTAGTATGTGCTGTATGAATTTCCCCTGTTTTTGGATTAACCATCATTTCGGCATTGCCATGATCAGCAGTAATAAGAAGTTGCCCATCGACATCCTTGATGGCTTTAACTATTTTTCCGATACATGTATCAACTGCTTCGATGGCTTTTTTTGTAGCTTCATATACACCGGTGTGTGCAACCATATCTGGATTAGGGTAGTTACAAATAATTGCATCGTATTTATTAGATTTAATTGCGTCGATAAGTTCGTTCGTTAGTTCTTTTGAATTCATTTCTGGTTGTAGGTCATAAGTTGCAACTTTTGGAGAAGGAATCAACCGATGTTCTTCTCCTGTAAATTTTTTCTCAGTGCCGCAATTAAAGAAGAAGGTTACATGTGCGTATTTTTCAGTTTCAGAAATACGTAATTGAGTGCAACCTTGCTTAGATAACCATTCACCATATGTGTTTTTAAATGATGCTGGCGGAAAGACAACAGAAAGAGGTATATCAGTAGCATACTGAGTCAACGTGAGGAAATCAGTAGATGGATATACAGTACGCTTAAAATTATTGAATTCGGGCAAAAAAGAACGAGTGATTTGATGTGCGCGGTCTGCACGGTAGTTCATAAATATAACTGCATCGCCATTTTCAATATTTGCTGCTTTTTGGCCTTCTTTTTTGATTTTTGTTCCTTTAACGAACTCATCATTTTCGTTACGAGCGTATGCTGCATTTAGAGCTTCTACTGCAGTTCTGTATGTAAACTCAGCTTTGTCTAAGGTTAGAAGATCGTATGCAATTTGAATGCGATCCCAGTTGTTATCACGATCCATTGCATAGTATCGACCTATTAGGGACGCGATCCGACCTTTGCCAAGTTTTTTAAATAGTCTATCAAAACGCTTTAAAGAACTTTCAGCACTTCGAGGAGGTGTGTCGCGACCATCTAGAAAGCAATGTAAGTAAATTTTTTTTGCGCCACGATCTGCAGCCATTTCTATCGCTGCATAAATATGATCTTCGTGAGAGTGGACACCACCAGTTGATAAAAGACCTATTAAATGGATCGATCTACCAAAAGCAATTGCTTTATCCATCGTTTGAGACATAGCTTTAATTTTTACGAATTCGCCTTCAGAAATTGATTTATTAATACGAGTTAAATCTTGATATACGATGCGACCAGCACCAATATTGGCGTGACCCACTTCAGAATTACCCATTTGACCATCAGGTAGACCTACGCTTTTACCGGAAGCAGAGATAAGAGTATTAGGATTATTTTTAATTAATTCATTCATTACTGGTGTTTTTGCATTATTAATTGCATTTTTTGCATTATCCTCACTATGTCCCCAACCATCAAGAATGACTAGCGTTATTAATTTCTTAGCCGACATAATTAGACCTCCGTTAAGTTCAAGTTTTTTTAGAATGATGACTCTAAAAAACAGCAGTTATAGAAGATTGCTATGAAATTCTTAAAATCTTTAGTTGTTCATTAATTATAAGAACATTACACTTTGAAACGTTGAATTTGCTGACGCATGGATTTAGTTGCCTCATTCATGTTGATAGCACTTTCACTACTCCGAACAGCTTGGGTAGCCAAGGTATCTGAAGCATCTTTCACACCTTGAGTATTGCGGCTTATATCTTCGCTTACAGTGCGTTGTTCTTCAGCAGCATTAGAAATTTGAAGCGCCATATCGTTTATTTCAGTAATCGCTGACGTGATTTTGCTTAAGCTGTTTTGGGCTTTTTCAGCATAATTTACGCTGGTATCAGCTAGTTTCGTGCTGGTTTCCATACTATTAACAGCCTGACGAGTATTTTGCTGTAACGTTTCTATCATAGTTCTAATTTCTTCTGTTGAACCGTGAGTACGTTGACTTAGTACACGTACCTCATCAGCTACTACAGCAAAGCCTCTTCCTTGTTCGCCAGCACGGGCAGCTTCAATAGCAGCATTAAGTGCTAGCAAGTTAGTTTGTTCGGCAATATCTTGAATAGTTGATAGAATTTGATTGATACTCTGAGTATTGCTCTCTAATTCGCCTATGATATTTGCCGCTCCTGAGACTTGATTAGCTAGACTCAATATAGCTTCTTGATTTTGCTGAATAACATGCTGACCATCACTACAAGCATCAGCCGATGCTTGAGAAGCGTTTGCCGTCAAGGCGGCGTGCCTTGCTACTTCAGCTGATGTACTAGACATTTCATGTATCGCCGTAGCTATTTGGTTAATATCGTTTTGTTGATTTTCAATTTGATTTGCAGCTTCTTCAGAAATTTGGCTTGCTTGATTTGCTTGTATTGAAAGTTTTTGAGTATGGTCAACAATTCCACGAAACATATTTTGTAATTGATTTAAAAAATGATTGACATATTTGGCTAGTTCACCAATTTCATCCATACGCTTAATGTCAACTCTTTGAGTTAAATCGCCTTCACCTTCAGAAAGTTCTTGTAGAGCTTTAGATAGTATTTTTAGTGGTTGAAGAAGATGAGTGATGATCCAAGTGCTAATTGCTGCAATAAAAATGTAAAGAATGATGGGAGCAATGGTAGTAAAAGTAATTTGCTTAGATACTGATTTAAATGCCATATTTTTATCAATACCGATACCAAGCAACCAATCGGTATTAGGGATGCTCGAAACTAAAAGCAGTTTATCTCTCTTATTTGGCCAAGGGAGCGTCGATATATGAGATGAATTAGATAGCTCGTTCATTCTTTGAATAGTAAGAGCTGAGTTTAGGTGCGTGATCGGCTTTTGACTTAATGTTTCATTTTGGTAGGCAACAATATTATTGTGACCATCAACTAAAAAAGCGAAACCATCATGATCGAGTTTTATATTCAATACTTCATCAATTATGCTTGAAATTGTTAAATCTGCTGCTAGTACTCCGGTTTTACTACCTGAAAACGCCTTAGCAAAACTTATGACGATACTACCGTCGAAATCTTTGTAGGGTTTAGTGATTATAAGCTCTTGTTTAGATATTGCGTCTCTATACCAAGGGCGATTTCTAGGATCATAATCTTTTGGCCAATCTTCCGTTTTATCGCCATAAGCAATGCTGCCATCACTAAATCCTGCATAAACGGATAAGAAGTTACCAGCTTTTTTGGTGATTAGCATTTCCCTGTCAGCGTTATCTAATTCTAAGATGGCAAACTCATTAGCAAGCATCATATTTCCATGAATTTCTAGCCAATTTCCTATATAACGAGAAGTTGTTGCACTGACGTTTTTTATTTCACTATTAATTGCGCTAGTCGTTTCTTGTTTTAATTGATTAACTGAGATAAATGCCTGAACAGTGCTTACAATAGCGATAATGATTGCGATAGCAATTTGAATTTTAAATTTAATTGTATTTCTCATTATACCTATTCCTTTAATAGAGAACAATCAGTCTTACTTTAGTACAATTGCACATAATTTAAAGAGATACTAAAGGATATGCTCTATCATTAATTTGACTTAATTCTAATTATCTGGCAACTTAGAGATGTCCCTGATTCGCGATCATGCGTATCGTGTGGGTTCCGGTTCACTATTTCGTCTTAATTTACCTTATTTTTTGGCAATTGTACGCTAGAGTCTAGTTTCTTTCTGAATCTGGGTTCGTAATAGAAGAGCAATTCTATCACAATGTCTTGTTTTTAAACTAACGATTTGTATCTGTCCACTTCTGACGTATAAACACTTTAATTTGAAAGATTATTAGGTTCAGTAGCATAAAATACTCGTAAGAGCGTTTATAAGATAGGAAGTTTTGTTAAGTGATGAGTACTCTAATAAGCTCCTAGGAGGGATATATTTAAGAGACTACTATTATGAAAATATTAGTTACTGGTGGGGCAGGTTTTATCGGTTCTGCTGTCGTGCGCTATATAATTTTAAATACGAATGATGAAGTAGTTAATGTAGATAAGTTGACTTATTCTGGAAATTTAGAATCTCTTTCAGATATTAAGGAGAGTGAGCGTTATTGTTTTGAACAAGTAGATATTTGTGATTCTTCCGAATTAAAGCGTGTTTTTTTAAAACATAGGCCAAATGTTGTTATGCATTTAGCTGCTGAAAGTCATGTAGATCGTTCCATCTATCGACCTTCAGAATTTATTGAAACTAATATTGTTGGGACGTATACTTTGCTTGAGTCTTCTCGTACTTATTGGAATAAATTAGAAGATAGGAATCAGGCTACTTTTCGTTTTCACCATGTTTCTACTGATGAGGTATATGGGAATTTGGAACGAACGGACGCTTTGTTTACGGAAGATACACCTTATTCGCCCTCTAATCCTTATTCTGCATCGAAAGCATCTAGTGATCATTTAGTTCGAGCTTGGTTACGTACTTTTAGTTTCCCGACTATAGTTACTCATTGTTCAAATAATTATGGTCCTTATCATTTCCCAGAAAAATTAATTCCTCTTACGATCTTAAACGCCTTTGAAGGAAAGCCATTAACTATCTATGGAGATGGTATGCAAATTCGAGACTGGCTTTATGTTGAGGACCATGTGAGAGCTTTATACAAGGTGATAACAGAAGGAAAGGTTGGTGAAACCTACAACATTGGTGGCAACAATGAAAAAACGAATATGGAAGTAGTAGAGAGTATTTGTTCTTTATTAGAAAAGTTACTTCCAAGTAAACCTAAAGGTGTAAAAAAATACCAAGATCTCATTACCTATGTAAAAGAACGTCCAGGACATGATATTCGTTATGCTATTGACTCTTCTAAAATTCAAAGAGAGTTAAATTGGAAACCTCGAGAGACGTTTGACTCAGGTATCCGTAAAACTGTTAATTGGTATTTATGCAATAAAACTTGGTGGCGTAATGTTTTAGAGCATCCGAAAAAAGAGGTAAGATTGCGATGAAGGGAATTGTTCTCGCTGGAGGTTTTGGTACTCGTCTTTATCCAATTACTCGTGGTGTATCTAAGCAGCTATTGCCAGTATATGATAAACCGATGATTTATTATCCGCTTTCAACGCTTATGCTAGCGGGCATACGTGATATTTTAGTTATTACCACGCAAGAAGATCATAATAACTTTAAAAGATTACTAGGTGATGGTCAAGATTTTGGCGTTTCTTTGGCGTACGCTATACAGAAAAATCCAGATGGTTTAGCTAAAGCATTTATTTTGGGAGAAGAATTCATTGATAACGATAATGTGTGTTTAGTGCTTGGAGACAATATTTTCTATGGTCAGTTTTTTAGTCAAACTTTACGCAAAGTAGCTAAGCGTGATATTGGTTCAACAATATTTGCTTATCAAGTAAAAGATCCTAAACGTTTCAGTGTTGTTGAGTTTGATTCTAATATTACACCACTATCCATAGAAGAAAAGCCACTGCAACCTAAATCAAATTATGCAGTGACAGGGTTATATTTCTACGATAATCGTGTGGTTAGTTTCGCAAAGAGTGTCCCATTGTCAGAACGTAGAGAATTTGAAATTACTTCAATTAATGAGATGTATTTAAATGATCGAAGTTTAAACATTGAGTTATTAGGTCGTGGTTTCGCTTGGTTGGATACTGGAACACATGAAAGTCTTCATGAAGCTGCTTCTTTTGTTCAAACAATTGAGCATATTCAAGGTCTCAAAGTGGCTTGTCCTGAAGAGATTGCTTGGCGTAATGGTTGGCTAAATGATGAACAATTGCATGCTTTAGGAAAGGCAATGCTTAAAAATGAATACGGTCAATATTTACTGTCACTGCTCAAATAATGTGGAATTCTTAATTTGAAAATACTAATCACTGGAAGTAATGGGCAACTAGGTTGCAGTCTGATTTCAAAGCTTAATAATAAAGTTGATGTTTTAGCTATAACTCGTAGCGATTTAAACATCGTTGATAAGCAGGCAGTATTTGCGTGTATTAAAAAAATTAGGCCTGACTATATTCTTAATGCTGCTGCTTATACTGCAGTAGACAAAGCAGACCTGGAATTAGAGTTAGCTTTTAAGGTGAATTGCGATGGAGTAGCGTATTTAGCAGAAGCAGCACAAATTTTTGACTCAGTTTTATTTCACATATCTACTGATTATGTGTTCGATGGTTTAAGTAATAATGCGTATACAGAGATGGATGTTGCTCGACCTCAAAGTGTCTATGGAAAAAGTAAATTAGCAGGTGAGAAAATGGTACTTGCTTTATGTAAAAAGCACATAATTTTGCGTACTTCCTGGGTGTTTGGTGAACATGGTAACAATTTTCTCAAAACTATGCTTCGGCTAGCAAGAGTTGATGATGTGTTGTCAGTTGTTGATGATCAGTTTGGTGGTCCAACTTATTCAGGTGATCTTGCTGATGCTCTAATTACAATGTTAAAAGCTGTGAAATTGGATAAAAATCCTGAATGGGGAATCTATCATTTTTCTGGGCTACCTTATGTAAGTTGGTATGGATTTGCTAAGAAAATTTTTTTTGAAGCAGAGCGATCTGGAATGCTGATAAAGTACCCTAATTTGGCCCCAATATCATCTGGTAATTATCCAATGTTAGTGAAAAGACCACGTAATTCAAAATTAAACTCTAATAAAATTAATAGGATATTTGGTATTAAAGCAAGTAGTTGGGAAACTGCTTTGAAGAAAATTTTTATAAGTAGTTTTTTATGAAAATCATTCAAAGCGATATACCAGATATTAAAATAATTGAGCCTTCTATCTTTTCAGATGAGCGTGGCTTTTTTATGGAAACGTGGCATCAGAAAAAGTTTGGAGAGTTAGTAACAGGTAGGAGAACTATATTTGTCCAAGATAACCACTCTAAATCTAAGCAAGGTGTTTTACGCGGCTTGCATTATCAAACAGCAAATCCTCAGGGTAAGTTAGTACGTGTTATATCCGGTGAGGTTTTCGACGTTGTTGTGGATATTCGTAGGAACTCTCCAACATTTCGAGAATGGGTAGGTGTGTATCTTTCTTCTGAGAATAAGCGTCAAATATGGATACCAGAAGATGGATTTGCTCATGGCTTCTACGTAACTAGCGAAGAAGCTGAATTTGTGTATAAATGTACGGATTACTATAATCCTAAGGTTGAGATATCGATTCTTTGGAATGATCCGGAGATTTCGATAAAGTGGCCTATTGGTGAGTGTATGCCGATTCTTTCTGATAAAGACCAAAAAGGTATTAGTATAAAAACTATAAAGTAATTTATGATTAATGCGATAAACAATAAAGCAATATTAGTTTTTAGCCTAGCATTTCGAGATATTAGGTCTCGTTATAAGGGATCGGTATTAGGTTGGCTTTGGACTTTAATAACACCTATGGTAATGCTGGTAGTTTACACTTTCATTTTTGAATTCGTTTTTAAGTCTAGGTGGAGTGAAAGTAGTCTGAGCGGATATGATTTTTCTATTAATCTTTTTATTGGAATGATAATTTTTAGTTTTTTTTCGGAATGTTTCACGAGAGCTCCCTCGTATATTCATGCTAATACGAATTATGTTAAAAAAATTGTTTTTAATTTGGAAATAATACCTATATCGTATTTTGTGTCGGCGTTTTTTCATTTGTTAACAGGTTTGTTAATATGGTTTGTAATGATACAGATTGTATCTGACTTAACAGTTACTCTTTACAAATTTTTTTCATTAATTTTGGTTTTAGTCAGTTTTTCGATCATGACTTTAGGTGTAGGTTATTATCTGTCAGCTTTCGGAGCTTTTATTAGAGATACAAATCAAATATGTACTAGTTTAACCACTCTATTGCTCTTCATATCTCCTGTATTTTATGACAGCAGCGCCCTACCGGTTAGAGTATCAAATATAATTTTGTTGAACCCTATAAGTTATCCAATCTTAGAGATAAGAAGTGTTTTATTAAATGGGAGAAGTTTGGATTTTGATGCTTTCTTGGTATATAACCTATTTGGTATAACTATTTTTTTGACAGGAGTGGTTTTTTTTAGACATATGAAGAAAGGTTTTATCGATGTTGTGTGAGCCTGTCGTAGTACTAAGTAATGTAGCTAAGTATTTTTCTCAATCTAATTTACCAGTGAGAACGTTTGTTAGGGTATTTCTGAGTAGGGTTGTAGAACCTAGGGATAGGATTGTTGCTTTAGAAAATATTAATTTAAGTATTGGATCAGGAGAAACAGTAGGTTTAGTAGGAAGAAATGGAGCTGGAAAATCAACACTATTGAAATTGATATGTGGAATATCTAATCATGATGCAGGTTACATTAAAAGGCCAGAAAAAATAGGGGCTATTCTAGAGCTCGGTGCTGGTTTCAACCAAGAGTTTACAGGCAAAGAGAACGCTATATTGAGCGCTAGATTACAAGGGATAAAGATCAGGCACGTTAATAGCTATTTAGAGGAAATTCTAGAATTTTCTGAGCTCGGTAATTATTTTTTAAAACCAGTTAGAACATATTCTAGTGGGATGTATGCGAGATTAGCTTTTGCTGTTTCGATTATAATTGAACCTGATTTGTTAATCATCGATGAAGCTTTATCCGTTGGTGATATTCGTTTTCAAAGCAAATGTTTTCAAAAAATAGATAGTTTAAAAAAGAGTGGAACAACAATTATTTTTGTTTCGCATGACATTTTTTCAATAAGACGTATTTGTGATAGAATTATATGGTTAAAAGATAAAACTGTTTATAAGGATGGAGATGTCAAAGATGTATCTTCTCTTTACATTGAGGAAATGTATAACAGTGTAGAAAACACCAGTGATGATAGTAATACTAATAATTCCTGTAGAGTTTGGGGTGAGGATATAGGAATAATAAAAGATTGTTATTTAAGTAAAGACGTCATAAACCACAATGAGACTTTTTTTATAGCTTTATTATTAAATGCGGAAAAAGTAAGAATGTATGATGGACTCGTTCTATCGGTGTCAATCAAAGATAAAAATGGAGTAGACATAATAGTTTTATCTAATTTTTATAGCGAGAATGAAACTAATACAATAAAAGAAAGTACAATCAAGTTTGAATTAAAGAATATTTTAAGAGACGGTGATTATTTAGTAGCATGTTCTATCGAATTCATTCATGAAAGCGAAAGAAAGTATCTAGAACATCGTGACGATGCATGCGTTTTCAGATCTGTGTCGAATATTCCCATTCATGGGTTAGTTCTTCCTGAATTTAAGGTAGAAGTGTGATTCCATCCTTAATTAAGGATAGAGTTAGAGCTACTAGCTTCAAATTTGAGTTTTTTTATTTGCAAATAAAGCAAAGATGTCATAGAATCTGGTAGGGCCTTTTCGTAACTTTGTTACTAAATTAGGAAAAGTTAGGATACACGGAAGATTTATTCTGTTGGTATCCGTCAAAGATAAAAATAAAGTGGGACATAACAGTTCCTTTTTGTTCTTATACCGAAAGTCAAGCTAACACAATAAAAGAAAGTACAATCAAGTTTGAATTAAAAAAACATTTTTAAGAGACAGTGATTACTTAGCGGCGTGTTCTATTGAGCTTATATACGAGAACCAAAAGCAGCACTTAGTCATTAGAGCATTGTGACAAAACATAAGTTCTGAAGTCTGTGTTAAATGTTCCGATTCACGGACTAGTTTTTCTTGAAAGGAAGAAGCACAACTATATTCCTTATTAACATGTTAAGGATTAGTTGGAGACTTCTGATTCTAACTCAAAGTTTTTGTTGTTGGCAAATAAAAGATGGTAAAGTGTCGGTTAAATAAGTTTGTTTACTACTACAGAAAAATTGGAATTCTTGGGCTAACGAAGAAAATTTACTTTAAAATTATCTCAAAAACTCCATTATTCGATGGCTCTTTGTCTGATTCGAATAAAATCGTATACAAAAAAATATTAGATAAAATTATTTCTGAAAAAAAATATCGATATATATTTGTTTTTTTTCCTATCGTAGATTGGAAAATTGAACTATTTCAACGTCCTCATCACATAGCCAGCAGAATTGCTAGCGATGAGGTGCTTTACATATTTTGTACACCAAATTATTCAGATAATGTGAGTGGCTTTAAAAAAATGGGTAATAATCTTTATTTAACGGATTGTTTCGAGCTTGTAATTGGTATTGATGGATGTATTTTTCATTGTTATTCCACTGACAATTTTTTTTATGCTTCTAGCTATGAGCTATGTAAATCTGCTGTTGAAAACGGCAGAACTATCGTTTATGAATATATAGATGAGATACATGAGAATATAAGTGGTCAAAAAATTCCAAGAAAGGTATTCGATAAACATAATATGTTTTTGAAAGATGAAAGAGTTATTTGTATCGCTAGCGCTGATAAATTGATAGAAGATGTTAAAAAAGTTAGAACGAACAACTATAAGTTAGTTACTAATGGTGTGGATGTTGAGCATTTTAGAAAGAATATCAACAAGCATATTTTACCTAATATTTTAAAATCTATTGTTAGTTTAGCTGTAAAAAATGATAAGAAAATAGTTGGATATTTTGGCGCCTTTGCATCGTGGTTCGATTATGAGCTAGTGACAGAAGTGGCTAAAACTGGCGACTATGAAATAGTGCTTATAGGCGTAGATTACGATGGTACGATTGCATCATCAGGATTTAATCAATTTAAAAATATTCATTATTTGGGCCCAATTGAATATCAGTTTTTGCCAGATCACGCTGTTTGGTTTGATATATGCATTATACCGTTTTTAATTAATGATATTACAATATCCACGTCACCTATTAAGCTTTTTGAGTATATGGCAATGGAAAGACCGATTGTGACGACGGCGATGCCTGAATGTATGAAGTATAAAGGGGTATTTATTGGTGAAAATCATAGTGATTTTATTAAAAAGTTGGATTACGCATCGAGAATAGGTAACAACAATGATTATGTATCTGGCTTGTTAGAGTTGGCTCATGAGAACTCTTGGAATCAAAAGGCTAGAGATATTTTAGAAATGGTTAAGTTAATTTGAGAATTGTTTACTTTTCGCCAATTAGTATTAACTCGTATACACAGAGGCCCCATTTTTTTGTTTTAGAGTTAGTTAAAATGGGGCATTGTGTTTTGTGGGTAGAGCCATATCCAACGAGAATAGTTAGGTTCAATGATTTTTTTTTAAGAAAAAACGAGGTTAAGTTTCAAGATCCTACGTTTAAAAGTGTTCTAGTTATTAATCCTAAAGCTATACCCTTTGAGCCTTTCAAGATAAGCAATTTTGTCAATTTTGCGTTATGGAAAGCGGTAATCAATAAAATTAAAAATTTTGAACCAGAAGTAATAATTGCTGGCAAACCATCTAAATTAGTTAATTTTTTTTATAAAAGATATCCTAATATACGGTTAGTTTTTGATTTTATGGATAATTTCCCAAATTTCTATTCAGGTATCTCCAAGAGATCCATGCAAAACCAATTAGATGAATTAATGAGAAATGCCGATTTAGTAATCGCAAGTTCAGAGACATTATTTAGGAACGCTAAACTTAGGGTACGTTCTTGTATAAAAATACCTAATGGCTATAAATCGGACGATCTTCCTAATCAAATTAGCGAAAACAAAAAAAGACAGCCTAATTTTGTGTATATTGGCGCGGTTTCTCACTGGTTTTGTTGGAATTCTTTAATAAAAATTTGCCACCTTTATCCATTATCAAAGGTTCATATCATTGGACCCTGTTATTCAACAATTCCAAAAAAACTGCCAAAAAACGTAATTTTTCATGGTGTAGTGAAAAGAGAAAAAGCTGTGATGTTAGCAGCAAGCGCAGATCTTGGATTGATTCCATTCAAAGTTAACAGTTTAACTGAATCTATAGATCCTATTAAATATTATGAGTATAGGTGCTTAGCTTTACCTGTTCTTTCATCTAAATTTGGAGAAATGGACTTACATGCTAATGATGATGGTTTGTTTATATATAGGAACTTAAATGAAATTGATACTCTACTGTTGAATTCTCTTAACAGAGTACGGGATGATATGGATATAGTATTTAAATTTAGGAAAAAGTGCTCTTGGGCAATGCGATTTAACAGCGATATTCTGAGTTATATTCTTCTTGGTAAGGAATAGGCTTAAAAGTGCTTCATTATTTTTTGTAAAAGTTAGCGTTTGTACGTGATCTTCTTTTTCATCACCGCTGTGCAGTTATTTATTGCATGCTCTTTCGTCTTAGCTCTTTTCGCTTTTATGAGTAGCTGTCTTAGGCGTTCAGTATAGGTATCGTGTTAGTTATTCTCTACGTGGAATTTCGCTAGTCGACAATTTTTTAGAACGATTGTAAGAAGCGTTATGCGTTGTAAACTAGAATTTTCAATAATATGGATTGGAGTAGAATTATATTGAAAAATGTTAATCCAACACAAACAAAGGCTTGGCAAGCTTTAAAAGAACACTTTGAAGCAGTTCAAAATATGGATCTGAAAACCCTGTTTTCCCTGGATTCTCAACGTTTTGATAAACTATCGATCCGTTTTGGTTCAAATATTCTTGTTGATTACTCAAAAAATTTAGTCAATGAAGATACAATTAAAAATTTGTTAGCTTTAGCTAATGAAACTGAGTTGAAGATAGCTATTGAATCGATGTTTAATGGTGAAATAATTAACCACACTGAAGATCGCGCTGTTCTGCATGTAGCGCTACGTAACCGCAGTAATAAGTCCATAATGGTTAATGGTAAGGATGTTATGAAACTTGTAAATGTGGTGTTAGAGAAAATGAAATTTTTCTCGGATTGTATTATTAACGGTGTGTGGAAGGGTTACACAGGTAGAGCTATTACTGATGTAGTAAACATTGGTATTGGTGGTTCCGATCTGGGTCCTTGCATGGTGACCGAAGCATTGGCACCATATAAAAACCATTTAATCTTACACTTTGTCTCTAATGTAGATGGAACTTGTATTGTAGAAACTCTAAAAAAATTAAATGTAGAAACAACATTATTTTTGATTGTATCTAAAACATTTAGCACTCAAGAAACTATGACAAATGCTTATAGCGCTCGGGATTGGTTTCTTAAATCAGCCTGTAAGTTAGATATTGCGAAACATTTCGTGGCTATTTCTACAAATAAAAAAGCAGTAGCTGAGTTTGGTATAGATACTGATAATATGTTTGAGTTCTGGGATTGGGTAGGAGGGCGTTATTCGCTATGGTCTGCGGTAGGTTTATCTATCGCACTGGCTATAGGTTATGAAAATTTTGTTGAGTTATTGGAAGGTGCTCACGAAATGGATAATCATTTTGTTTCAACAGAATTTGAAAAAAATATTCCCGTTGTGCTCGCTCTTATTGGACTGTGGTATAGCGACTTCCATGGTGCGGAATCAGAGGCGATTCTTCCTTACGATCAATATATGCACCGTTTTGCTGCATATTTTCAGCAAGGTAATATGGAATCAAATGGTAAATATATAGATCGTAACGGTAAGGCTGTTACGTATCAAACCGGTTCAGTTATTTGGGGTGAACCAGGGACTAATGGTCAGCATGCTTTTTTCCAGCTTATTCATCAAGGCACTAAACTGATTCCATGTGATTTTATCGCACCTGCTATTAGTCATAATCCTCTAGGTGATCATCATCAAAAGCTTATGTCTAACTTTTTTGCGCAAACTGCAGCATTAGCATTTGGCAAATCTGAAGAGGAAGTGAAAGAAGAGTTTGAAAAAATTGGAATAAATGCCAATACTGAGGAAATAAAAGCATTAGTTCCTTTTAAGGTATTTCAAGGTAATCGTCCGACAAATTCTATTTTGGTTAAACAAATTACTCCTCGAATTCTAGGCAGTTTAATTGCAATGTATGAACATAAGATTTTCGTTCAGGGCGTTATTTGGAATATTTTCAGTTTTGATCAATGGGGTGTTGAGCTTGGTAAGCAAATTGCAGATCGTATTTTACCAGAGCTTTTTGAAGATGCAGAGAGTTGTTTACATGATAGTTCTACTAACGGTTTAATTAATATGTTTAAAGAGTTTAGATCGTAATTTTGTGGATTTGATTACTTTATTTTCACATATATGTTGGTTTTTTAAAATGCTTAGAGCGTCTTGTTTTTAGTTGACAATGGGCGTTTCAAAAACTTGCTGGAAGATTTACTTTCAATTTGATGAAACTTCTTAATCAATCAGTATTCATTGAGTGGCGTGATTTAAACTAAGTTTGAAACTGTTGATGAGGATGTAAAATGAGTGCTATTACTCAGTAGGTACACATTTTTTATAGACGTAATGATATTCGTTTTTCTGCTGTAGTACGTCTTCGCATAGTATACTCTGAATCAAAGTATATTTTTGCAATCTCAGACGTTATGCTACAGATCGTCTGTCATAACTTAATAATGACATATTTAGGGAAACTACTTGGTTTTTAATTGTGCTTTATTACTGTAGAGTAATAAAAGACTTCTCCTATTTTACGTCATTTTGGATGAAATCTATGGTCTTGCCTGTAGCGCCTTGATTCATTTTCATCACCGCTACCGCGTTATTTCCCATGCGATCGATTTTATTTGGAAATTTAAAGAGTTTTTTTAAGGCGTTGGCTAG
This sequence comes from Candidatus Photodesmus blepharonis, assembly GCF_000731795.2. Taxonomy (GTDB): domain Bacteria; phylum Pseudomonadota; class Gammaproteobacteria; order Enterobacterales; family Vibrionaceae; genus Vibrio; species Vibrio blepharonis. The sequence continues at coordinate 23,772 of NZ_JGVK01000029.1, read as the reverse complement.
TTCCGTTGGGTTATAAATGATTTGAATAGCTCCGTGTTTTTGTAATTTATGCACAATCGTTGAAAAATTAAAGTAATTTGGTCCTGTTAAAATAGGCTTCGCGAGCGCTGCAGGTTCTAGAACATTGTGTCCACCGATTTTGCCTTCTATCAGGCTTCCTCCCATAAAGCATATGTCCGCTGCCCCTATAATGGTTAGCATTTCACCCATAGTGTCCGCTATATAAATATGTTCTTTATTCGTTGGTTGTTTATTTTTACTTCGTCTAGAATATTTAAATGCTTTTTCTTCACACAGCTTGGCTACAGCATTGAATCTTTCTGGATGTCTAGGTGCGATGATGAGTAAACTATTTGGAAGATCGGATAGGAGTTGATAATGAGCAACAAGAATTTGACGTTCTTCTCCATGATGAGTACTTACTGCAACCCAAATAGGACGATCACTTCCAAGTTGACTACGTAATTGTTTTCCTTTGTTTAAAATATGGTGGTCAATATGTAAATCAAACTTTATTGATCCAGTTACAAAGATTTTATTGCGAGGGATTCCTAACGTAATAAAATTTTCTGCATCAGTTTGGTATTGACAAAGAAAGTGATTAATGTTTTTAGCAAAAAAATGAAATAGATTATTTACTTTCTTATACCGTTGCATTGAATGTTTAGATAAGCGCGCATTTACTATAATTATAGGAATACCGGCTTTATTAACAGCACGAATCGTATTCGGCCAAAGTTCTGTTTCCATTATTAGCATTTTTTTTGGTTTAATAGTTTGTAGAAAATTTTCAACAGCAAACACAAAATCAATAGGCATATATCGGTGTTCGATTGATGAGCTGAACTTTTTAACCTGTTCGGCCCCAGTAGACGTTGTTGTTGTAATTAGTATTTTCTCATTCGGATAATTTTTCTTAAGGAATTTAATGATAGGGAAAGCCGTGATGACCTCGCCGACAGATGAGGCATGTATCCATATTGGTTTTTGTTTATACTTTAATCTTGGGACATTACCAAAATATTCTTTCCAACGTTTCCGGATTGATGATTTTTTTGTTTTTTTTATATATAAAACAGTAAAAAAAATAGGAAAAACAAGAATTAAGATGAAGTTATATATTAATCTTATCACAGTAAGGCCTTATAAAATAAGAGTATTTACGTACTTGGAAAAGTTTTTTGTATGTCGAAATAGATACCTAAGTTTAGATGTATAGTTAGAATTTCGGAATCACTTTTTCTTTTTTTCAAGATAGATGTAACTTACAACACAACAGATGACTCAGTAGTAGGCCGAGTGCGTCTAGATGTTTAATTAGGATGAGGAATGCTTCGCGGAAGTTAACACAAAGATTGCTTTACTTAAAGTGGTAGATGAATATAACTGAAAGTTTTAACCAAAGTTAAAGAAGAACCATAATAGAAACTTTTCTAATTATAATGTACGTTGTATTTGGACCAAAGGAACCTTACATTTATTTAATAAATGATTTAAGTACGTCAATTACAATATTCGGTGTAAGTTTATTCAAACAGTTTAGATGGTTCAAAGGACATATACGTTTGAAACATGGTTGACAATCAATGTTAATATGTACCGTTTTCATTTTTTTTGTTAGAGGAGGTGTATATTGTGGCGAGCTTGAACCATAAATTCCTATGATGTTACAGTCAACAGCAGCAGAGACGTGCATAAGACCAGAGTCGTTGCTAATGACTGTATGGCAAACTGCAAGTAAATCAATAGCTTCAGTTAGACTTGTTTTTCCAGCTAGATTCCGACATGTACTCTGTTGTTCTCTAGAGAGGGTATGCTTAATTTGTTGGCAGGTATTCTTATCTTTTTTTGAACCAAATAACCAAATTTGAAACCCACTCATGATAGCATATCGGCTAACTTCAGCATAGTAAGTTTTAGGCCATTTTTTTGCCGGACCAAACGCAGATCCAGGACATAATCCAATAACTGGTTTTTCATATGGATTTAAATGTAATCGTGCCATAGCTTGTTTTTGGGCAATTTTATTAACGGTTAAAGCAGGTTGAGGACATTTCTTTAGCGTAATATTATTTTTAGTTGTATCTTGTTTGTAGGCTAGGGTTACATACCTTTCGACCATATGCTGAAACAGATGTTTATTTATTCTTAAGTCGTTTAACAAACCATAACGCCATTCTCCTCTCCAACCTATTCGTTGCTTAATGCCAGCGAATAATGGAATAAGCGCTGATTTAGCAGAATTAGGGAGTACGTAAGTGTGCGTATACCCATTTTGGGCAAGTTGGCGTCCTAGCCTCCAGCGGTCGCGAATATTAAGTTCACTATGATCCATTGGCATTTTAATGATTTGATGAATTTCTGGCATTCTTTCTAAAACGGACCTGCTCCAAGATGGGGCGAGTACATCTAGTTTAGCATTAGGATAAAGCTGCTTTAAAGTCGAGTACAAACTTTGTGCCATCACCATATCTCCGATCCATGATGGTCCTACGATAAGTATTTTCATCTATCTGATAATGCTATCTTTCAATTTGTATTAAAGCGAAGAAAGTTGCTAGCATAAAACCATAGAAAGCGCTGATTAGGTTTGCTTGCAACAGTACTTCTGTAAGGGAATAAATGGTGAATCCGGCTACGAAAGTTGCAGCACTGAGGGCAGTAATACTTCGTGTTCGTAAATAATTGCGAGAAAAAATAGTCAATGGTAAAAATAATGTTCCAATTAACCCTATTATTCCTAGAAGTCCATTGCTGGCTAGCATTTCAAAATATTGGCTGTGTGCATGTCCGCGTTTAATATCAAGATTGGATCTTGTGGTTTCTTCTTGTTCAGAAAGTTTTTTATTTAACGCTTCACGTTCTGGGTATGTCAAACCGATAAGTGGACTTTGTATGAAAGCTTTTGATGCTGCTTCCCAAAGTTGTATGCGTCCCCCAGAAGATACTGAGTAGTTAATATTGCCAGAGGCAATGGCCGCAAACTCTTTGATAGTAAAATTAATACGTTCTTTGAAATTGGAAGAAATAAAGCAACTGATTAGCATAAGGAAAGAAAATGTAAAAATGACCGATACTACCTTTTTGAAAGATAGGTAATTCCAGTTTAAAAGTGCGATAAACATTATGAGTATTGGAATAGCAAAGATAGCTCCCCGTGTAAAAGTCAGACATGTGCTAATACAAGCAGCTACAAAAGATATCCGTAGCCACCATTTATATGGACTACTGGGGCTCAAACACACTGATAGAAATGCCAAAGAACAAGATAAGTAGCCAAAATTAATACTGTATAACCATCCATCAACTCGGGTTAGGCCAAGTAGAAAATATTGATAAATAGCTATGAAAAACGAACCAAACGCTCCCCACACTACCCCTAAAGATAGAGCTTTAATTGGTATGGTTTTTTCACTAAAATTATGTTTGATAAATAGATATATGGGTATGCAAAGTGCTAAACGGATACCGCCTTGAAAGTACCTAAATTGGCCAGTATCTATGATAAAATTTGGGATATTGACAATCAAATAAATACCTAGACTCATCATTACTAGATAATCAAATGCATTAATTTTAAGTGGAATTTTAGTTTTTACTAAGTAATATATGGAGTATACCGAAAGTATTGCAATGACAATTACACTAAAGTTTTTTGTCCAAAGTAGAAAAAAAGGTACTAAAAATAATGCAGTTGTGAATAAATTTTTATTGATGTAATTTGAGTTCATAGTATTTTACACCTGATCAGCTCAAGGGGGTAAGGCTGAATTTTATAAGTTATCGCTAACTTAATTTCACTTATGTTTTTTCTTTCTAGAAAGAATCGAATTAGCTTAGCTGATATTAAGTGCTTCTAGATACTATCCTATTTTTTAAGAAAGCGAGTACAGAAAATTTTTCTCCACAATCCAAAGACACTAGTTCTTGGAAAAATGGCTATTCGAGAAATTTGATAGAGATCGCTATGTGTGTCCAATTGTTTCCCATTAGTTGCAACTGCATACTGATAACCAACTTTTTTTGCTATATCTTTTGAATCTTGATTGTATTCCCCATAAGGGTAGGCAAAAGAGATTAGCTTCCTACCAAGCAATTTCTCTAAATATATTTTATTCTTCTCTATTTCCATTTTTTGTTCTTCAAAAGTCAAAGTGTTTAAACGAGGATGGGTTAAAGTATGACCACCAATTTCGACATGACCTGAATCTGAAATTGTTTTAATCTGCTCTAGTGTCATTAGTGGTATTAGAATATCGGGATTAGTTTTGACTTCAACATCCCAGCGATTAAAGTTTTCTTTGGTGACAGCGTATACTACAGCCTTAAAGTTATATTTTTTGAGAAGCGGTAATAATAAGTAGTAGTTATCCTCGTAGCCGTCATCAGCTGTAATTATGATGTAACGTTTTTTAAGTTCAAGTCGAAAAATTTTTTCTTTATTCGCTAAATCTTCAAATGTTAGTGTTTCAAACTTCATCCTTTTCAATAACTTGAAATGCTTTTCAAGCATTTCAACATGAAGATATGTGCCATGTACTCCTTTCTCGCTATCATTTTGAATGAAGCGATGATACATGATAATCGGTATTTTTTTAAGAAATTTTTCAACATAGGTAGTCTGATAAATGTTTTCTAACTGATCAACTATTTTGTTTAGATCGTAGTTTTGTCTAACTATATTGGTAACTTGCTTTGAGCAATATTTATTTTTTAATCCTTTTTCTACTTCTGATTTAATTTTCAAAAAATCAATATCAAGTTCTTTTGAACCTGTATCGCCAAAATTGGTAGCTATTGCTTGAGAAATATTATTTTGATTAATAATTCCGATCGCGCCAGCTTCACCAATCGCGAAAGTTGGTCTTCCGCATAGAAGAGATTCCATCGCAACTCGGCCTGCACCGATCACTAAATCTGATTGAGTGAGTATTTCAGTTATATTTTGAGAGTGTCCAAAAAAGTTTACTTGAGATGAGAATTTGTCAAAAGAAGGATCTATTTTCGAAGCTGAAATTACTTGGACATAGTATTTATCAAAATCTAAGCACTCATCAAGAAGTTTGTAGCAAAGCTCACCTTTAGGACCAGTTAATCTTCCAATAATACTGATAACGGGTTTATCATTAGTTGGAGCAGCATGCCAAAAAAAGTCTTCTGTTCTAACACCATTGCGATTTATGCTGATAATATCAGTAGGAACTTTAAAATCATGAATGAGTTGCTTGTAGACTTCTTCGCAGACTGGAAGCACTTTATCACCCATTGCATGAACTTTTTTGCTTGATGTGTGTACTGATTGACGACCATGTATGCTTGTCACCATGGCAATGCCAGTTATTTTGCACGCAAAATAACAACTCCATCTTGAAGAGCGAGAATGTGCGTGTACTAACTGAATCTTATTCTTTTTAATCAAATAGAGCAAATATCCCACATGCCAAAAGCGACGAAGTATACTACGTTTATTGAAATGTAGTTTGTAAAATGTTCCTCTATGTGTTCTAGTTAATGTATCAGATACATAGTAAACATTGTATCCATGAGAAATTAACTTATCGCCAACAGTCGTCGCATAAACTTCAGCTCCAGTAATTTCTAGTTGGGATAAAGCCATCAGTATATTCATATTTTTCCTAAGTATTATTAAGATGAGCTTCGACTTGACATTTTAGATACTGATTGAGTCAAATAAAAGTGTTTATATCGATAAGTTTCAGGTGATTTTAGGAGCTGAATTAGTATTTTTGATACTTACTGATGTTTAGTAATACAAAGTTATCATTAGATGGATATATCCAATGATATTTTGCAGTATAATCTGAGTTTTTATTAGGTTAGGGAATACTAAAAATCATAATTGATAGCAACTGCATGTTTAAAAGAAGGTACTTTAATTAGGTTAGATATTGAAGAGAAATAGTATGCAAATTGCGTAAATAAAATGAACATGGCGCTCCCAATAGGATTCGAACCTATGACCTATCCCTTAGGAAGGGAGTGCGCTATCCGACTGTGCCATGGGAGCAGAGAAAAATAATGAGATTCATCAGTTTTTTCTAATCAACTAAGACAGTTTATGAACCAGATCGCCAATTTGTATACTTCTTCCTAGATCTTCTTGATCAATTTTTAGTTCAGCTTGATTGTCATAAACGCGAAAGACTGTAAGTGTGATCTTACTTTGATTTACTACATTCCTGGCTAAACCTTTTCTATCAATGAATGATCCAATATGCCAAAGTTGTACTCGATCTCCCTCTTTTACACCATGTAAGCGTCCTAGATTGATTATTACTGTGCTTCTAAACTTAGCTACTACTTCAGGTAGAGTAATTTTGCAAGATATTTGAGATTCCAGATCTAACATTATATTGCGAACTACTCGCATCAACATTTTTCCATAATGAGAGTTCCAGAAGTGAGCGCTTTTGGTATTTATTTTACTGATACGAGAAAACGGCCATGTAGCAACTTCACGATAATTCTGGTTATATATCTTGCGACCACTTTTTCCATTGAAGATTTCCATTTCAATAGCGAACTGACGTTGGATTATATCATTTGTGATTAATTTTTTATTAACTGTCGTAGTCAGATCCACAATTTTACCAGTAATGATGTATTGAGCGCCAGTATCTTGAGCGATCATTTTTAATCGTTCCGGATAGTTTTTATTTATTTCGTAGTCTGTTATACCGACAGATGAAAAACTTTTCGATTCTTGATCTAACTGATGGTTGAGCATATGAGTAAGATCGTTACCAATATTATAAATTTTCCCAATAACTGCTTGCTCTGGAAAGGCCAAACTAATTTTGTTTAGCAAGAAAGTTTTTTTATATTGATCAACATGGCAAGATGTTGCCGAGGGATAAATATCAATTTGAGCTTCAATAGATATCATGTTATTCTGTATTTTTTGTTGTTGTACTGATATGTAGCGGACTTCATGATTTGTAAATTGGTACTCCTTTTGGTCACTTTTGAGATAAGGCCTTAACCTGTTGATACTTCCTAGATCTGCTCCAGAAAATTGAACGACCTTAAATAAGGCATCCTCTAAGGCATGAATACGTGCTACTTCCTCAGAAGAAACTATGGTTGCTACCCCAGTAACCTCGTACCATATCGCGTAAGAGCATTTTATGTAAAATATTGTTAAAAACAGTAGTGTACTTTTTTTCATTATACGTTGGCCAATTGGGCGCAATTTTTGCGTTACAAATTTATTAGGGATTACTTTTTTCTTAAAAAAATAGAGTTGGTAGGCAAGGAATGTTCCAAATCTAGTGATGAAATTGAATAACTGAACATTCGAGTACCTACTGCTATCTGGAGATAATTAAAGAATGAAAAAATGGTTACTGCTGATATCGATAATATTTCTGGCTGCTTGTGCTTATGCTCCAATTTATAATGGAAAAGAACCTTATTCTGGTTCTCAGTTTGTATTGATGAAAAGTCCGCGTCATACATTAAATTTTTTCGTTGAAAGTATGACTGAAGATTTGATAATGTCAAATACGCGAGTCTCCTCACAAACACCTATTGCAATAGTTTCATTTGTTGATTTACAGAGTATGGATACGACAAACTGGCTCGGTAACGCAGTTTCAGAAGGTTTTATTTATCAATTTCAAAGACATGGGTTTAGAGTAATTGATTTCAAGACAACAGGCTCAATCCAAGTAACTCGTCAAGGTGAATTTGCTTTCAGCCGAGATTGGAAAAAGCTAGAGAAAGAACAGGAAATTCAGTATATCCTAACAGGAACCATGATGCGTCAGGAAGGAGGCGTATTAGTGAACGCTCGTATAATTGAGATGCAATCTCGTGTAGTCGTTGCTTCTGCGCAAGGTTTTTTGCCAGCGGATCGTATTGGTCGAGACCTAGATACGCTAAATTCTATTAGCGAGCAAAACGGTATTTTGATGCGCTCAGATTCCATAATAAATCAACCATATACTATAATTTTACGGCCATAGGTAGAATAGGTTTTGCAGTGAATAAATGGATTGTATTTTTTGTTGTATCAACTCTGGTCAGTTGTCAACCATTATCTAATATACGCCGGGATGATTGGTTTGTAGCTGTTGGTTACGCTAATATCAGTGAGCAAAATGGGAAAAATTATGCAGAGAAGCAAGTACGTGCGATGCGTGCATCGAAAATTGATGCTTATCGAGAGCTTGCTGAACAAATTTATGGAGTTAGAGTCAGTGGTAGTATATCTTTGGAAGATCAAAGCTTGGGAATAGAAGTTACTGCTGGTAATGTGGACGGGGTGGTCAAAGGGGCTGAAGTTGCAAGAAGTTACAAAGTTGGAGATACTTATGTAACAGAGCTCCGTTTAGATACAAGAAGAATGAGTAAACTACGCAACTACCGCGCACCTCAAAAAGTGCCGAGTAACGCTGAGAATAAGACTTTTTTTTAGGCTTTAATATTAGTGCCCAGCGTAGGCCGTGAGTTTTTTTGACCAATTGAATTATAAGTTATTCCGGTGTTACTTTGTTCTTGTTGTATCAGACTATTTAATCTATTAAAGCTTAATTTAGTACGATTTAGTGCTTCGCCATTTATGAGGTTGGCTTGTTTACAGTCGTGAATGATTGTACGTATCCTTTCAACAATACCCTTGAGATACTTATCTTCTGTTAGAGTAAGAATATCTGGATGAGCACCAATGCGATTGTCAGTTTTCTTTAGTTGATTGATTAGAGTGATTTTTTCTTTGGCAAGTTGTTCGATATCGTTGGAAATACGATATGCTACTGCTAGCTTTTCTTTTGTTAAGAGGTCGGAGAGCTTATCCGCGTTTTTTAGTTGAAATTCGAGTAAGCTAAACAATGTTTCCATTACTTTATAACCCACCAAGTTCTTTTTCGAATTTAATCATATTATCTGCAAGTTTTTCTGAGTCAACAGTGTATGAACCATTGTTAATTGCTTTCTTGATTTCTTTTACTTTAACAGTATCAAAAGTGGGCAATATTGCTATTTTATTGCTTATTTCATCAATATCCTTACTTTGTTGACTGAGAGAAACCATACTGTTGTCGGTATCTGCAAGCTCATTCTTTTTCGCAGAAATACACACACTGCTTTCAGAGTTAAGCGTTGAAGATGCTACAACATGCCCCGAGCGTATATTATCTACACCTGTCATACTGTGCCTTTCAAAAATGAAGATAGACGTGATCGCTATCGACAGTTATAGAAATTACTTTAGTAATTTCTATAACTGGTAGATTTTTAGAAAAAAGTAAATATTTTATAACAAGCTTCACAGGCGAACAGTGACTTCTTTAACTCCGGTTACTATCCCTTCTATGATGCGATTGGACTTCGTGTTTTTTACTTTGACTTGCTCATCGATTACTCCATCAGCGATAGCTATTCCATTAACCGTGATAGTTATATTCTTTTTTACAACTTTTATTGTAATTTTCTGATTACGGCATACAACACATATATCCTTTAGCTCGATAATATTTCCTTTATACAAATTTCTTTTTATCTTTGCTCCGATTACCATATTTAATGAGGAAAATCCTCGTTGCTGAAAACGATGTAAGTTTACCATACTTATCCTTACATCTTTAGAAGAAATAATGTGTCCTCGGTATAAAAGTTTAGTTGCTATAATTTTAGGCGTATAGGATATAATACGGACGGGAATGTAAGCTTTCCAATTATCTTCTTTACACTGTACAAGTACAGTAACATTATTAGATGAAGTATGGAGCGGAGGAGAATAAACACTTAATGGAGAAGGGCAATCCGTAGCGAAGATACGAGGATCTAGACTTGCTGCTTTAGCATCTAGTTTTCCTTTTTTTGATCTTTCAATGTGATTAATGACATAGTTTTCTGCAGCTTGTTGAATTGCTTGTATTTGTTCATTCGTTGCAGAATGTGCAAAAAAATTTAAGAAAAGCAACAAAAAACTAAGATACAGATATATATATTTATATAAAGTTCTACACTTAATTATGGTGACGGAATGCCAACATGATTTAGAATATATCATTCTTTTTCTCTTCTCTCACAATAGATATAATAGGTTAGCACTTTTGAACAGGGTTTGATATGGAGATAAATTTATGACTGGTATTCTTGATTCAGTGAATCAACGTACGCAGCTTGTTGGTCAAAATCGATTAGAGTTATTAACTTTTCGTCTCATGGGTCCGCAACGTTATGGAATCAATGTATTTAAAGTAAAGGAAGTGCTTCAGTGTCCTAAGCTTACACTAATGCCAAATTTACATCGATTAATTAGAGGAATTGCTTATGTTCGTGGTTACACTGTTTCTGTTGTTGACTTAAATTTAGCAATTGGTGGAAAGCCAACAACTAATGTAGATAAGTGTTTTGTTGTTATTGCTGAGTTTAACCGTAGTATTCAAGCTTTTTTAGTTAGCTCAGTTGAGCGTATTATTAACATGCATTGGGAAGCAATTCTTTCTCCACCAGACGGTGCAGGGAAGGAAAGTTATTTGACAGCCGTTACTAATATTGATGATGAATTGATAGAAATTCTTGACGTAGAAAAAATTTTAGCTGAAATATCTCCAAGTGATGAAACAATGGATGTCTTGATTGGCAAAGCAATTACTCAAGCTGAGTCTAAAAAAACAATAGTGCGTCGTGTTTTGATCGCTGATGATTCTGCAGTAGCAAGGAGACAGGTAGAACGTGCAATTGTATCTATTGGTTTCGAAACTATTGTGGCTAAAGACGGCAAAGAAGCGTATGAAAAACTTTTAGAAATGGCATCTAAAGGTGATATATACGATCAAATTTCTTTAGTGATTTCAGATATTGAAATGCCGAGTATGGATGGTTACACATTGACGGCAGAAATACGCCGAAACCCTAACTTAAAGAAATTGTATGTAATTCTTCATTCTTCACTTAGTGGTGTTTTTAATCAAGCAATGGTAGAAAGAGTTGGTGCGAATTCGTTCATCTCTAAGTTCGACCCCAATGAACTTGGTAACGCAGTGAAAACTGCGATAATATGATTAAAAGAGATATTGTAAGATCGGTTGAAATAGGTGACCAAGAATATCATGATTTTAAGCCTTTTTGGAATCCCAGTATGGTATTGTCTTAGTGGATGGGAGGCGTGTTTGCTAAAAAGTCGATTGTATCCTTTGATAAAAAAGTTTAATGCAGATTCTTTATCTCGGGATATCATAGTAGCTTGGAATCATGATTTGCGTACCGCTGTAGATGCCATGACAATTAATGAAACGCTATGCTTTAGAGATGCTTGTCCATTTGTTTTATCCGGTAATCTATTACCAGAAACAGCTTCTTGTAGACAACCAATTTAAATTTAGTCTGCAGCAAGTTCATTAGGTAGAGAACCATATTCTATGGTGATGACGATAGTGGAAACTCAGTGATGTGATCCTGGAATGTTGCCAAAAGTTTCGATTACTGCAACTGATATTTCTGAGGGTATGCTAGATTTGTGTCGCACGGGTATTTATGATCGTCCAGCGATTGGAAGCGATCTTTCCCCTGGACGTTGCCGGAATTTTTTAGATATTGGTAATGATCGTGTGAAAGTTAAAGATAATATCAAGCATTTAGTTAGCTTTCGTTCTCAAAATTTAGTGGAAAGCTACAAGCTACTTGGTAAATTTGATGTTGTGTTTTGTCGTGATGTTCTCATTTGTTTTTCGATTGACATGAAATCTTGAATATTTAAGAAAGATAGCAGGTAGTCTCAATTCTAGTGGATATCTTTTTCTTGGAGCGTCAGAATCTTTACTTGGTTTAAGTGATCGTTTTAAAATGATTCATTGTAATCCTGGAATTATTTATAAACTTAAATGGTTTTCTAGTTGATCATAACTGTTGTTTAACAACATGGTCTGATAATTGCAGTTTTCTTCGATACTTTTAAAAATAGTGCAAAACTGCACCCGTTTTTTCATTTTGAGGCGAGAGTGGCTATTTCTTTCAATAAAGCTTTGGGGATTCATCAGTATACGATAGGTATACGTGAACGTAATACTGAGCTAATCTCAAATAATATCGCACAGGCAAATACACCTGGATTTAAAGCACAAGGCATGGATTTTCAAAAAGCTTTATCAATGGTAGAGTCTGGAAAAAATGTAAGTCTTAGTCGGACAGATAGTCGGCATCTTTTTTCCTCAAGCACTGTACTGGAGCAGCACCTTTATCGTATTCCTAATCAACCTGACACAGGTGATGGCAATACAGTAGATGTGGATTTAGAACGCAATCTGTTCATGCAAAATCAAATCAGACATCAAGCTTCGCTAGATTTTTTAGGCAGTAAATTTAAAAACTTACTAAAGGCAATTAAAGGAGAATAGTTCAGATGAGTTTATTCAATGTATTTGATGTAGTTGCTTCAGCTATGCGAGCTGAATCTATTCGTTTGAATACCACTTCAAGCAATTTAGCGAACGCAGATAGTGTTTCCAGCTCAGCTATAGACACTTACAGGGCGCGTCATCCTGTGTTTGGTGTTGAATTGAGTCGAGCACGTCACAATTCGCACAGCATGCTGGTTAAAGTGTTAGGTGTTGTTGAGAGTAATAAGCCTCTTAATGTGGAGTATAACCCTAATCATCCACTTGCAAACTCCGAAGGTTATATTTATAGACCTAACGTCAATATGGTAGAAGAAATGGCAAATATGATTTCTGCTTCTCGTTCATATCAAACAAATGTGCAAGTAGCAGATTCAAGTAAACAAATGCTTCTGCGTACGTTGCAGATGGGTAAATAAGTATTTTGGGGTGGCATATGGCTGAATTTGATAGCATTAGTCAAATTGGTTTCTCCTACATTGAGCAACTTAAGAGTTTGCAAGAGAAGAAAAATCTTAATGAAGCAACAACTAAGCAGGAACTTAAACAGGAAGATTTCTTTTCATTGCTTACCAAGCAACTCGCTCAGCAAGATCCATTTAAGCCAGTTAGCAATGATCAGATGATTGCGCAAATGGCCTCGTTTGCAACCGTTGATGGCATTGGTAGAATGAACTCTCAATTTGAAAAATTGAACGTATCAATGACATCTAATCAAGCCTTACAGGCTTCTTCATTAGTAGGTCGTAATGTATTAGTGGAAAGCATGGTAGGTACAAAGCAAGATGGTGAAGGGATGGTAGCAATGGTTCAGCTTCCTCAAGCTTTAGATAACTTGTTTGTTCGAATTGAAGATAAAGCAGGGAAATTGGTACGTACACTGGAAATAGGATCTAAACCTGCGGGTGCTAGTCGTATTGAATGGGATGGCAAAGATGAAAATGGCACTCCGTTGCCTGCAGGTAAGTATAGGGTAAGAGCTTCAGGTTTGTTTAATGGAGAGAGCAAGGAATTTAACGTATTGACGTATGCAAATGTTAACAGTGTGTTGCTCGGTAAAGGCAGTGTATTGCTCAATTTGGCTGGTTTCGAATCTCCAATTCGACTTTCCGATGTGCTGGAAGTGAGTAAATCATAACTAAATTAGGAGATTATAGTAATGTCGTATGTATCTTTAAGCGGTTTATCTGCGGCTCAGTTGGATCTGAACACTACGAGCAATAATATTGCAAATGCAAACACATTTGGTTTTAAGGAGTCTCGCGCAGAGTTTGGTGATGTGCATTCAACTTCCTTATTTACTAATGCTAAAACTACTCCTGGTCAAGGTGTTCAGGCGAGCAAAGTTGCTCAACAATTTCATGAAGGTTCAAGTATTTATACTAATAATCCCATGGATTTGCGTATATCTGGTACAGGATTTTTTGTGGTAGCGAAAGACCGTTTGATACCTCAGCAAAATGAACTAACGCGTAACGGTTCTTTTCATATTAACAAAGATAATTATATTGTAACAGCAAATGATCAATTTGTGCTCGGTTATCAAGTTAATAAAGACACTGGTGACGTGTTATCCTATGAACCTAGTCCATTATCTATCCCTGCAGAATTCGGTAAACCAAAACAAACGGCTAATATTGATGTTGGTGTTAATTTGCCTGCAAATGGGGATATGAAAGATCCTTCTCTATTTGATTATAACGATCCTGACACTTATAACCGTTCTACATCCTCAAGTATCTATGATTCTATGGGTCAATCTTATAAATTAACGACATACTATTTAAAAGATAAAAATCAGGCAAATACATGGCAAACATATTATACAGTAACTGATCAAGCTGGTGAGAAAGCGATTAATATCGTAGGTGGTGATGCGATATCTCCAGTTGGACATGTCGGTCATACGATGAGATTTAATAATGACGGGACACTTTCAAGTTTGAATAATAATCAGAACGTTGTATCGGAAGCGTTGGGTTCTGGATTGAATCCAGTTGATTTAAATGGTGCAGATACTACTCAGACGTTATCATTTAGTTTAAATACGGCAACACAGTATTCTGCACCGTTTGAACTGAGCAAATTTTATGAAGATGGGGCAACAACTGGTTTTTTAACCAAAATTGATTTTGATGAAAATGGTACACTGCTAGGCGCTTATTCCAATGGTGAAAATGTAAATTTAGGTCGAGTTGCTATGGCTCGAGTTCCAAACGAGCAAGGTCTTGATAAAAGAGGTGGTACTCAGTGGGATTCAACACAATTTTCTGGTAGTAAGATTTGGGGTGAATCTAATAAAGGTGCGTTTGGCACTATTAACAATGGTAGTTTGGAACAATCAAATATAGATATGACTCAAGAGTTGGTCGATCTGATTTCTGCCCAACGTAATTTTCAGGCAAATTCACGTTCCTTAGAAGTTCATAATCAATTGCAAAAAAATATTCTGCAAATTCGTTAATTGTGTTATCGGCACTCTTTTTGCGGTCTACTGAGATGTTTTTAAAAGTACAATGATTGGGATGGATTATGGATCACGCGTTATTTTTAGCGATGAGCGGTGCAAAGCAAAGTATGCAAGCTATACAACTAAGGGCTAACAACTTAGCAAATGTTAACACCACAGGTTTTCGTTCTGATTTAGCGCAAGCTAGATCAATGCAAGTATATGGTGTAGGTTTTCCTAGTCGTGTATTTAGTATGGTAGAGCGTCCAGGACAAAATTTTTCTCAAGGTAATGTGATTACCACTGGTCGTGATTTAGATATGATCATTCAGGGTGATGGTTGGATTTCAGTATTAGATCAAACAGGTAATGAAGGACTGACGCGTAATGGTAGCTTCAGTATCAATAAAAATGGTTTGTTGACTAATTCGTTTGGTCATTTAGTTTTAGGTGATACTAATACACCTATAACATTACCGATCCCACTCAGTAAAGTAGAGATTGGTAGCGATGGAACTGTTTCTGTAGTTCCGCAAGGTGCTCCAGCTGATGCAATCGAAATTGTTAATCGTATTAAATTAACCAGTAGTAATCAGCCTTTATTCAAAGGTTCAAACGGTCTTTTTCATCTGAAAGGGCAAGATGCGGTGTATGAAACTGATACCAATATAAGGCTACTTACAGGTGCTGTTGAAGGAAGCAATGTTAACTCTGTCACTGAAATGACGAACTTGATCGATTTACAAAGACAGTTTGAAGTACAGATAAAGATGATGAGTACTATAGAAGATATGGACAAGGCGTCTGCTTCTTTAATTAGCAGTACAAATTAGTGAGAATCTAAGGAGATAATTATGTACCCTGCATTATGGGTCAGCAAGAGTGGTTTGGATGCACAGCAAGTGAATATTTCTAATATTTCTAATAACTTGGCTAATGCGTCAACAGTTGGGTATAAAAAAAGCCATGTTGTGTTTGAAGATCTGTTTTATCAAAATATTAACCAACCTGGTGGTCAGTCATCTCAAAATACTGAGCTACCTAGTGGTTTAATGCTTGGTGCAGGTTCTAAAGTTGTCGCGACGCAAAAGATACATAGTCAAGGGAATACGCAGACCACAACTAACAGTTTGGATATGATGATAGAAGGTGATGGTTTTTTTCAAATTTTAATGCCTGATGGCAGCGTAGGTTATACTCGGAATGGTCAATTTACCGTGAACGATGTGGGTGAAGTCGTGACTTCCGGTGCTGGTTACAGCTTAGAACCGGAAATTACAATTCCGGATAACGCAATTAATATTACTATCAGTACTGATGGTGAAGTATCAGTGCGTGTTCGAGGTCAGCAAGAGAATCAAGTCGTTGGTCAAATTACTACTGTAGATTTTATAAACCCAAGTGGTTTAGAGCCAATTGGTCAAAATCTTTATTTGCCAACTGGGGCAAGTGGTGTACCTCAAGAGGGTGTACCTGGCTTAGAGGGTTTTGGTAGCATACGTCAGTCGATGTTAGAAACATCAAACGTCAATGTGACCGAAGAGTTGGTAAACATGATTGAGGCTCAGCGTGTATATGAAATGAATTCTAAAGTTATTTCTGCAGTCGACGAAATGATGGGTTTCATTAATCAACAATTATAGCATTATTGTGGGATAAGCACATGTTCTTATTATCCGTAATTTTGGTTCTTATGCCGCTTTTAGGTTGTAGTGCGTTTGATCCGTTAATTAAAGTTCCAGATTCTATGCAGAATAAAAAAACGATAGATACTGTTAAGGAAAACGAAGATAATAGTTCTAGAACTGTTCATTCTCATTCTGAACCAGTGAAGAAAGGTGATCCTATTTGGAGTCCTATTTATCCTAAACATACACCTAAACACTATATAGCAGAAACAGGCTCATTGTTTAGTCTAAGTAACTCCAATAGTTTATATACTAATTCAAGATCGCATGCTGTTGGCGATATTATCACTGTCCAGTTACATGAAAATACCAAAGCAGCAAAGAGTGCTAATTCTGGTCTTTCAAAAAATAACGATTTATCGATGGCTCCGCTGGAGCTTGGTGGTAAGGTACTTGACATTGATGATCACAATTTTTCGTATAAATTAAGCAATGATAATAAATTTTCTGGGAGTGCGGAATCCAATCAGAGCAATAGTATTGCCGGTTCAGTTACTGTTGAAGTAGTTGAGGTATTGACTAACGGTAATTTAGTAGTTCGCGGTGAAAAATGGTTGACGTTGAATACGGGTGATGAATATATTCGATTCAGCGGTATTATTCGTCCGGTCGATATCGATTTTGATAATACTGTTGTTTCAAAGCGAGTTTTTAACGCTCGAATTCAGTACTCTACTACTGGATCTAATCAAGATATACAAAAACCTAAATTTTTTGCACAATTCTTTGGCGCGTCTCTGTAATTTTTTAATATTGTTATTTTTAGTGGATTTAAAGGTGGAGTGGTGAAATTTTTTTTTCTGTTGCTTGTTAGTCTCTTAGGTGTCTTTGTAAGAGCAGAAGCAGCACGAATTAAAGATGTATCTGAAGTAGCAGGGATTCGTAGCAATCAATTAGTTGGTTATGGCTTGGTTACCGGCTTAGTGGGTACAGGAGAATCAACGCCTTTCACAGATCAAAGTTTCAATGTTATGCTTCAGAAATTTGGTATTGTGTTGCCCCCTGGAGTTAAACCTAAGAATAAAAATGTTGCAGCTGTGATTGTAACAGCTAATATGCCTGCTTTTTCTAAACAAGGACAATCCATCGACGTTGTAGTTTCGTCTATTGGTTCTGCAAAAAGTCTTCGAGGTGGCACTTTAGTGCAAACCTTTCTTAAGGGTTTAGATGGAGAAATTTATGCTGTTGCTCAAGGAAATCTACTTGTCAGTAATTTTAGTCTAAATGCTGATGATGGTTCAAAAGTTATTGGAAATAACCCAACTGCCGGTATGATTTTAAACGGAGCTATTGTTGAAAGAGAAATCCCAACTCCATTCAGTCGTGGCGACTTTATCACGTTTCATTTATTGGACTCTGATTTCACAACTGCTCAGCGTATGGTTGATGCAGTAAATGATTTTCTCGGTTCTCAAATAGCATTTGCAATTGATGCAACTACAGTAAAAGTGCGTGCGCCGAGAGATGTTAGTGAACGAGTAGTTTTTCTATCAACAATTGAAAATCTAGAGTTCAATCCAGCTGATAGTTCAGCAAAAATTATCATTAATTCACGTACAGGTACCATTGTAATTGGTAAACATGTTCGTCTCAAACCTTCCGCTGTTACCCACGGTGCTATGACAGTAGCGATAGAAGAATATAGTTTAGATACTGATGGAAAGGAGGGTAGAATGTTTAAGTTTGAGCCAGGTTCGACATTAGATGATCTAGTGAGAACAGTAAATGAAGTAGGTGCAGCGCCTTCAGATTTGATGGCTATTTTGCAAGCTTTGAAACAAGCAGGAGCAATTGAAGGTAAATTAATTATTATCTAAGGAATGGTATGGTTACTAATCGGAGTAATGTCGACTTCATTTACGATGTTGCTAGTTTAGATCGATTACGTCAGCAAGCTAAACTTATTGGCAATGAAAAAGAGGTTCTAACCGCAGTAGCGAATCAATTTGAATCCATTTTTATTTCAATTTTGTTTAATTCAATGCGTTCTGCAAATTTGGCTTTCGAATCTGATTTTATTGCAAACAACAATGAGAAATTTTATCGTCAAATGTTAGATGAACAAATATCAAGCAATTTAAGTAACTCAAATTTGTTTGGATTGTCTGATATGATTGTTGCGCAGTTAAGTTTAAGTTTTACCTCAAAAAAAAATGATGCAGCGGTATATGAAAAAAATTTGAATTTATCAACAAAATCTGAATCAACATATTTTAATTCACAAGAAGGTTTTGTTACTTTAATGCAGCCGTATGCTGATCAGTTTGCAAAGGTTCTTGGGGTTAGTTCATCGTTGCTGTTGGCTCAAGCAGCTTTAGAAACGGGTTGGGGTCAGAAAATTGCTCAAAATGTCAATGGTAGCAGTAAAAATTTATTTAATATCAAGGCAGATAAAACTTGGCAGGGAGATAAGTTGGTTAAACAAGTCTTGGAGTACCATTGTGGTATGCCAGTTAAAGAGAAAGCAGTATTTCGATCTTATCGGACTTATCGAGATAGCTTTAATGATTATGTGAATTTTCTTGATCAAAACCCTCGTTATAGAAAAGCACTACAATACAGCAATAATGATGAAGGTTTTATTCGTACTGTTCATAAAGCCGGTTACGCGACAGATCCTCTATATGCTGATAAAGTTCTGCATATTAAAGAACATATAGAACAGCTGTCAAAAACGGTTTTATAGAAGTTGTTTATTTGTTCAAACACTTATTTTGGTGCAAACATTGCCTGATAATTCAAAGACATTAAGTAACCACGAATTGGGGGGAATATGGTCTCGGATCTTTTTGATATAGGTAGACAAAGTGTTCTAACAGCTCAGAAACAACTCAATATTACAGGTCACAACATTTCTAATGTTAATACAGAAGGTTATAGTCGCCAGTCAGTTATACAGGCAAGTAATCCTCCTCGTCAGCATGATGGAGAAGTATATAGCATGGGTGTGCATGTGGAAAAAATTCGTCGTTCATGGGATCAATTTTCTCTTAATGAATTTAATTCATCAGTAACTAATTTCGCTTTTAATCAAAATATGGAAGAAAGTTTCAGTATGCTTTCTTCTATCGTAGCCGAAAATATTCCAGATAGTTTCAACGAATGGTTCAGTTCTATCAAAGCATTAGCCGATAGTCCAAATGATATCGGTGTTCGTAAGATTGTATTGGAAAAAGCAGCCGTGATTGCTAATAGCTTAAATAATTTATATGAAACTATTCGATTACAATCCGATATCATTGATAAAAAACTCAATGTTGGGGTTGAACGTATTAATCAACTTGCTTATGAACTGCGCGATCTAAAACGCTTAATGATGCGCACATCTGAGCAAAATAATGATGTATTGGATCAACATGCAAAGCTTATATCTGACTTGTGTAGATATATAAAAGTTATTATCACACCATATAAAGATAATAAAGGTTATAATGTTCACATTGGTAATGGAAATACGTTGGTTTCAGGGTTGGAAGTTAGCGAATTGAAAATTATCGATGGTTACCCTGATGTGAATCAATTTCGTTTAGGTATGCTTGAAGGCGAAGGAACGAAAGCTGTTCTAAGCAAAGATATTGATGGTGAGATCGGAGCTTTACTTGATATGCGTAATAAATATATCCCTCAGGTTATGGATGAAATTGGTCGTATGAGTTTGTCATTTGCTTATGAACTCAATAAACTTCAGTCGCAAGGTTTAGATTTACGCGGAAATATAGGAAGTTTAATTTTTACTGATGTGAATTCAGATTTAGCAGTTAAGTCTCGCGTAGTTCAAGCTGGAAATTCAAGTGCTGATTTTTCTGTTTTTATTGAAGATATAAACCAGATCAAGCAAGGGGAGTATCTGATCGAATATGTCGATGCCAATTACATGGTAACATCGCCAAATGGAAAGCAATTTTCAGTGCCTCTAGTGGATAATTTTTTAGTTTTTGATGGAATTCGTATTGAAGTGAATAACAATTTAGAGATAGGAGAGAAAGTATTAATTCGACCAACTCGTCATGGTGCCGCTCATATTCAAATGGCAACGAATGATCCAATGGAAATTGCAGCGCAAAGCTACGAAGGGTTGAATACTGCTAGAGGTAAAGCTGAATTTAGAGTCATGACAGTAGGTGATTTACGTGAGTTTGAAATTGTGATATCAAAAGAGGGAAATCAATTTGTAGTTACTGACACTAACGGAAAAATATTATTAAAACCACAGAAATATCCACCGTCTAGTCCTATTGCAGTGCGAGGTACGACCTTTGAATTGACTGCCGGAGCTTTGTCGAATGCCAAGTTTAGGGTCAATCTTGTCCCTTCAGAAGGCGATAATGGAAATTTGCTTAAGATGCAGAATTTACAGAGAGATAAAGTGCTTAATAGCGAAGAATCAACGATTCTGGATATTTACTATGATCTTAATACTGATATCAGTTTAAAGACATCGATAGCCTCACGTTTGGCTGATATCTCGCGTTTGGAAAAGAAAGTTTCAGAGGAACGTATTGCTTCAATTGCTGGGGTAAATCTTGATGAAGAAGCAGCTAATATGATGAAATTCCAACAAGCTTATATGGCATCCTCACGAATTTTACAGACGGCAAATGATACCTTCAACGCGATTTTGGCTTTGAGATAGTAGGGAAGGGAATTAAAAAATGTTGAATCGAATATCTAGTTTTCACAGCTATCAATCTGTTCAAAATGATTTGCGTCGTCAAGAAAATAAAATTCATAATAATCAAGTGCAATTAGCTTCTGGTAAGAAGTTAATACGGAGTAGTGACGATCCGTTATCTACGAATTATATTCAAAATATTGGACAAGAGTCAGAACAGATTAGGCAATACATAGATGCGATTGCTTTAGTACGGAAGCGTCTTCAGGACCATGAAGTTATTATATCTAGTGCTGAAACTTTCATTGATGAAGCGAAACGTACTGTGATGGAAATGATTAATGGTTCACTGTCATCTGAAGATAGAAAAGCTAAATCACGAAAAATTGAAGAAATAGCGCGAAATTTTTTTGCTTTAGTTAACACCCAAGATGAATTAGGTAACTATGTTTACTCTGGGACTAGATCTGAAAATCAAGCATTTTTTTCTGATCAAAATGGGACAGTGATTTATATAGGTAATAGCTATCAGAAAAAGATGAAAATTTCCAATCTATTAGAGATAGCTGTTAGTGATCCTGGCGATAAACTTTTTATGAAAATTCGTAATCCATATGGCGATTTTGAACCGCAGTATCGATTGCAAAATTCTTCGGAGTTATTGTTAGAGAACGCAAGCAATTTAGATGTAAATGATCGATCTAGCTATACAGTAACGTTTATTGAGATTTCAAAAGGTAAGTATGGCTATCAATTAGAGAAGGATGGCAATATTGTAAAAGTGGATGAATTTGATCCTTCTAAAGGTATTCAATATGAGAGTGTGTCTATCCAAATTAAAAAACGCATTACGGAGGGAGATTCTATTCTTCTAGAACCTAGAAAAAATTACTCAGTTTTTGAAAGTTTACAAAATGCGATTCAATTGTCTCAAGGTTCTATTTCAGACTCTAATATTACAGCAAAGTTGCATCAAATTGTTCGAGAATTACATACTGCTTTTCTTCATTTAAATCAAGCTCATACAGATGTTGGTGTGAGACTTAATACACTTGATATACAAGAACAGCATCATGAAGATCTAAGATTAATTTTAGAAAAAACGAAAAGCAACCTTGAAGATCTTGATTATGTCAAGGCAGCGATTGAGTTTAGTGAAAATTCGAGAGCTCTGCAGGCATCGCAAATCGCATTTAGCAAAGCAAAAGATCTAACTCTTTTCAATTATATATAGTCAGAGTTTAGCTTGCATAGTTAACTTAGACGTTAATTGTAGTCGCTACAATACTTGCGGAGTTACTGTAACAGTTGGCTGTTTTGCAAGAGAATTTAAAATACGCTAGGAGAAAGAAGAAAAGTATGACCATTACAGTGAATACTAATGTTGCATCACTAGTTACTCAGCGTTATTTAGCAAAGGCGAGTAGTGAATTGCATACTTCTATGGAGCGTTTATCGTCAGGAAGCAGAATCAACAGTGCAAAAGATGATGCAGTTGGATTGCAAATTTCTAATAGATTGAGAGCACAATCACGCGCTCTTGACGTGGCAATGCGGAATGCTAATGACGGTATTGCCATTGCTCAAACGGCGGAAGGAGCGATGAATGAATCAACTAATATTTTGCAACGTATGCGTGATTTAGCACTTCAATCATCTAATGGTGTTAATTCAGTATTAGAACGTCGAGCACTTAGCGCAGAAGTTATAACGCTGCAAGATGAGTTAAATCGAGTTGCAGAAACAACTTCGTTTGGTGGTCAGAAATTGTTAAATGGATCATTTGGTGAAGCATCGTTTCAAATTGGTGCTAACTCTGGTGAAGCGATTATTATGGGTTTAACGAGTCTCCGTGCTGATGATTTTCGTATGGGAGGTCAGTCCTTTATTGCTGAAAGAGGTAAGAGTAAAGAGTGGGTTGTATCATCTAGCCGAAGAGATATTAAATTTGAATTTACTACAAAATCGGGACAGGTCATCACTATTGAGATTATCGCTAAAAAGGGTGATGATATTGAAGAAGTAGCAACATATATTAATGGTCAATCGGATAGGCTGCAGTCATCAGTTGATGAAGAAGGTAGACTGCAAATTTTTGCCTCAGAGTCAAATCTAAGGGGTGAGTTGAGTATTTCTGGTAATTTAGCTGACGAACTTGGATTAGAGGGTGGATTAGGTACTTTGAGTACAGTACAAGATATTGACATTAGTTCAGTCGGCGGTTCACAAAATGCGGTCAGCATTATCGATGCCGCGCTTAAGTATGTGGATAAGCAGCGCGCGGATCTTGGTGTGAAGCAAAATCAATTGAATTATAGTATTAACAACCTCGCTAGTATACAAGAAAATATTGAGTCTTCAAATAGCCGTATTAGAGATACGGATTTTGCTAAAGAAACGACACAATTAACAAGATCTCAAATTTTACAACAGGTAGGCACAGCAATACTTGCTCAAGCTAAACAACTCCCTAACGCTGCGATGATACTACTACAATAAGTGATCCGTAACATCTTGTTTTAAACACTAAATGAATTAGTATTAACTGGCGAGCTTAAAGTAAATTAAGATATCAGACTGTGGCTGGGCTACCTGGATTCGAACCAGGGAATGCCGGCATCAAAAGCCGGTGCCTTACCGCTTGGCGATAGCCCAACG
>NZ_JGVK01000028.1 GCF_000731795.2 Candidatus Photodesmus blepharonis | reverse complement strand
TTTTAGTATTTATGACCAATTGTACGAAATTACAATCCAATATTACTCTGCTGTAATTTTTAAACAACATTAAATGAATCCATAAAAAATCTAAAACAATTGATCTTTGTATAAAGCATATAATATGTAGCATCGATTATTGAAGTACACAAAAGCAAAAATAAAATGCCTCTTCCAAAATAAAACAAAGGTACGTATTATGTAACAGGTAAAAGCGAACTTCATTAAAGTGAATAACATAATTCAGATTATTACTCAGGATTTAAAGACTTTTATGAATATAAAGCGTGAATATCAGTGCGATATATTAGTAATAGGTAGCGGAGCGGCTGGCTTATCGCTAGCTTTACGCGTCGCCGAACATAGCCAGGTGATTGTATTAAGTAAAGGACAACTCAACGAAGGAGCAACCTATTATGCACAGGGAGGGATTGCTGCAGTATTTGATGAATCAGACAGCATCAGCTCTCATGTCCAAGACACACAAGTTGCTGGGGCTGGTATTTGTGATAAAAACGTTGTAGAATTTATTGCTAATAATGCAAAAAGATGTGTTCAGTGGCTGATTGATTCTGGAGTGCCCTTTGATCGTGAAGAAAATGATAGTGATGAGTCGCCCCGTTATCACCTCACACAAGAAGGTGGACATAGTCACCGTAGAATTCTACATACAGCTGATGCTACAGGTATAGCAATACAAACCTCTCTCCAAAATAATGCCCATAATCATCCAAACATCACCATATTAGAACGACGTAATACACTCGATCTCATTACCGAAGATAAAATAGGTGGAAAAAAAAACAAAGTTATTGGCGCATATGTTTGGAATCGCAGTGATAAATACGTAGAGAGTATTTGTACAAAGTTTGTTGTATTGGCGACTGGTGGTGCGTCGAAAGTATACCAATATACCTCAAATCCTGATGTTTCTTCAGGTGATGGTATTGCCATGGCATGGCGTGCAGGCTGTCGAGTAGCTAATTTAGAATTCAACCAATTTCATCCAACTTGCTTATTCCATCCTAAAGCGAGAAACTTTTTATTAACCGAAGCATTACGAGGGGAAGGAGCCTATTTAAAGCGTCGAGATGGCACGCGTTTTATGCAAGATTTCGATGAACGTGCTGAATTGGCACCCAGAGATATAGTAGCTCGTGCTATTGATTTTGAAATGAAACGTTTAGGCGAAGACTGCATGTACTTAGATATTAGCCATAAATCCGCTAATTTTATCGAAAAGTATTTTCCAACTATTTGTGCATATCTCCAAAATCTCTGTATTGATATGACTAAAGAACCCATACCTATTGTTCCAGCTGCACATTATACTTGTGGTGGCGTGATGGTTAACCAACAAGGTCAGACTGATTTAGCTCAACTATATGCTATTGGAGAAGTTAGTTACACTGGACTACACGGTGCAAATAGAATAGCCTCTAATTCCCTGCTTGAATGCGTAGTTTTCGCTTGGTCTGCGTCAAAAGATATTATCAGTAAGCTACGAGAAATAAAGCTACCAGCAAGATTACCCCAATGGGATGAAAGCCAAGTAAGTTATTCAGATGAGGAAGTCGTCATACAACATAATTGGCATGAACTTCGCCTATTCATGTGGGACTATATGGGCATTGTTCGCACCAATAAACGTCTCGAGCGTGCACTACGGCGAATTCGGCTCCTTCAACAAGAAATCCATGAGTATTATAGCTATTTCCAAGTATCGAACAATTTGCTTGAATTACGCAATTTACTTCAGGTAGCTGAACTTATGGTCCTTTGCGCCATGCAACGTAAAGAAAGTCGAGGACTGCACTATACGCTCGATTATCCAAAACTATCAGAAAATAGCGGGCCTACTATTCTAGTACCAAAAAAAGAAAGATTTTAAAATATTAATTTTGTTTAGTGTTCTCACATTGAATTTAGGGTATTTTGCTCAGATTATACTTGACAATTTTATCTACGATCGAAGCATAACTGCAATTTTTACTGCGATCATATCTCACAATCCAAGTAAACAAGTCGGGATCAGCGCACTGTAGCAAGGAAATAAAATTTCGTTTCTCATCATTCTCCAAGTTCTCAAAACACTCTTCGAAAAACGGCATGATCAGTACATCAAGTTCGAGCATACCGCGACGACATGCCCACTTAATGCGAGCTTTTTCCTTTGCGTTATACATCCTATCCTCTGACAATTCTAGTATCTTTCCATTTACTCCAACTCGATCATAATTATACATTGATTGAGATCTATATTCAAAAAATAATCAAAAGAAGTGCATGTTTAGACTTCAGGAAGTCTAGCATAAACACAGGTTTTATCCTTAATATGATTAGGTAGTCACTTATGGACTGGAAAAACACATTTTATCCGCTAGCAATTACGACAAAGAGCGAGCTTTCACCACTGATTGTTAGCTATCTTCTCTCTTGGGGTTTGGTAACCGTTGTTGGCAGCAACAAAAAATCGTATCTGCAAGGACAAATTACTTGTGACATATTAAGTTTAAAAGATAGCGAATCAACATTGGGGGCATATTGCAATGCAAAAGGTAAAGTATGGAGCGTGTTTCGTTTATTTTATCATAATGATGGTTACGCAATGTTTCAACCTATATCAGCAATTGAAACTACATTGAAAGAAATGCGCAAATATTCTATTTTCTATAAACTGCAAATAAAGCAAAGCACAGACGTTGCTCTAGGAGTTATCGGTAAACAAGCCCAAGAATTTATTGATTCTATTTCTCAAGATCGTACTAGTGTTAGGATGATTAAAGGAGGAACAGGCATAAAAATAGATGATGAACGCTGGTTATTGTTACTAGATGAAGCGTCAGCTTCATCATTGCTTTCTGGTACCAATTGCGTTAAAGCTACGGAATCAATTTGGACACGTTTTGATATTGAATCAGGGCTCCCTATTATAAAAAAAAATCAACAAAACACCTATACCCCTCAGGAAATAAATTTAGACTTATTGAATGGAATTAGCTTCACCAAAGGTTGTTACGCAGGGCAAGAAGCAATTGCTAAAGCCAAATATCGTGGTGTAAATAAGCGGGCAATGTTCATTGTTAGAGGTACTACAGAACGACCATTAAGTAAACAAAGAGACACTACCTTAGATCGTGCAGTAGGTAAAAATTGGCGTAATGCAGGTCAACTTTTAGAAAGCTACCAATTTGCAGACAACCATGCAATTGGCTTATTAGTCACATCTAAAAAACTTGAAGAAAATAACAAGTTTCGGTTAACTGAACAGCCTAACCACATTTGGCATATCACTCCATCGCCTTACTATACTTAATTTAAAACCTATGTTACAACCAGCCATCTGACATAATGACAAAACAAAAACCCCACTACTTGCATCAGTAGTGTTGTAACGGCGTGTATTGTCAAATGACATTATTACCGAAATTTCTTTTTGCCAAGTTGGGAAGGTTACCTTTCAATCCTAAAGCTCGTTTTATAAAACCATCTTTTAAATAAGGTAACTGATCAATAAATCTCATACCCATACCTCTAACAAATCTCTTTGTGGAATTATCCCCATCAAATAAATACTTCAAACCTTGCATCATAATAATCACTTTTATAGCCTCCGTCTTTCTCCAGCGCTCATAATTGCGTAAATTTCGTTTACTCCCAAAATCTTCTCCTCTTTCCCAGAACGCCAAAATCTCCTGAGCTAAGCTAGCAGCTCCCAATAAACCAATATTTCCTTCCTGACCTAGAAGTGAATTCATAGTATGAGCAGCATCCCCTACTAATACCGCACGATTGACCGCAAAATCTCTGGAATAATGCATCTTTAGTGGAAAAAGCAGACGTTTACCCATTACTTGACATAGGCCTAGACGATTATCAAACTCTGCAGTTAAGTACTTGTTAAACTCGCTTTCAGACATGCAGACCAATTCCTCCGCATATCCGGATTCTATCGACCAAATGATAGAACTTGTATACTCATCCGACATAGGCAAAAACGCTAAGGAACCCTGCTGCGTAAATATTTGACGAACTATAGCCTGGTGTCTATCTTGAGTAAAAACATTCGCTGTAATAGTACTGTAACCATAGTCCCAATATGTCAATGGAATTTCCAACTGATCACGTACCCAAGAATTAGCACCATCAGCTCCTATTACTAATTTAGTTGCAAGCATCTCACCATTATCTAACGTAATCCATACTTCGTTCTGACCAATAATCATCTTAGAACATGTTGCCGGCGTTAAAAGAAAAACGTTGGATTGTTGTTTAACGTGTTCAAGCAAAGCAACTTGAATAACTCTATTTTCTACTATACGACCCATACTGTTCTGAAGCAATGCATCAGCACTAAATCCAATAGAGGCAAAACTATCTTGTTCCCATATTTCCATTGAAGAATATGAAGAAATACAATTCTGAGCAATACGCCACCACACACCTAAATTTTTCAAAATAGTTTCGCTAGAATGATTAAGTATAGATACCCGAACATCACATAGTTCATCAACTGTACCTTCTGTTTTCTTTTTTTCAATAACTGCGACCTGAAGGCTTGAATGCTTGAGTGCAGCTGACAATGCCAAACCCACTATACCACTACCAACAACAGCGATATCAATGCGTTGAATCATTATGATTTTTCCTCTTAAACGAAATTTAATGTCTGATTATACCTAATGTGTGACGCAATAAAGGAACTTTGAGAATAAACATATTATCCATAGCAAACAAACCCAAATTTCTTCCAATTTTTTTAAGCAAGCAATCATTTGAAAACAAATGCACCAAACCCGAAGTCAATCGGATTGTCCTATCTCTATCTAAATTTCGACGATTTTTAAACGCAACCAAAGTATCATAGCTCCCTATACCACTAGGTGCTGAAGCTACTACCTCTTCGGCTAAACTGGCGATATCACGAATACCTAAATTAAAACCCTGTCCTACAATGGGGTGCAATGTTTGAGCAGCGTTGCCTACAACTACAAAACGATGAGCAATATTTCTCTTTCGATATCGTAGCAATAGAGGATAGGAAATCCGTTTTCCAACTTTCAATAATTTGCCTAAATACCAACTAAATTCTTTTTGCAACTCATTCAGAAAATTTTCATCATCATAAGACATTACTTTTTCTGCTAATCGGGATGACAAACACCAAACTAAAGAGAAACAATTACCTTTGATAGGCAGCAAAGCAACCGAACCAGACTGCGTGAAACGCTCAAAAGCTCTACCTTCATGCGACTTACTAGTAATAATATTCGCTACCACCGCTACCTGTTTAAAATCATGCTCTTTAAATTCTAAACCAATTTGCTTACAACAGATAGAAGCAGTACCATCAGCACCAACCAATAATTTCGATTGCAACTTTTCACCACTGAGTAAACTGATGTTAGAGTGCTTCCTTGTTTGCTTTATTTCAACAACCGACTCTGGACAAAACAACTGCACGTTATAAGCTTTTTTTAGTAAATTGTCGTAAGTTCTGGCTACATCAGTAAGATTGATTACACAACCTAAAACATCCAAATTAAGCTCATTAACACAAATATTCATTGAACCAGGATGAGAACGATCAGAAACATGCACATAATTGATTGGTGTTATCATAGAACTTATTGGTTGCCAAAGTTGAAACCTTTTTAAAATCCCTAAAGTACCGTACGAAAGAGCAATAAAACGAGAATCAAGATCTAAGGAAAATCGCCGATCACTTTGAATGGACTCAATAACCGCGAGAGATAATTTACCTCTGCTTAACTGATTGAGCATTAAGGCTAATGTTGTACCAATCATTCCAGCGCCAACAACAACTACATCAAATCGCTTCATGTAAAGTAACTCTCCAAGCAGTTTATAAATTGCCATAATCCAAAAATTGTTAAAGTATCATCTAATCTTATTTTCATGATCAAAATACAGCGCTCTTACTCAAAATCATATGCAGAATTCTAACATTTCGATTAATGACCAAAGAAGGCATTTTATAAAATTAAAAATGATTTTAACATCAATTTATCCCACAACCTACGTTTTGAATCTCTAATTTAATAACTAATACCTTGAGAAAACTTGAATGTTATTGGAGGTTTTTCTATAGTCTCGGATTGAGCAGTTATATTGTGAATATATATCTTTTAAATAGTGCGAACAGAGTTCATTCATCATGAGTAGCCAAGCGGTAAACGTTGAAATTTTAGGAAAACTGACTCGAGTAAACTGTCCACTAGGACAAGAGGAGTCCCTTATTGAAGCCGCGAAATATTTAGATAATCGTTTAAAAGAAATGACAGCAAGAACTAAAATCACTAACGAAGTGCAGTTGCTGATTTTCACGGCTCTCAATATTTCTTACGAACTACAGACTAAAAATAGAGCTGAAAAAGATCAGCAAAACTTGATTAAAAAACGAATGAAATTATTATCTGAATCAATAGAGGATGCGCTGTGTAAAGTAAAATCTGGACAGCAACAATAACTTTACATGATTCTCTCTCGCCAAAATTTTAGGAAACAGATTCGAGAAAAGCGTAATAGACTCTGTAAAGATGAGCAACATCAAGCAAGTCTTAGCTTATCTCTTCGTTTTTCCACTTTGCCTGAACTCCTGATCTGTCAGCATATTGCATTGTATATTTCAAGCGATGGTGAGATAGATACTAAACCTCTCATAGAACGACTATGGAAACAAGGAAAACAAACCTATCTTCCTGTTATACATCCCTTTTCAAAAGGTTGTTTGCTATTTTTACATTATGATTCGAATACAAGTATCAAGCAAAATACATATGGAATTTTTGAACCAGAATTAAATAAAACATGCATTAAACCTATAAGTCAAATAGATCTTATCTGTACTCCATTAGTAGGTTTTGACTCTCTTGGATA
This sequence comes from Candidatus Photodesmus blepharonis, assembly GCF_000731795.2. GTDB lineage: Bacteria > Pseudomonadota > Gammaproteobacteria > Enterobacterales > Vibrionaceae > Vibrio > Vibrio blepharonis. The sequence continues at coordinate 25,926 of NZ_JGVK01000028.1, read as the reverse complement.
TAGACTGGGAATGGGAGGAGGTTATTATGATCGAACATTAAAAGAGTGGTTCATAACAGGAGTTGGAGCTATACCAATTGGACTTGCATATGACTTCCAACACGTTGATCAACTTCCAATAAAATCGTGGGACATCCCACTGCCCAAAATAGTGACACCAACTCAAATCTGGCAATGGTAATTTTAGCATTATTCCGCTACAATCGGGCCATCTAAGTTGTTAATTCACTTTTTAATTATCACTTAGCTTTAGTAAATACTTTAGGAAATCAGTATGACTCAAGATGAAATGAAAAAAGCAGCGAGTTGGGCTGCTCTGAAATATGTCAAAAAAGGTAGCATAGTTGGAGTTGGAAGCGGTTCTACAGTTAACCACTTTATTGAAGCTTTAGATTCAATCAAGGATAAAATTAAAGGGGTTGTAGCAAGCTCTGAAGCATCTTCTCAGAAATTAAAATCTTTAGAAATTGAAGTATTTGATTGTAACGATGTTCCTAAATTAGGTGTTTATGTTGATAGCGCAGATGAAATAAATCCAACATATGACATGATCAAAGGCGGTGGTGCTGCCCTTACTCGAGAAAAAATTGTCGCAGCCATTTCAGATAAATTTATCTGTATCATAGATAGCACAAAAGTGGTCGAGGTACTAGGCGCTTTCCCTCTTCCAGTTGAGGTAATTCCTATGGCACGTTCCTATGTTGCTCGTCAATTAACAAAACTTGGAGGAGATCCTGTATATCGTGAAGGTATATTCACTGATGATAACAATATCATTATTGATGTACATAATATGAAAATTACCAATGCGAAAATGCTGGAAGATAAAATTAACACTATCCCCGGTGTTGTAACAGTAGGCTTATTCGCTCGCCGCAGCGCAGATATAGTCATCACTGGCACTCCAAAGGGTACAGAATTAAAAAGCAAAGACTGCTTACTATCCTAAGAGTACAGAAACATATTGCTTTGTTGATAAAGAGTACACCGTATATACACGAAAGTTCCTTATCAAAAAATATTACTTAAAACTATACAAACTATTTACTTGCTAAAAGCTGCTAAAAATTAATGACTATTACTTATTTTTGTATTATTAATTTTTAAAAATGAGCACTGCATGTACATAATAACTCTAAATCAATTCAGGATAGTTAATAATATCTCGAGTAAATAAAGTCACTACTCTAATATATGATACATTATGCATATCTCTAAATTTTTCCTAGTGCTATGGTTGATATTCTAGATCTTGGTAATACCATCAGATATCCGATGCAATCAGATTGCACGCTTGCTTTTCAGAGATCAAGCTGCAATCTATACGATGAGGTATCATCACAATTAAAGAGATTAAGTGAACTTATCGTAACAATTTATTTCATCATATATGATTCACTCATGATTCGACTCAGAATATCTCGAACCAATTGAATTGGAATACCTAGTCTTTTTGCTTCAGCACAACAAGACGTAAGCACCATTGCTTCCCTCTCTGGAGCATAAATAGATAATCCATATCTATTTTTTACTGCCTTTATTTTCTTCACTAAAAAAAAGCGTTTTGAAAGTAAATACAGAATTTGTTGATCAATAACATCTATTTGATCACGTAATCTATTCAGTTCAACAGACATACAACTTTCTCTCTACTCAGTTTTATCAGATAATGTTTCCCCTAGTCTTGTTTATTAAGTAATTTTTTCTGGATTTGTAGCTCTTTTGGAACTTCGAAAAACATATCTTCCCTACATCCAAGTAAATTCTCAATAGAGGTTCCTCCTAAATCTTGAATACGATTCAAAATTTGTTTGACTAATTCTTCAGGGGCAGAAGCACCGGCTGTAACCCCAACTCTAAATTTATGCTCAAACCATTTTGATTGAATATCTTCCGGGCAGTCAACGAGATAACTAGGCGTCCCTAAATTTTCCGAAATTTCCTTCAAGCGAGTAGAATTAGAAGAATTTCTCGAACCAACAACAACTACTACATCCGTGCTATATGCAAGATCACGGACAGCATTTTGACGATTTTGAGTAGCATAGCAAATATTATTTTTTCGCGAACCCTGGATACGTGGGAACACACGGCGTAACTCATTAATTACATTTGTTGTTTCATCAACAGACAAGGTAGTTTGACTAACATAATGAAGATGATTCGGATCCTTCACTTTAACTCTGAGTACTTTTTCAACATCCTCAGGAACTTCTATTAGATACATACCACCAACTTCGCTGGAATATTGACCCATTGTACCTTTTACTTCAGGGTGTCCAGAATGACCAATCAATACCACTTCCATATCTTTATGGCTTGCACGTGCGACTTCCATATGCACTTTAGTTACCAACGGACAAGTAGCATCAAAAACTCTCAAAGCTCGATTTTTTGCTTCTTTGCGTACCGCTTGTGAAACACCATGGGCAGAAAAAACAACAATACTATTATCAGGAACTTCGATCAGTTCTTCAATAAATATAGCACCACGCTGTTTCAATCTGTCTACTACAAAACGATTGTGAACTACTTCGTGACGAACGTAAATTGGAGATTTGTATATTTCTAGCGCGCATTCAACAATACTGATGGCACGATCCACACCAGCGCAAAAACCACGCGGATTCGCTAACATAATTCTCATTAATACTACCTGCAATAAGGAGTTGGTATTCTATTAACAAAATAGCAATAATCAACACCTGTAAACATCTAAATGCTTAAAATAACCGCCGAGGGCTGAAAATCCTATCAGTAAATAAACTTTAGGAAGAATGCTGAAGCTTATAGTTAATTTTTATTTTTTTTATAAAAATTTTCAAAAATAACCATTGCTGTTCCAACACAAATAATTGCGTCAGCTAAATTAAATGCTGGCCAATGATAATTTCTCCAATATAAATAAAGATAATCAACAACAAAACCATAACAAATCCGATCAAATAAATTACCAAGTGCACCACCAATAATTAATGCATAGGCGATACTACTATACTTCTGTAGAACAAAAAATCTCATCCAATAAATCAGTATACCTATTATGATAAAAGTAATACTAACAAACAACCAACGCTGCCAACCGCTTTGATCACTTAAAAAACCAAAGGCAGCACCATAATTATGAACGTAAAGCAGACTGAAAAAGGGCAGAATTTCAACACGACCCAACCAGCCATAATTCATATTCTTCATAATTAAAAATTTAATAAAAATATCAAGAATAGATACAAGAACTGACAACCATAACCAAGGAACTCCAGACTGCCTTATCATTAACTTGCTCACATTAAGTCACCCTCTCTATAAACAAAAAAATTCAAACGGCTACAACACTTATTTCTGCATTTCATCAAAACTGTTGAAGTGTAATCAAACAGCTATTTTTTAAATTGACTCAACCAAAGCTTAGCAGCTTCAGCATCCAACTTAATTTGTTTTTTAAGTAAATCAAATGACTCAAATTTTTTCTCATCTCTAAGCTTATGTAAAAGAAATACTTCCAATTGACTACCATAAAAATTGGAATGAAAATTAAATAAATGTACTTCCAATTGCTGATTTACACCATTGACAGTCGGTCTTTGACCGATATTAGCTACTCCATCAAAACGTTGTTCACCAAAACCTAGAGCTTCTACAACATAGACACCAGAGAGAGGAGAAACACAACGTTTTAGTGGAATATTAGCTGTAGGATAACCAATAGTACGACCCAATTTTTTACCATGAGAAACACGCCCGCTAATGCTATACCGACGTCCAAGCATTCTATTGGCATCAGCCAGTCTACCGTTTGCTAATGCATTACGAATAGCGGTGCTACTCACACGAGAACCTTCAAAACACAAACTCTTAGTGCCCGCTACCTTAAAACCATACTTATCTCCCGCTGCTTTCAACAGAGAAAAATCGCCAGTACGACCTCTGCCAAAACAAAAATCGTCACCTAAAACCAGATATTTAACACCTAACTTAATAACCAATAATTCGCTAATAAACGCATCTGCTGATAAATTTGCAAAATAATTGTTAAATTTTAAACACAACAACCGAGTTGGTTTAAATTTACCTAATTGAATAAACTTATCTCTAAATCGTGTTAAACGAGGAGGTGATTGATATCTCGACAATAACTCCAAAGGTTGAGGCTCAAATGTCATTACAACGGAAGGTAGATTTAGAATTCTTGCTTGCTTAGACAATTTAGAGAGAACTCGTTGGTGTCCTAAATGAACACCATCAAAATTCCCTATCGTAAGCACGCAACCTCTGTGCTTGAGCTTAATATTGCAGATACCACGGATAAATTCCATTGGAAAAACCAAAATCCTATCTCTCTTGATTACTTCTACGCAACAGGTTACTAAATCAACTTTGATGTATTGTTATCCGCAAATCTTTCAAACGAATACCAAACCAAAATATAATCATTAAATACATTGAACTGCCTAATACTATTAATATTGCCAATTCTTCTAGCTGATGACCGAAACACCAAGTCAACCATAAGGAAACATCATCAAGTTGATACAATATTACTACTGCCATTAGACAACCGGCAATAACAAGTTTTCCAATGAAAACTATTGTTTTATAGGTTAATTGATAAACACCTTGAAGATGCAAACCTCTATATAAGAGAGACATATTAACGAAAGCAGACAAGGCAGTAGCTATTGCTAATCCTACGTAGCTATAAAAACAAACAAATACCGCGTTGAATACCATATTAGTTATCATAGCTATAATACCGCACTTAACTGGAGTCCTAGTGTCCTTACGGCTGTAGTAACCTGTCGCTAAAACTTTAATCAACATAAAATTTAGCAATCCAGAAGCATAAGCCAGCAGCGATGATGAAGCTTGATTAGCATCATTTGATGTAAATTCTCCTCGCACGAATAACACAATAAGTATTGGTTTGGCAAGTACCATCAATCCAAACATAGCAGGAACACCAAACAACGCTACTACTCGAATTCCCCAATCCATAGTATGAGCAAAATTTTCATTTTGAAGATTAACATGATTTTTTGATAAAGAGGGCAGTATCACTGTAGCAACAGCAATACCAAACAATCCTAATGGTAATTCAAGTAAACGATCGGAGTAGTATAGCCAACTAATTGCTCCTGTTGTTAAAAAACTAGCAATAAAAGTATCAAACAGCAGATTTATCTGACCTACTGATACACCAAATAAAGAGGGAATCATCAAGGTTCGAATTTTAATCATGCCAGGATCCTGCCATCCCCATTTAGGTTTAACAAGGATCTTAGCTCGAATGAGAAATGGAAACTGAAATAAAAACTGCACCAAACCACCAAGAAATACCCCAACAGCCAATCCAATCTCAGGTTCGCTTACATTTGGGGAAATAAAATATGCAGCGATTATAATCATAATATTGAGAAATACCGGAGTGAAAGAAGAGACAGCAAACCTTCCTATGCTATTAAGAACTGATCCAGATAGAGCAACAAAAGTAATAAACCACAGATAAGGAAAAGTAATTTTAAGTATCAAACTCGCTAGTTCAAATTTTTTTGATTCTGGACCGTTATTTAACCAATCTATAAACCAGCCAGCACCAAATAAAGCAGCTATAATCCCAGAGCCTAAAACTCCAAGTATTGTAACAACAGAGATAATTGCTCCCAGTGTTCCTGATATTATTGCAATAAATTCACGAGTTTGATTCATATCACCATTAGCATGATATTCACTTAAAACTGGTATAAAAGCTTGTGAAAAAGCCCCTTCAGCAAATAAACGCCGTAAAAAATTAGGAATCTTATTTGCGAAAAAAAACACATCTGCACTATCACTTGCGCCCATTAAGTTTGCTATTACTATATCGCGTAGTATTCCTAAGATGCGAGAAATTAAAGTCATCGCGCTAACTATTATTCCAGATTTAAAAAGGAATTTGTTCACATACACTCCACAAAAAATTTAAAGTCTCATTATTTTTAAACAAAAAAGAGATAACCAAGCCAATGTTAGATAAATATTAGCATTGATACAAAAATGCTGTTACAATTCGCTGGAGTTGCAGTTTAACAACTTTTATCATAAGAATTGGGTTGTTTTCATAAAATAGATCTAACAGAAGTAAAGACGTATTACTTCGATCGTTGCTAAAACTTTTGAGGGTTAGACCATTGACAAATAATAAATCTGCTAAAAAGCGTGCAATACAAGCTGAAAAGCACCGTCAGCATAATGCTAGCCGTCGTTCTATGATACGAACTAGTATAAAAAAAACCATCGCTGCCATTAATGCAAAAGATGAGCAAGCCGCTGTGAATGCTTTTTCGATGCTTGTGCCTCTTCTAGACCGCATGGCAACCAAAGGTCTTATTCACAAAAATAAGGCAGCCCGCCATAAATCTCGCTTCAGCACTGCAATCAGATCTTTAAAATCTAATTTTCAAAGGATAGAATAAGTTCTATAGATAGAACAGAACCCGCCTACCTAAAATAGTTTACAGGGAGAATGGGTATTTAATTGGCTCATGGCTTACATACCCATCAACCCAAAAATCATCTACTGTCACCCAGGTTTCCAAATCTCTTAGTGATTGAATCTTCGGATTCATATGGAAAACCGCCCTATTTAGAGGCCTGCGCTTAATCTGAACATCCCTCATGAGCTCTAGTTGATTTTCATAAATATGAGCGTTAACGATCTTGTGGTACGCTATTCCTGGTTTTTTTTTCGTGATCTTCGACATAACGGCTAGAAAAACATATACTTGTACCATATTAAAGGCTAAACCAAGTGGAACATCGCATGAACGTTGGGTACTGTTCAAGTACAATGTGTGATCCAATAAAGAAAAATGATGACTATACACGCAAGGCTTTAAACAACCCATATGTAACTCACCGGGATTATAAAAATTCAATATTTCGCTACGATCGTCAAACCCCATACTCAAATGCTCTACTATTTTATGCAATTGATCAACATAACCGCCACCATATTTAAACCATGAACGTCCTTGCACACCATAAACTCGTCCCATGTGATCTAAACCTTTACGATAAGGATTGTCCAACCAATCTTGATTTAAATTCGCATTCGCATCCCAAGTTTTCGTACCCAATTTACGAAAATCCTTTGCATTATCATAACCACGAATATAACCAAGCAACTCAGCAACTGCGGACTTCCAAAAAATCTTTCGAGTAGTGATAAGAGGAAATTGATTTCTGCTTACATCATAACTAAGATCAGAATTTATTACAGTAAGACAACGTTTACCAGTGCGGGTATTTTCAACCCAAACACCATAATCAATAATACGCTGACAAAGATCTAAATACTGCTTCACATTCTCCTACCCTGAGTTTATTTTCCTTTATTGCCTTTGAAATCTGTAGGAACACAGGATCACTAGCACACCAGAAACTACCATAGGTAAAGATAAAACCTGCCCCATGGAGATAAATCCACCAAGCAAACCAAGGTGAGAATCAGGCTCACGGAAATATTCGACAAAGAAGCGAAGTATACCATATCCTGCTAAAAATAATCCAGATATCAATCCAGGCGGGGGTAATTTTTTAACAAAATAATGCAAGACTAAGAATAGAACAATACCTTCCAATACAAATTCATACAGCTGAGATGGATGACGAAAAAAAGGCCCCGCGTTTGGAAAAATAACCGCCCATGGTACATGAGTTACTCGTCCCCATAATTCACCATTTATAAAATTACCAATACGACCTGCACCCAATCCAAATGGCACTAATGGAGCAATAAAATCTGCAACATCAAAAAAAGAACGTTCGTTCTTTTTTGCATACCAAAAAATGACACTAATCACTCCAACTAATCCACCGTGAAAAGACATTCCACCCATCCATACTTTAAAAAGATGCAGAGGATCCTTCCAAAAAAGATCAAAATTGTAGAAAAGCACATAACCAATCCGACCTCCAAACACCCCTCCAAAAAAACAAGGAAACAATAAATCAGAGACTTCATTACGAGTCCAATCATTATCAGAGCGTCTAGCACGGTAATTAGCGAACTGAATAGCAAAAATAAAACCAATTAAGTACATCAACCCATACCAACGAATTGACACTGGACCAATAGAAAACAGAACTGGATCAATATTGTGAAATTTGACAAACCCCTGAGAAATTAGCATCTCGCTACCATTAATGCATACATTTTTAAAGACAAACATCTGACTAATCAAAAATCCTAATCTTAATTATCTCCTCCTAATAGTTTAAATTATAAAAGCTTGCTACTTCTTTCGATATTTATAACTATTCTTGAATTTTGATTCTTTGAAAGGCATCGCTAATGCTGCAAACTCTTTCATTGCACGTCGATAAACATCTCTTTTAAAAGAAACAACTTGTCTCACTGGATACCAATAACTCACCCACCGCCAACCATCAAATTCCGGAGTGTTGCTAAGCTGCATATTAATCCGGGATTCATCACAACTTAAACGAAGCAAAAACCACTTCTGCTTCTGTCCAATACAAATAGGTTTCGAATTCCATCTCACTAAGCGTTTAGGCAATTTATACTTTAACCAATAACGACTCATTGCTATAACTTCTACATCTTTTTTTGCAAGACCAACCTCTTCATGCAACTCTCTATACATCGCCTGCTCAGCACTTTCATCCTCGTTAATACCTCCTTGCGGAAATTGCCACGAACGTTGTCCATATCGTTTAGCCCAACAAACCTGACCATAGCTATTACAAATTACAATACCAACATTTAGGCGGTAACCATCGTCATCTATCACTGACCGACCTCAAATAAAATCCTTACCATAGGGGATTTTTTCATATATCTTTGACAGGAGCAAATTTACTGATGTGATTTAGTCCATGATTTATTCAGATAATACATGAAAACCATTCATAAAATCCCCTAAAAATAAAATCAACTGAACAACTTTGATAATGGTGTCAACATGAAACCAAGACCTAAATCGGAAAAAGAATTGCTAGAAAGAGCGCAAGCTATTGCTGGGTTTTCCTTGTTGGAGCTAGCTACCGAAGCTGGTGTTAGAATACCAAAAAACTTACTCAAAAATAAAGGTTGGATCGGCAAACTCTTAGAATGGCACTTAGGCGCTATTTCAAAAAACAAAGCACAACAAGATTTTGAACAATTAGGAATCGAATTAAAAAGCATACCTATTAGTTACAGCGGAAAACCACTAGAAACAACCTCTATATGTCTAGCCCCTTTAGTTGGTGTTCATGGGCTAAAATGGGAACAGAGTCATGTACGTAATAAGCTATCGCGAATTCTATGGATTCCAGTTGAAGGTGACAAAAAAATACCTCTAGCAAAACGATTAGTAGGTTCACCGTTACTCTGGTCTCCTTCAAAAGAAGAAGAATTAAAACTCAAAACTGACTGGGAAGAACTTATGGAAATGATCGCGCTTGGTCAAATAAAACATATCACTGCCCAGTATGGTGAAGCTTTGCAGCTACGACCAAAAGCCACAAATAGCAGAGTTCTTACAAATGCTTACGGAACAAGTGGAAAGCTTATTAAAACTCTTCCTAGAGCTTTCTATCTAAGAACTCAATTTACTGATAACATTCTACAGTCGCATTTTTTTACTTAAAAAATGAAAACTTAGTTCTCAGATCTGTGTACATCAATAGATATTTAATGTAACGACTGAAGCTAAATTTCTAAGTAACATAGAGACTTTCTCCTCGCTAACTAAAGTTTTATATTATTGAACTGATAACTCTTCTGATTACGATTATTTTTTCTATTGGTGATTTAAATCGGTTCACTAAATTGCTAAAATAAGTGAGAAATTCCTAACTTTAATTATAAAAATCAGTTCGTCTTCAACCTATTTTCAAAAAAACAATATTCCATTTGATAGTTTGCTACCACAAAACTATTCAACGTTAAGGTAACTCTCTATGCAAAAACAAAAAACTTTATTACAAGATACATCTTCTTATTTAAAAGAAATGGGCATTAGCCATTGGTTACTAATCCATCCAGAAAAATTAACTGGCTACAAACCAACTAAAATTACTTTGCGAAACTCCTGCAAATTATTGCTAGTGTCTACAAGTTGTCCTGCATTAGAAGAAGCTAAATTGTTCGAACGGGTGCTAAAGAGTATTCAGTTAAATCTATCGCAAGCCCGACATCTCATACCTGAATACTTAAACTACCTCGCTAAACATCAACTTGAATGGATTTGGTTCGCAGATACTAAAATGATTAAAGGAATTGCAGAAAAATCTTTATCCTCTCCTTCGCTATCAAAACTCAACAATAATAGAGGAGAACGTCGTGCGTTATGGAAACAGATTTGTCACTTTAAAAACCTCTGAAATAATATACCAAATACTACTTTAACATGTCTTTTGTGAGACACATATTGACCAAGGAAATAGCAATGATAAAAAAATTACCGCAGTTTCCAATAGAACGCTTGTCCGAAATATTGAATAGACCTAAAAATTTTAAATTATTAGAACGTATTCCTTTAACCTATAATGAGCAACGTTGGCCACTACAATTATCTAAATCAGTTGGTGACGACTTACCTATAATAATACTGGATGTAGAAACGACAGGCTTATCTGTAATAAATGAATCTATCATTGAACTTGCCATGGTAAAAGCGAAGTATAGCCCTTCAGAAAAGCGTATTGTATCCATCTTAGATGTCATGAGTATGTATGAAGATCCAGGTAAACCTATACCCTCTTTTATAACAGAATTGACAGGAATTACCGATAAAATAGTACAGGGTAAGCATATTGACGATATCTTAATCGCCAACTGGCTAGATGATTACCCACTTATCGTTGCACATAATGCACAATTTGATAGGCCTTTTTTTGAAAAACGCTTCAACTCTTTAACCAATTACCGATGGGCTTGTTCAGCCACTGGTATTGATTGGCAAACCTTAGGTTTTCAAGGACGTAAACTGGAATATCTCTTATTGCAACTTGGCTGGTTTTACGAGGGACATCGTGCCATTACAGATAGTTTAGCTCTAACCTGGCTACTTTATTCATTGCCTCAATCAGTAGAAAATTTGTTGTACGAAGCAAACTGTAAAACAGTATTAATACGCGCTATTGGAGCTCCTTTTAATGTCAAAGAACAGCTTAAAAAACGAGGATATCGTTGGCACAACAGTGCTGTAAATAAGTACTGGTGGCGTGAGATTAACGAACAAGTCTTATCAGAAGAAAAGATTTTTTTGGATAATCTTTATGATTGTGGATCAAAATATGCGGATTACGATTATAAAGATGCTACAGAACGCTTTAAAATTTAGCATAAAAACTTATCGTAATTTGTCAAACATTCATACCTTTTTGAATGTTCCATTTGGGATAATTATATATGAACTCAAGGAAATTTTAAGATTCAATTGTTATAATCTGAAGTTTAGATAAAATCCCACTACGCATTTGAGTACACAAATACGCGTATGTTTGTTCGTAACAATGAAGGTAAAACCCGAGTGAATTCCAATCTTATCAAACAAATTCAAAAACGTAGAACCTTTGCTATCATTTCTCACCCAGATGCAGGCAAAACTACAATCACCGAAAAAATACTCTTATTTGGTAATGTGATCCAAAAAGCTGGAACTGTTAAAAGTCGTGGTTCAAATCAGTATGTGAAATCTGACTGGATGAAAATAGAAAAGAAACGTGGTATCTCCGTAACTACCTCAGTAATGCAGTTCCCTTATAAAGATTGCTTAATAAATTTACTCGATACTCCGGGACATAAAGATTTCTCCGAAGATACTTACCGTACACTAACAGCTGTTGATTCTTGTCTGATGGTAATTGATGCTGCAAAAGGTATTGAAGATCGCACACGTAAACTGATAAAAATTACCCGTCTACGCAAGACACCAATTATAACTTTTGTAAATAAACTTGATCGTGATGTTCAAGAACCAATGGAAATTTTAGATGCGATTCAAAACGAAATAGGAGCTTGTACGCCCATTTCATGGCCAATAGGTTACGGTAAAAGGTTTAGAGGTCTGTACCATATCCATCGTAATGAGACTATTTTGTATAAATCTGGTCATGGTCATGAAATTCGTAAAACGCATGTTATCAAAGATCTTTATAACTTAGATTTAGATAAGGCAATAGGTAAAGATCTAGCTGAAAACACTCGTGAAGAACTAGAGCTTATAATTAACGCATATCCAAAATTTGATCAAAACCACTTCTTAGCAAGCAAATTGACCCCAGTATACTTTGGAACTGCGTTAGGAAATTTTGGAGTGGATTATATATTAGACGGCCTAACCAAATGGGCTCCACCTCCACGTTTTCACCAGGCAAATGAACGTCTTGTAAAAGCATCCGAAGAAAAATTCTCTGGATTTGTATTTAAAATACAAGCAAATATGGATCATAAACACCATGATCGTATCGCTTTCATACGCATCGTATCTGGAAAGTATTTAAGAGGTATGAAAATAAACCATGTACGTATCAATAAAATCATCGGTGCAGATGCTGTAGTCTTTATAGCTGGCTGCCGTAAACGAGCTGAGCAAGCCTATCCGGGCGATATTATTGGTTTACATAATCATGGCACGATTAAAATCGGCGATACCTTTACGCAAGGTGAAAAACTAAAATTTTCCGGCATTCCAAATTTTGCTCCAGAATTTCTTCGCCGTATCTGCCTCAAAGAACCATTGAAACAAAAACAGCTGCTCAGAGCTCTAATCCACCTTTCTGAAGAAGGTGCAATTCAAATCTTTCGTCCATTACAGAACAATGATCTCATAGTTGGTGCAATTGGTACACTCCAATTTGATGTTGTTGTAGAACGTCTGAAAATAGAATACAACGTTGAAATAATCTATAAGGACATTAATGCTATAACTGCCCGTTGGATTGAATCTGAGAATAGTAGAAAACTAGAAGAGTTTAAAAATAAAAATAGAGCCAACTTAGCGTTAGATAGTGGAGGTAACCTCTCCTACATCGCTCCAACAATGCTTAATCTAAATTTAGTGCGAGAGCGTTTTCCCAACATTGAATTTTATTCAACACGCGAACATTAATTCTTGAACATAAAAACAGAACTCTAAAGAACAGGCAAAACAAGCTTTGTTAAATTATAGAGCGCTGAACGCAAAAATATACAGGTTGTAATTTACAATTCATAGGTTCTATAGACTAAAATACACCGCATATATTGTAGATTTTATCTGTTATTTCGCATTGTAGTATTATCAACTTTCTTTTATTTTGTTAGACTAGTTTGTTATCTTTACGTTACATAAGACACCGAGTGTATCATCCTTAATACGACTAATGTTATAAAAAGTCGTGAGAACACTACATCGATTCGCATAAAAATTATTATGATAAGGTTGAGCGTGTGAAGCACAGTTTAAAACTGATCGACATTATAGCAGTAGGCTCGATGCTATTTGCCTTTTTTCTTGGAGCAGGGAATATCATATTCCCACCTTTAGCTGGCCAATTAGCTGGTGACAATTTGCTAACAGCAATAATTGGTTTTTTGCTAACAGCAGTAGGCTTACCTCTTATAACTATTGTTGCTATTGCGATATCAGGCGGTTCTTGGGAACACCTTACTAAAGATCTTCCTAAATATGTAGCGACACTAATAGCTATTTTGATCTTTATTATCATTGGCCCCGCTTTTGCAGCTCCTCGAACTGCACTGGTTGCTTATGAAATGGCAGTAAAGCCTTTTTTTATTAATACAATGCAATTAGATCTAGTAATTTTTTCTGCTGTTTTTTTTACAATCATAATATTTTTTGCATGGTCTAGAGGTGGATTAATTAACATTATCGGAAAAATATTAACACCTATCCTATTTATTTGCCTAGTTATACTAGCAATAGCAGTGTTCATAGATCCTCAAGGAAAAATAATTTCTGCACACGGTGAGTATATCACGCATCCTCTACAAAAAGGATTCTTAGAAGGTTATAATACGATGGATATATTTGGCTCACTGATGTTTGGTGTCTTGATTGTCGACACTCTAAGAAGTAAGGGTATTACAGAGTCTAGTATTATATCTAAATACTTAATCAGATCAGCATGCATTGCAGCCATAGGACTAACATTTGTTTATATATCACTTTTTTACTTAGGTGCAACAAGCACGTCTGTGGCATCAAACGCCGACAATGGTGCCCTAATTTTAAGCTTATACGTCCAATCTTTATTCGGAGCACACGGCCAAATAGTACTATCTTTGATAGTGCTGTTGGCATGTTTAACCACAGCAATCGGGCTGATTTCAGCATGTTCAGAATACTTTAGTTCTCTAACTCCTTTTTCATACAAACATTGGGTTGTTATAAACAGTGTTATCTGCGCAACTGTAGCAAATATTGGTCTTTCTCAGCTCATTATAGTTTCCATTCCTGTTTTGTTTACGCTTTATCCAGTAGCTATCACGCTTGTTACCCTCGCGTTTATACGTAAGAAGCTACCGAATACTAAAATGGCCTATTGTGTAGTAATTTTTATCGCTCTTTTATTTGCTTGCCTTGATGCGCTTAAAGTAGTAGGAATTGATGTTTCGGTGTTTAATATACTTCCGTTATTTGAAGTAGGCATGAGCTGGCTGATACCAACAATCACAGCAATTATAGCTATGTTCTTCGTTGATGAAAATCATTCTAGGCATGAGTCAGTAAAAGAAACCTCTAAAAAGAAACTAGATAGATGGTTGGAATTCTAATAAATACGACAAGGTATTGCTAAATTTTTAAACAAATCTCATTTTGATTAATTTGCTGTACTTAATTATACATAGTTGATTTTTTTCTGTATATTCACTATTAGTCTAAAGTAGATCAAAATTAAATTCTGTCGAATGTTGAACTAATATGTTTGAAATCAATCCAATTAAAAACCGCTTGCAAAATTTATCTAAACGTACAAGTATTCTACGGGGGTATCTTTGACTATGATACTAAAAAGGAAAATTTAGAGGAAATCGACTTAGCATTACAACAACCAGATACCTGGAAGAAACCCAAATATGCAGAAGCGTTAGGTAAAGAGCGTGCGTCGTTAGAAATAGCAATACAAACAATAAATTCCCTCGAACAAGATATTGTAGACATTTCCTGTTTAACAGAAATTGCAATTGAAGAAAAAGATGAAACAATATTTCAGACAATTGAAGATGAGATAATTAAACTTGAAAGTAAATTGAATAAACTAGAGTTTCGTCGTATGTTTTCCGGAAACTACGATTCCTTTAACTGTTACATTGATCTAAAATCGGGCTCTGGTGGTACAGAAGCACAAGATTGGACTGCAATGATGCTGCGTATGTACTTACGTTGGACAGAAACCAAAGGGTTTAAAAATAAAATAATTGAAATCTCTGAAGGTGAAGTAACAGGACTAAAAAGCGTTACTATCCATACCTCAGGTAAATATGCTTACGGTTGGTTGCGCACGGAAACTGGCGTGCATCGTTTAGTTCGCAAATCACCCTTTGATTCAAACAGTCGTCGTCATACCTCTTTTGCATCCGTCTTTGTCTATCCAGATATTGATAACAATATTGAAATCGATGTTGACCCTTCTTCTTTGCGGATTGATGTATATCGTGCATCAGGAGCAGGGGGTCAACATGTTAATACCACAGAATCTGCAGTACGTATAACTCATCTGCCAACTAATACGGTCGTACAGTGCCAAAATGATCGTTCTCAGCATAAAAATAAAGAGCAGGCCATGAAGCAGCTACGTGCGAAGTTATTTGAACTTGAAACTCAGAAAAAAAATGCTGAAAAACAAGCAAGCGAAAACGCAAAATCTAATATTACATGGGGCAGTCAAATTCGCTCTTACGTGTTAGATAATTCACGCGTTAAAGATTTACGTACAGGTATAGAAGAACGTGATACACAGTCAGTTCTTGATGGTAATTTAGACAAATTTATCGAAGAAAGCTTAAAGTTAGGGCTGTAAATTCTCTTAATGGTACTATAGAGCACATCAAAAATGAAAGACATAATGAATCCCACCCAAAATTCTGAAGAAGAAAATAAACTAACTATAGAACGTCGAAAAAAACTAGATTACATACGAAAAAATAGTATTGTTAACGGACATCCAAACGACTTCCGTCGCGATAGTTTTGCCTCTGACTTGAAAATAAAATTTTCTAAAAAAACAAAAGAAGAATTAGAAGAATTAAATCATAGGGTAGCGATTGCAGGCCGTATAATGGCAAAACGTGGACCCTTTCTAGTTATTCGAGAAATGTCAGATGACATACAAGTGTATACAACTAAAAGCATCCAGAAAAAACTGAAAAAAAAATATCAAA
The DNA here is from genome assembly GCF_000731795.2 of Candidatus Photodesmus blepharonis. Lineage (GTDB taxonomy): Bacteria > Pseudomonadota > Gammaproteobacteria > Enterobacterales > Vibrionaceae > Vibrio > Vibrio blepharonis. The sequence continues at coordinate 9,551 of NZ_JGVK01000028.1, read as the reverse complement.
ACTTGGATATTGGCGATATAATAGGCATCAAGGGCGTTCTTAATAAATCTCGTAGAGGCGATCTGTATGTAAGCGTAGAAAACTGCTTCTTACTAACCAAGTCGCTGCGTCCTCTACCAGAAAAATTCTACGGCCTAACCGATCAAGAAACACGCTACAGACAGCGTTATGTAGACTTAATCATTAACAAAAATTCACGTAGAACATTCCGAATTCGTTCTAAGCTCATAGCTGCGATCCGTAGCTTTATGCTTTCTAAAGACTATATAGAAGTTGAAACACCAACGATGCAAGTCGTTCCAGGTGGCGCTACAGCACGTCCATTTACAACTCATCATAACGCGCTAAACATGGATATGTACTTACGCATTGCACCAGAGCTGTATCTAAAGCGCTTAGTTGTAGGCGGTTTCGAGCGTGTGTTTGAGATAGGCCGTAACTTTCGAAATGAAGGTCTTTCCCCATATCACAATCCAGAATTTACCATGATAGAATTTTACCAGGCATACTCTGATTATAAAGACTTAATGCTCCTAACTGAAAACATGCTAAGTTCAATAGCTATTCAAGTTCTTGGTTCAACTTCAATACGTTACGGCACCACAACAATTGAGCTTGGAGGTACTTATGCTCAAATGAGCATGTTTGAGGCAATCAAACTCTACAACCAAGATCATATAGAAATCCAAAATCTAGTAAGGAAAGATCTACAAAACCATAAGCTCATGATATCAATCGCTAAGTTAGTGTGCTTACACACTGAAGAGCAGTGGACTTGCGGTCAGATTCTTGAAAAAATTTTTAGTGAAACAACCGAATCTCAACTTATTCAACCAACATTTATTACTAATTATCCAGCAGAAATTTCTCCGCTTGCTCGTAAGAATGATAAAGACTCATTTTTCTCTGATCGCTTTGAGCTCTTCATTGGTGGTTATGAAATTGCGAACGGTTTTTCCGAATTAAACGATGCGGAAGATCAAGATCTTCGCTTTAAAAAACAACATCTCGATAAACAAAATACGGAAAGCAATGAAACAATAAACTGCTACGATAAAGATTACATCACCGCATTGGAGTATGGATTACCCCCAACTGCAGGTCAAGGTATTGGAATCGATCGCTTAACCATGCTGTTTACTAACACTAAGACTATTAGAGATGTCATACTATTTCCCTCAATGCGTGCCGTAACAAAAGCCTAAAGATACAAAATAAAGATTTCAAAATGCTCATTGCTTCTTGCATGATTAGAAGATCAGTGAAAATTTTTTTAAAAGCATCAAAGCAATACAGTGGAACGCGACCCTTGCCAATTGCTGCATCAAGGATCGCTTGATTGTTGATATTAGAATTCCTTGTTTTGTTGCGCATAAAGTGCAGTAAACACTACATCTGTGGAACTATTTAATGCAGTCTCAGCAGAATCTTGAATAACACCGATAACAAAACCCACTGCAACAACTTGCATTGCTATTTCATTTTGAATACCGAATAAACTACAGGCTAATGGAACAACGAGTAAAGAACCACCAGCAACACCAGACGTACCACAAGCAGAAACTGAAGCCACCAAGCTGAGTAATAACGCCATTAATAGATCTACTTCAAGACCTAGCGTGTGAACAGCAGCGAGAGTTAACACTGTTATCGTAATTGCAGCACCAGCCATATTGATATTCGCACCTAATGGAATTGAAACTGAGTAAGTATCTTCATCTAGCTTCAGCTTTTCACAAAGCAACATATTAACAGGAATATTCGCTGCACTTGAACGAGTAAAAAAGGCTGTAACTCCACTTTCACGTAAACATTTCAGGACTAGAGGATAAGGGTTTTTACCAGTTTTTAAAAAAACAATAATCGGATTTATAACTAGGGCAACAAGTATCATCGCACTAAGCAATACAAATAGCAATCGAGCATAACTAGCTAGTGCTCTAAAACCAGCGCTAGAGAGCGTTACTGATACTAAGCTGAAAATACCAAATGGTGCTAACCGAATGACAAAGTGTACAACTTTAGATAAACCATGACTTAAATCTTGGAATATAGCCTTAGTTGTTACTGATGCACGATCAAGAGCCAAACCTAAAGCAACCGCCCATGCTAAAATACCAATATAATTAGCGTTCATCAATGCACTAATTGGATTGTCAACTAACTTAAATAGTAATGCGTTAAATATATCGATTATACCCTGAGGAGGTGGTGTAATACTAACGGTATTTTCAACTAAAGTAAGCGTGGTCGGAAACAAGAAACTTAATGCAACAGCCGTTACAGCAGCAGTAAATGTACTTAGAAAATATAAAAGCACAATTGGACGCATACGAGCATGTCGATTCTTCGTTCGATTTAGAATAGAGGAAGCCACAAGAATGAATACTAAAATTGGGGCTACAGCCTTGAGCGCACCCACAAAAAGAGTTCCAAATAATCCGAATTTTTTTGCACTTTCTGGAACTAAAATTGCCAATACTACACCAAAAACGATGCCGGCAAGAATTTGTAAAACTAGATTGCCTCGAATAAAACGGACAAATGTATTTTTATATTGCATAATCATTCCTGTAATGAATCAATTTATAGAATTATAGTCATTGAAACTAAAGCAGGATAATACTAGCGATTCGAAATCATGTGTCCAGAATTAATTGACATTTCGCACTCAAAAACGGAAAGGAAGGATCAGCAGGTAGAAAATAAAATACCTAATATCTGAATCAGTTTCCCGGATAAAATAAATTAATAGCCTACCTTTTGTTGCTAACAAAAGGTAGGCTATCCAGCAAGAGTCATGAATGCTCCGTAATACAAGAATTCGAAAACACGATCACTATTTAATAAAAATATTTATTACTTTTAGACTATTGGTACTTTGAATGTGTACTCTTCACCATCAGAGAAAACAAGCTTTAAATCAATCTCTTTACCTGCCACCAACCTTTCTTTTAGATCGTAAAGCATTATATGTAAACCACCCGGTTTTAGCACTACCTTACCTTTTGCAGGTAACTCAATATTATGCATACGACGCATTTTCATTACATCGCCCTCTTTAACCACATCATGCAATTCTGCTTTAGAGGCTACATCAGTAACGGCCGATACAATCGTATAAACTTCATCACTAAAGCTCATGATTTCAAAAAAGACAGCACCACTTATTGCGTTTAGTGGTGTAGTTTTAGCATAGGGAGCGTATACTACTACGTTTTTTTCTGCATAAACGAACGAGCTCAATATCAAGCTCAAAGTCAGAAAAAGCTTTTTCATTCTAAAATCCTCTTTATTTTTGTATTAGTAATCATATTAATAGTTTCAATCAATGGATCTGGAGAAAATGTATGTGCTACTTTAGCAATTAAAGCACCATTTGGTTCTAAAAAATAAAAATTTGAACTGTGATCAATTGTATATTTCATTTGAGAACCTTCAAGTTTGGTTTTATAAAAAATTACGCCATAGCGGGATGCAAGTTCTGTTATTACCTCTAAAGGAGCCGAAAAACCTTCTATCATCGTATGAAAATACTGCGCGTACTGATGCGCGAAATTAGCTTTATCATGCTCAGGATCCAAAGATACAAACAATGGTCGCAACTTCGCTCTATCCACCTCATCAATTTCGTTTAACGCAGTGGCCAAAACAGATAATGAAGTTGGACAAATATCCGGACAACGAGTAAAACCAAAATAAACGATTCGAATTCTTGTATCTTGCAAATCAAAAATATCAGTTCCATTTTCATCTTTCCCAAATAACAATAAACTTAGAAGAGAAGAAGCGTCTTTTGACATTTCTAAATAAATCCTGAAACCCAATCCCAATACAAAAGCAAAAACAACAACAACAAGCAAATAATGTCTACTCATTTTAAGATCCTAATTGCTGGATAAACAGTATCAATCCCATCAGACAGAGTCCCAATCCATGTCATTTTATTTGCAGTACATATTGGAAAGACAATATCAGTGTCATAAATCTTATTACCAATGGACTGTAAGCGGTATTTTATTACCCCCATATCCATTTCTAATCCTCTCATACTCAACAGCAACCCTTTAGGATGACTATTTTTCCATCGTACTGTCATCTTAAATGGAACCAGTGGTTGAATAATATCTTTATTTAATGTCATAACTACTTCATTCTGGATGCAAGTCCCATCTGAAAGCATACAATATTCCTCAATAGGCATTATTGAGTTCAATTGATTTAAGCAATCAATAAGGTCGTACAAAAAAAATCCGACTCCTGAAGCTAGAAAACCTATTAAAGTTTTAATTAAAAAATGCATAATTATTAACGTCAGATTAACATCTAAAGAAATTATCCTTTTGAAATTTTTTCTAATCCTAAAACTAATCCAACAGCACAAAACATAAAAATAACAGCCGATCCTAATTGAGCTGGTTGAGCTGATACAATTTCAAATTCAAATGGCGATAGATTCTTCTCTAAGAAAGGCGTTAGCTCTCCATTAGCGTCAATACGCCACGAAACTGTGATCTTCCAAGGCCACAACTTAGGTAAAGAACCAAGCATTAACCCACTTAAAAACAACAATGTTACATCCCTAAATTTATTTATAAAAAAATAAATCAAACGTGCAAAAGACAAAAGACCACCTACACAACCAAGTAAAAACAATACAAGTGTATCAATCTGAAATGACTTAACTGCCTCTAGCATAGGAGTATACATTCCAAGGAAAATTAAAACTAGGCTTCCAGAAATACCCGGCAAAATCATTGCACAAATTGCCAAAGAACCGGCAAATAATATAGCAATGCCTGTAAATTCAAATTGAAGCGGTCTTAACATCGTAATGACATATGCAAACACTCCTCCAAATACTAAAAACAAAAATCGAAAAAAGCTACATTGTTTTTTCATTTGTCTAAACATATGAAATGCGGATATGAGAATTAATCCAAAGAAAAATGACCAGGTCTGGATTGGATTTGACACTAACAACCAAGAGACCAATTTAGCTAATGTCAGAATACCAATCAAAATACCGCCTAACAAAGCAATAAGGAAAAAACCATTAATATATTCAAAGGCGTTTTTAAATCCATCTTTTTTCCAAACCGATATAAAACCTAAATTAATAGAACGAATACTTTTAAGTAATATATCGTAAATACCAGCAATAAAGGCGATAGTGCCTCCAGAAACGCCAGGAACAACATCAGCTGCACCCATTAATATTCCTTTTAAAAAAACACCAAAGTAATTCATTTAATTGTTTATCCATTGTATTTAAAAGAAAAATAGAAAAGTTAATGACTTTATAATTTTTAAAATATTTAACCAATTTAGAACACACAACTCTATATTTAATTGCTTACCTTTATGAGCATAGTAAAAGAATTCAAAAAAAATCTTTTTTAACAATGTAAACAACGAAAACAAATCATATATGACAAAAAAAGATAAATCATGATTCAGATCGTAGATTATAGTAATAAAACGTTACCAAATTTATAGGCTTGCATATTTTATGATGTAGAGGCAAAATGACAGCTGTGTAAATGGTGGTCTATTGACTGTACTCTTTCTAAAGTTTGTTGTTATTGGTAATTTTTGCATGAGAAAAAAAATCGAACTCAAGAAGTACACGTAGCTCCAATACACGAAGTCATTGAAAAATCTTCCATGTATGTAAATTTAATACATTAGTTATTGCAGGAACTTATGATTATACGTCGTACTATTTTAGCTCTTTTATTATTTACGCTAGTACCCTTTGGGATAGATAAACCAGCATATTCGGAAGAAAGCAATCCAATTGCTACTATTGATGCGAAAATAAATATAAAGCAAACCGAACTTGATTCTGCTGCATCAAGCTACGAAGCTGAAAATCATAAACTTCAACAAATTAAAAATGAACTAAACCGACTTTCGAGATATGGAGAAGAACTCAATCTTAAACAGGAACGAGCTAAGTTAGACCTCGACAAACAATACAATCGATTACTTGAAGAGCCTGAGATTGATCTCATTTCTTTTCAGAAAAAGTATCAAGAATCCTGGTCTGAGGTAAAACAGAATCATTCTGATCAACTTGATGCTAAGCAAGCAATCACTGAAAGTGAGATACTTCTAGATCAGATTAAACAAAAGCAGGATCGTCTGAACGCTGAATTCTCTAATTTGCAGGAATTGCGAGTATCTGCAAGAATTAGACGTCTCGAATCTGAGCTGCGTAAAAGTAGTACTTTTGAAACGAGTTTTCAAACAACCTGTTCAATGACCATGACGCTTGGTGAGTGTTCGAACCAGGGTATATATCTGACTAAACAAAAAGCCGTTAAATCTTTCCGCGAAAAACTATTTTTTAATTTAAGTGAATCAGCTCTCGTAAAGCAGAACGTGAAAGACGTTCAATTGAATATCTACATTCAAGAAAATCAGATTATTCGTAGCGGCTTTAAAGGCGAAAACGAGCACTTTACTCAAATGAAACTACAATTACAAGCGAAACCTGAATTAACAGCTGCATGCAAACTTCTTAATGTTTCAGCACGTTACTGTTTAAAAGGTGAAGCTTTGAAAAAGCCAAAAGAGAACAATAAAAAATGGGTCAATGTCATTGTTCGCTCCGATCAATACAACGATTCAGTTACAATCAACGGAATAAAGTACGGAAGCACTCCAATTGAAGTGCTGCTACCAAAGGGTGATCACCAAATAACAGTTTCTAAAAATCGTTACGAAACATATAATCGAACTGTTAGGATCGATGGTAATCACACTATATGGGCAAAACTAAAACAAAAAAAAAATAGTTAATTCAAATTTTTTATCTAGAGATATTAAAGAAGTGCCGTTTTAAGGAAAAATATTTTTGTACGGATTAATCAATTATTTTTCTTACTAAAGTAGAAAGACAATGCAACAAAGTTCAGCGGTTCTGATATTCGTGATATCAACCTACCTAGCAACAACATTAGTCATGGCTAGTCAAACGTATTCCTCAATCATCGAGATTGAGAATGCTATTTTTGATAGACGTTCTGAACTATCAAAAGCCTATAAAAAAAAAGAGGAATGTAAACAAGTTATTCAAAACGAACAAAAACAACTAGTCACGCTAAATTTTAAAGCAGAAAAGTTAAATAAGTTGCTAAATAAAACAAAGTCTAATTTTGATCATGAATATCAAAAAATGATTAATAATCCGAAATTAAATTTGATGCGATTACAAAATTCTTATCGAAAAGTTTGGATGGAAGTAAAAGAAAATCAGAGCAATCGTTTAAAACAGGAAAAAAAGTTAAAGGAGTTACAAACACAACTAATAAAAAAAGAAGCTAATATCAAAACAATTAAATTGCATTTAATCCAATTAGAAGAAAAGAAAATACGTGCTCGTACTAGTCGCTTAAAAAAAGAATTAAAACGAAATGACACACAGCAAGTCATTTTTACCAATACATGCGATACAACAATGACATTTGAACAATGTAAAAAACAAACCGAAACTTTAGCTCAAGAAAAAGTAATTGACGAATTTCAAAAAATAATCATCACTGAAACCACAGAAAGCGATTTAATCAAAAAAAATGTTGATAACGGTTTATTAGACATCCACCTACTGCATTACGAAACCTTTGAATCTGGTTTCTATGATGACAAACACTACAAAATTATTTTAAATGCAAACCTAGCTACATACCCAAGCGAAACTATAGCGTGCAAATTACTTAAATTAGAATCCAAATATTGTTTTGCTTTTGGCGATCATAGCACAACTAAATTTACACAAAATGAGAAAGTTGCTTGGGTAAAATTAAGAGTCGATTCAAATCAACACAACGACAACATATCAATTGATGGGATCTCTTATGGTAGCTCTCCTGTAGAGATCATGTTACCAACAGGACCGCACATGATTACTATAGAGAAAGAAGGCTATCATTCTTTTATTCAAAAAAAAATAGACATTAATGCAGACAAAATATTGAAAGCTATCTTAAAGGAAAAAGAAAACAAACTGATTGCAGGTTATAAGTTTGCAGATTCTTTACCCGGAAAACATGAAGCACCTAGTATGGTTGCTTTAATTCCAAGCAAATACTCGAACTCTAAAAAATTATCGAAAAAAGTTAATTTCCCTTATGCTTTCGGAATTGGGCTAACTCCTGTAACTGTTGAACAATTCGCAAACTTTGTCAATATCACTAATTACCTAACAGAAGCAGAAAATAAACATACCTGTACCACTATCAACGATTCTAAAAACATTCCTATTCCTAATGGCTCTTGGCGTAATCCTGGCTTTAAACAATTTAATAACTCACCTGTAGTTTGTATAAGCAAAAACGACGCCAAAGCTTACACACAATGGTTAAGCAAAGAAACAGGCTATACCTACCGATTACCAAGCGAAGATGAATGGGAAATTGCAGCTCTTCTCGACAGTCAAGATAATTACTGGTGGGGTAATGAATTCAAACCCGGTGAAGCTAACACAGGATGGGGTGGAACACTTTGGTCTAACCAAGGCACTTCACCGGTCCGAGCTTTTTCTCCAAATCAAATTGGACTTTATGACATGGTTGGCAATGTTTGGGAATGGACCAACGATAAACGTGGCATCGTCAAAGGTGGAGCGTGGATCTTTTCACCAAACATGGCTGCAGCCGATAAACGCCTTTTCCTTGCGGAGTCCTCTTCTTCAAATTATACTGGTTTTCGAGTAGTAAGAGACATCAACAACAATCTAACAAATTAGGGAGCGAGTCGATCAACTTTCCATCGATTTTCGCATTTTGTAAATAAAAATCTATCATGTAATCTATGTCTGCCACCTTGCCAAAACTCAATTGTTTCTGGACGAATTCTAAACCCTCCCCAATAATTTGGTATTGGAACTTCTCTTCGTTCAAACTTTTGTTGTAATTCCAAGAATTTTCCTTCCAAAACACTATGAGTAGAAATTTTACTACTTTGCTTACTTACGATAGAGGCGATTTGACTTTCCTTTGGACGAGAAGAGAAATACCTCACGTTTTCCATCTTAGTCAGTCTTTTTGCCGTACCAGTCACATGAACCTGACGCTCCATAGAACACCAAGAAAAATGCAAACTTACTTTGTTATTTAGTTTTATATGGTTAGCTTTACGGCTAGCAAAATTTGTATAAAAAACAAAACCACACTTATTAACACTCTTTAATAAAACAACACGCTGAAAGGGTTGGCCTTCTTTATTGACTGTTGCAATAGTCATCGCTGTAGGATCTATCAATCTAGCATCGATAGCTTCCTGCAACCAAAAATTAAATTGATCAATCGGATCAAGCTTCAAATTTTTTCTTCTTAAGCTAGTTTTTACATATTCTCTACGAAAATCTGAAAGATCCATTTTTAAAATGACAAATCTATAATTAATGAAAAATAAACTACTACAAGATATTTCCTAAATGGTGGGCGATACTGGGTTCGAACCAGTGACCCCCTGCTTGTAAGGCAGGTGCTCTCCCAACTGAGCTAATCGCCCTTTTATTTCATATTAAGTGAAACAAAAAAAAA
>NZ_JGVK01000027.1 GCF_000731795.2 Candidatus Photodesmus blepharonis | reverse complement strand
ACAGAGGCTACGATATTATACTAATAAAATTAGTTCCATAATTGAAGTAAGGATTTTTAACTATTGCTTGATCTATATCAGATCTCATTGAGAAATATCGCTGCTTAAATCAATCAACCAATCAATTATTAGTAACTCACTGTTTAAAGTAGAATGCAAACGCAGCTGCTCTTTCAATAAAGTGAGCTTGCAAAACTGCAAATAAAGCTGCTCATAACTGAGCAAAGTACTTAATTCAAGAGCACCTGGAATTGTATATGATAAACCAAAATGAATTTTTTGAGCATCACTAAATAAATACCACAACCATGATAAATACTTATCAGATTCTCTTGACAACAACGTACTTAATTCTAAGAATGTCCCAGTGTCATGTTTAATGACCTCCAGAAGTTTTCCCTCAATTAATAAGTAATTCTTCCATCCATCACCTTCGATAAAAGATAATGTGTTTAGAGGAGCGTTGCTATTTAAGCATATAGCACAATCTGGAATGTATTTTCTCGTTTGTTCTTTCAACCAAGTAAAAATAACTGCGTCTTCGGGAAGAGACAAACTCCATTTCTGACAACGACTAACAAGAGTTGGCAACAACAAATTTCTAGAACTAGCAACTAGCAAAAATATACAGCTCAATGACGATTTTTCTAGGGTTTTCAACAACGCATTAGCTGCTGATTCAGTCATCAACTCGGCTGGTTTTACTACAACTAAACGTAAACTAGAAAGATGAGAAGATGCATAAGCAAAGTTGCTACAAGCACGAATTTGTTCAACCGTAATTACCTTACCTTTTGCCACTGGAGAAACTAAGTGAAAATCAGGATGATTACCGGAACTAATCAATTGGCAACTACGACAAAATCCACAAAATTCCGAAAGATAATTAGAACACATTAAAACTTGGCTGAAGCGTTTTATCAACTTCTCAACTCCTAGCCCATCTGGTGCTACAAGCAGCGTAGCTTTAGAAAATCGCTCTGCTTCTAAATTTGCTTGCCAATACTTCCATACATTGAGTAACCAAGGAAAAAGCCCTTCCATCATTATTACTGCTTATTCAACCATAAAATCAAAGCCCTTCGAATATCGCAATTGACTAAGTCTATTTCTTTTTCAGCATCAATAACAATTGTATTAGAATCACTATTCGACAATTCTAAATAACGCTTTCTAGTACGATCAAAAAAATCAATGCCCATTTTTTCAATTCGGTCAAGTTGTTGTCCACGATTACACACGCGCTTTAGACCAACTTTCGGATCAACATCTAAATAAAATGTTAAATCTGGCTTAAATTCGCCTAATACTTGCGTCTTCAGCGTACTTATAAGATTCGGTGAGATTCCTCTACCGCCACCTTGATAGGCTTGTGAAGACATATCATAACGATCACTTACCATCCAAACGCCTTCTTTAAGCGCTGGCTTAATAATGTCATTTGTTAATTGAATACGAGCAGCGTATAATAGGAGTAACTCAGCCATATTTTGCAAATCTTCATTTCTGTGCTCTTTCTTAATAAGTAAGCGAATTTTTTCCCCTATTACACTACCACCTGGCTCGCGAGTACTTTTAATTTTTTCTATACCTGCAGCTCTAAGAGTTGCTGTAATTGTCTTCAAAGCTGTACTTTTTCCAGAGCCTTCAAGTCCCTCTAGAACGATAAATTTTGCTTCTTTCATTGAATACTTCTTACTTTTTTTAAATATGCTCGCACTGCTGTATTGTGCTTTGATAAATTTTTTGAAAATATATGACCATCATCATCTCCACTTGCTACAAAATATAAGTATTCACTTCGTTCAGGGTGTAAAGCAGCTTCAATGGAAGCCTTGCCAATCATAGCTATAGGTGTAGGTGGCAATCCATTAATAACATAAGTATTGTAAGGTGTTGGTGTAAACAAATCGCTTTTTCGAATATTTCCATCATATTTGTCACCCATTCCATATATGACAGTTGGATCAGATTGTAAACGCATGCGCTTATTAAGACGATTTATAAAAACTGATGCTATACGCTTTCTCTCCGATTCTAATGATGCCTCTTTCTGGATAATGGACGCTAAAATCAAAGCTTCGTAAGGAGTTTTTATTGGTAAGTTTGACTGTTTGGCTAACCATTGAGTATTAACTATCTCATTTAATTTTCTGTTAGCACGCTTTAAAATATCAATATCTGAACTGTCCACCGTATAATAATAAGTCTCAGCAAGTAAAAGTCCTTCTAATTTTTCTTGTTTAAGACCTAGTTTGTAGGCTATTTCTTTTTCATTTAAATCAGTAATAGTATGCTCAAGATAAGGGGAAGAAGATAACGCTTTTCTCCATTCACTGAAACGGCTTCCTTCAAGAAAAGTAATTGAAAATTGATGTTCTTCTCCATTAATTACATGATTCAAAGCTTCTTCTAACGTCATATTTTTTTGAAATTTAAATGTACCTGCTTTGATGTTTACTAAATCTGGATGTAGATAATGTAGCAGTCTAGAAGTAGGATGAGATGAAATCCAACCCTTCCTATTCAAGAATGAAAGAAAAGCGTTTAAATTAGTACCAAATTTTACTGTAATAATTTCGTGTGAGCTAATGTTCAAAGGTTGTTTTAAATAATTATGAATCTCTTTGAACACATAAAAAAACACGCTGGTAAACGATATAACTAATAAAGTCAATACAACCTTTAGTTTACTTTTCCGCAAGTTTATTCTCTCCTAAAAATGTTGCCTTGTGCTTCGAATTTTATAACAATTTAAAGCAATAGCGGTTCAGACATGAGCACATTTAAAACCGCTCAAAACTTATGCAAGAGAATCATAAGGGCAAGCTCTAAGTCATACTGAAAACGTTCAATAATATACTGTACAACGATAAAATTGGAACTTAATTATGAAAATGATAATAGCTTCACGCTCGATTTTTTGGGAGCAAAACAAGAAAGTTTGCAACTGCTTATTTTCCAAGAACTTTTTATTTATCATACTTGAACCATGAAGTTACCCCATGACTAAATTATGCCCTTTGTGCGTTGTATTTTCATAATTTCTATTCAAGAAAGCAATCAAGTAAGTTATTGTAAAAAGGCAAATTAATATAGCCTAAGTCATATTTTCTTAAAAATAAGACACCCATTTGTACCGCCAAAACCAAACGAATTACAAGCAGCGTATTCCATTTTCACTTTGCGAGAAGTGTGCGGCACTAAGTCGATACCTAAGTTCTCTTCGGGATTATCTAAATTAATTGTAGGAGGAACAATTTGGTCAACCAAGGACATTACTGTAACAATTGCCTCAACTGAACCTGCTGCCCCTAGTAAATGCCCAGTCATTGATTTTGTTGAAGAAACAAGAACCTTTTTATAGCCAATTTCACCAAGCGCACGTTTAATGCCTTTAACTTCAGCGATATCACCAACAAGTGTAGATGTTCCATGTGCATTAATATAGCCAATTTGCTCACCAATTACTCCAGCATCACACATGGCAGCCTCCATTGCTAAAGCTCCTCCAGAACCATCTTCACTTGGAGAAGTCATGTGGTAAGCGTCTCCAGACATACCAAAACCAACGAGCTCACAATAAGCACGAGCACCACGTACTTTTGCATGCTCATACTCCTCTAAAACCATGATACCAGCGCCATCACCGAGAACGAAACCATCACGACCTTTATCCCAAGGACGAGAAGCTTTTTGAGGTTCTTCATTACGTGTAGATAGCGCTTTTGCAGCAGCAAATCCGCCCATACCTAGAGGTGTAGATGCTTTTTCGGCTCCACCGGCAACTATAGCGTCAGCATCACCGTAAGCTATCATACGAGCTGCATAACCAATATTATGAAGACCAGTACTACACGCTGTTGATAGCGCAATATTTGGTCCACGTAATCCATGCATGATAGACATATAACCAGAAATCATATTTATAATTGTTGAAGGAACAAAGAATGGACTAATCTTACGAGGTCCTTTTTCTCTAAGAGCTTTATAACCAGCCTCAATCAAACCGAGACCACCAATACCTGATCCAATAGCAACACCAATGCGAGAAGCATTTTTATCAGTGATAATTAAACCAGAATCGCATAATGCCTGGACGCCGGCAACAATGCCATACTGAATAAACAAATCCATTTTACGCATATCTTTTTTAGAGACATATCCTTCACAATTAAAATTTTTAATTAAACCTGCAAAACGAGTAGAAAAATTAGTCGTATCAAAATGCTCAATATTCACAATACCGCTTTGACCAGCTTGTAGGGCTCTCCAAGAGGATTGCACACTGTTGCCTACCGGTGACAGCATACCCATTCCAGTGACAACTACACGACGCTTGGACACAATCTTACTCTCCAGAATAGAGGCAAATGAAGATATATAAAATCACAGGCGGCCAGCAGGCCACCTAGGAAAGATATTACTGAGCCCCGTTTACATAATCAATTGCAGCTTGAACAGTCGTAATTTTTTCAGCTTCTTCATCTGGAATTTCCATATCAAACTCCTCTTCTAAAGCCATTACTAACTCAACTGTGTCTAAAGAATCAGCACCTAAATCATCAACAAAGGAAGATTCATTTTTAACTTCTGCTTCATCCATACCTAACTGTTCAATAATAATTTTCTTTACGCGTTCTTCAATGTTGCTCATTTTACTTTTCCTCTAAATATTTCGCTGAATACAATGACTTTGTAGTCTATTAAAATTAGTGAAAGTTGCAAGAATGTACTCACTGGTCAAACCAAAAATTTCCTCGATTTAAATTTAGTACAAATTCTGGAAATGAAAATATGATCTTTTATTAAACCATGTACATACCACCGTTAACATGCAAGGTTTCACCAGTAATGTAGGCTGACTCCGAAGATGCCAAAAAGGCAACTGCAAAGCCAATATCACGCGGATTACCTAAGCGTCCAATAGGAACGTTAACTAGTATCGCTTCACGTTGTTTATCATTCAAAACATCACTCATGTTTGTTTCAATAAAACCAGGTGATACCGTGTTTACAGTGATACCTCGAGAAGCAACTTCTCGCGCCATTGATTTAGTTAAGCCAACAACACCTGCTTTCGTTGCAGCATAATTGGCTTGACCTATATTACCTATGCTACCAATAACAGAGCCAATATTAATAATACGACCGTTACGCTTTTTAATCATGCCAGGCAAGACAAGCTTAGATAGGCGAAAAATAGATGTTAAATTAGTATCTATAACATCCTTCCACTCCTTGTCTTTCATACGCATCAGCAAAATATCACGGGTTATACCAGCATTATTGACTAAAATATCAATATCTCCAAATTCACTTTTAACGTTTTTCAGAGTTGATTCAATCGACTCAGACTGACTTACATCCAAAATAAAACCTTTACCATTTTTGCCAAAATTTTCGCTAATTGCAACCACACCCTCTTTACTTGTTGCTGTGCCTATGACTGTTGCACCACATTCAATTAGCAGTTCAGATACAGCACGACCAATACCTCGGCTAGCACCTGTAACCAAGGCGATTTTATCCTTTAGATTCATATAAATCCTCAATTTTATTTTTAATTAGAAAATCAAAGCCTTCGCAGCATTAAGGGAAGCAATATCATTAATTACTCCTGATTTAAGCATTTTCACAATCCGTTTAGTCAACCCAGTAAGTACTCTGTTACCAGATCCCATTTCCAATAAACACTTTACACCTTGTTTATTCATTAACTGAACAATTTCAGTCCAACGAACTGGACTATATAACTGACGTACCAATGCCATTTTAATCTTTTCTGGTTTTAACTCAGTAACTACATCCACATTATTTATTACTGGGAAAATAGGAGTAGTAAATTCAATTTCTGCAAGTTTGGCAGCCAACCTATCAGCAGCAGGTCTCATTAAAGCACAATGAGAAGGTACAGACACAGAAAGAGGAAAGGTATACTTAGCTCCAACTTTCTTACATAACATTTCTACTCGCTTTACAGCACATTTATTACCAGAAATTACAATTTGAAAAGGAGAGTTATAATTTGCTGGAGAAACAACCCCATCCCACTTTTCCACTTCTTTACAAGTTTTCTCAACTATATCTTTTCTAAGACCTATGATTGCACACATTGCACCTGTACCTTCAGGTACTGCTTCTTGCATTAATTTACCACGCAATTCAACAAGTTTTATCGCATCTTGAAAATTGATGACATCAGCACATACTAAGGCGGAATACTCACCTAAACTATGACCTGCTAGACTTACTGGTTGATCGTAACCAAGCTCTTTCCATATACGCCAAACAGAAACCGAAGCAGCCAATAGTGCTGGTTGAGTACGGAAAGTTTGATTTAAATCTTCCTCGGGACCGTTTTGAACTAAAGACCAAAGATCATATCCTAACGCATTGGATGCTTCGGAAAAAGTCTCTTTCACTGCAACGTAGTGTCTTTCTAGCTCTTCAAGCATACCAATAACTTGCGAACCTTGCCCTGAAAATACTACAGCAAATTTACCCATATTCTTTACTCATTTTAATTTACATTATTTCAAGACAAAAACTACGCAACTAAACAATCAAAAGGATGCTCATTATTTTTCTGAAACAGAAAACTGATTCACAAGCAAACTGAAGTCCAATCGATAAAATCACGACAGTAGTTAAATTGGTTCCCATTTTTTATGGATGTATAATACCACTCCTCTAACAATATTGCACGCTAGATAAGTGTATAAGTAGTTGACAATGAATTATTTTTTTCTTTCAAGCAAAACCGCTTTTAAACGATCCCTGATGCAAGTAGACACTTGTTCTTGCACTTCATATACCGCTTCACCAATAGCATTAACAATCGCGGATACATCAGCCTTCCCATGGCTCTTGATAACAACACCACGCAGTCCTAGAAAACTCGCACCATTATACCGATCCGGATTTAATGCTCTTAATTCATCAAACAACTCAGAAAACAATTTTTTTGCAATCCATCCTTTGATGGAGGAATTTATCACGTTGTTTTTTAACTTGTCTATAAACAATTTAGCAGTACCTTCACAGACCTTAAGACAAATATTACCGACAAATCCATCGCATACTATTACATCTGCGACATCATATAACAACTGATTACCTTCAATATAACCAATAAAGTTCACCAACTTACTCTTAGATAACATTTCAGAACAACGTTTAACTAAATTATTTCCTTTTATCTCTTCTACACCAACATTTAAAATTGCCACCCTAGCTGAACGTCTTAGATGTTGTTCAGCCAATGCACTACCCATTATTGCAAATTGAAAAAGAGACTCCGCATCACTAGATACATTGGCACCTAAATCCAGCATCCAAGTTTTCTTCCTAAGCTTGGTTGGTAATGCAGACACCAACGCTGGACGTTCAAGTCCAGGAAGTAACTTCAATCTAAAACAAGATAAGGCCATTAAAGCACCAGTATTACCACCGCTCACACAAGCGTTGGCGAGATTGCTGGAAACTAAATTAATAGCCATTTCCATTGAACTACCAACACTACTACGTAGAGCCAAAGATGGCCTCTTCGAATCTGACACAACTATCTTAGTGTGTTCAATACTTAGGCGAGTATTTGACTGGTAACCAGAAAAAAGCAAACAAGACTTAATCGAATTTCGATCACCTGTTAGAATAATTTTCAACTCTGGAAAGAGCGACAATGCCTGAATAGCAGCAGGTACCGTAACCTTAGGGCCAAAATCTCCACCCATTGCATCAAGCGCAACAATTACATTTCGCAAAGAAATCTACTTACCAATAACTTTTTTACCGCGATAATAACCTTCAGATGTTACACTGTGGCGTATATGAGTTTCACCTGAAGTTATGTCTAAAGACAACGCATTTCCAATCAAAGCATTGTGCGCACGACGCATACCACGCTTAGAACGTGTTTTACGATTTTTTTGTACAGCCATAAGATCTATTCCTCTGAATTTTCTAAAATTTACTAATTTTAAAACAATATGAAAATATTCAAACTGTAGACTATATTAAAAGAACATCGACATTTTCTCTTGAAACATAAACTTAGACACTATAATCTAACCTTGTTCGTAGTGCTACTGGTATTCTACAATACCTTGTTCATCAAAAACAGTCTCTATGATATCAAATGCCTCTGGTGTTATGTAATGATATAGTTAGTATATTTTAAATTAACTATACGTTATCACCAGTTTTTTTTCGAAAAAAGCTCAATCATAATTTTGTTAATATTGAAATTCCATAAAAATTCATCAACATAGTTATGCACAATTTTTGTGGATAATTAGGTTTTCTTTAAACAAGAGAATTTATAAAAATGCTTATGAATTCCCTGTTCATGTATCACAATTTCGTTGCTTTATTTATTCTAGCTGATCTAAAACTTTATCTTTCCATAGTTGTTATTATATCCACAAAGAACGATAATATGGAGATTGAAGTATCTTTAAATACGATAAAAACTATGATCGGATATCTCTTGCTGCTTGTAAGTAATGTTTTAGTTAATAACTTTGTCCTTACAAAATTCCTAGGCCTATGTCCTTTTATGGGAGTTTCTAAAAAATTAGAAAGTGCAATTGGAATGGGATTCGCCACAACATTTGTTTTGACATTAGCCTCAATGTCTGCATACGTTATCGAAACGTATATTTTGTTACCACTTGGTATGCGGTATCTACGTACAATGAGCTTTATTTTAGTCATTGCAGTAGTAGTACAATTCACTGAGATGCTTGTGCAAAAGAGCAGTCCAACTCTATATCGCTTGCTGGGTATTTTCCTGCCACTAATTACAACAAACTGCTCAGTATTAGGTGTTGCTTTACTTAATATTAATGAAAATAATGGGTTCGTTGAATCAATAATCTATGGATTTAGTGCCGCCGTAGGTTTCTCCTTAGCCTTAATTTTGTTTTCTTCAATGCGGGAGCGTATCTCAGTAGCAGATGTACCGTTACCCTTTAAAGGTGCCTCTATCACAATGATTACCGCAGGTCTTATGTCAATAGCTTTTATGGGCTTTAGTGGATTGGTAACACCGTAATGTACTCAATTTTAATTGCTGTGCTTACTATAGTTTTTCTAGCCGCGATATTTGGCGCTACTCTTGGGTTCGCTTCAAATTATTTTAAGGTAAAAACGGATCCTATTGTTAATCAAATTGACAGTATTCTACCTCAAACGCAATGTGGTCAATGTGGATATCCTGGCTGTCGTCCATACGCAGAAGCAGTTGCAAATGGAGAAAAAATTAATAAATGTTTACCAGGAGGTGTAACTACCATTGAAAATATTGCAAATCTTATGAATGTTGAAGCAAAAAAATACTCACAAGGAGTAAAAAAAATAGCCAAAACCATCGCTTTCATTCACGAAGACATGTGTATCGGTTGCACAAAGTGTATTAAAATATGTCCGGTAGACGCAATCGTCGGTGGAATAAAAAAAATACATACAGTAATTGAAAATGAATGCACAGGATGTGATCTTTGCGTTGCTCCTTGTCCAACTAACTGTATTGAAATGATACCAGTGGCACTGAGTGCCTCAGATTGCCAAGCTAGCATAATCCCCATTCTGGACATTACCGATACTACTTGATAATTCCTGGATTTTCAAACAAAAAAGTTGACTGACAGCTATGATATCGCTTATTGAACAAATCAAATTAGGTAAACTTTGGGATTTCCCTGGTGGTATTCAGCCATCTGAAAGCAAAGCTCAATCACTCCAAAGAACTTTAATACACGCCTCACTACCTAACCGAATTCTGCTTCCTATAAAACAACATATTGGTAAATCTGGTGGGCTTCTTGTCGAAATCGGCGAATATGTTTTGAAAGGACAAGCCTTAACTAAGTATGATACCAATTCTGTATTACCAATTCATGCTCCAACATCCGGCACCATCACTGCGATTAAAAAATATGCAGCTGCTAACTCTTCTGGATTAGCCGAACTGTGTATCGTTATTTTGCCAGATGGAAAGGACAAATGGCTTCCTGTCAAACCTGTAGATAATTTTCTTCAAGAATCACCAGACAGATTAATTGAGTATATTAAGCAAGCTGGTATTTCTGGAATGGGAGGTGCAGGTTTTCCTACTGCAAAAAAAATTCAGTCTATAATATCTAATACTGATATTTTTATCGTTAATGCAGCAGAATGTGAACCTTATATCACAGCAGATCATGCATTAATACAATACCATGCAGATGAAGTGATTCAGGGGATCGAAATTGTTAAGCATATTCTCAAACCTAAATTAATTGTTATCGGCATTGAGGATAATAAACCAGAAGCTATAGAAGCATTAAACCAATCCACTAAAAACAAAGAGTTTATTATTCGTATAATTCCCACAAAATATCCTTCTGGCGGAGAAAAACAATTAATTAAAATTCTTACCAATAAAGAAGTACCAAGCGGTGGAATACCTTCAGATATTGGCATTTTAGTCCAAAATGTCAGCTCCCTACATGCAATTAAACGAGCGATTTGCGATGGAAAACCATTAATCAATCGTATTCTCACCTTATCTGGAGAAAAGTTTAAGAAACCACGTAATGTATGGGCGCTTATCGGAACTTCAATCCAAACTCTTCTTGTTGAATTCGGTCATGAATTCAACAAGAAAACTGAATCTTTAATATTAGGTGGTCCTATGATGGGAATCACTTTACCTCATGCTGATATACCTGTAACCAAAACGACAAACTGTATACTTATATCCCCAAAAAAACAAAAGACTCAAGACGAAATGCCATGTATTCGATGTGGTCAATGTTCAGATGCTTGTCCTGTTTCATTATTGCCTCAACAACTCCAATGGCATGCAAAGGCCAAAGAGTTTGATCAATGCGAAAAATTAAATTTAGGAGACTGTATCGAATGTGGTGCCTGTGACTATGTTTGTCCAAGTCAAATTCCATTGGTAAAATATTATCGTCAAGCTAAAAAAGAAATTCAAATTCGCAACAACGCACTGAAAGCAGCCAAGCGTGCCAAAAAACGTTTCAAAGAGAAAAACCAACGCACGGAAAGAGATCGAATCGAACGTGAAACCGCTTTGGCTAAAATAAGCCAAGAACGTCGCAAAAAAATGAAGAGTGCGGATAATGCTCGTGCTATCTCAGATGCTGTCGCACGTGTCAAAGCTCGAACGAGAAAAAATGAACAACCCATCATAAAAACAGTTTCTGTTACTATCACAGAGTTTAAAACAGAAAATGAAAAAAATTTGGAACCCGACAATATAGAAATGATCAAATTGCGTAATAAACGGAAAAAAGAAGCGAAAACTCGTAAAAATCAAAAAGAAAAAACTCTCAAACAGGAAAAAAATTTTAAGGAGAAAAAATAGTGGCTCTTTTGCCTTTCTATACAAAATTTAACTATGGAAATAGCACACCAGAGTTGATGAAATGGGTCGCTCTTTGCACTTTACCAGGTTTAATTACACAATCTTACTTTTTTGGTTGGGGAACAATTATACAACTCTTTTGGTCTACCTGCGTTGCTTTATTCTTAGAAACACTAGTAATGCTGGCAAGAAAACGTCCTCCAACAACAGCTTTACGAGATAACAGTGCACTTGTTACTGCTTGGTTACTAGCAGTTGCTATTCCCCCTCTTTCTCCATGGTGGATTATATTCATTGGACTAATTTTCGCAATCGTTATAACGAAGCAGCTATATGGTGGCCTAGGACAAAATTTATTCAATCCTGCAATGATCGCCTATGTGGTCTTGTTGATTTCTTTTCCTATCCAAATGAATAGCTGGATTGAATCAACTCAACAATCAAGTAACTCAATCTCATTTATCGATACGTTTTTATTAATTTTTTTAAATTTCAACACTGCAAATTTACCACTACAAGAAATTCTTACAGGAGTTGATGGAATCACAATGGCGACACCGTTAGATTTATTTAAAACTGCTTTGCATAGCGGGAAAACTGTTGATGAAATTCTCCAACAACCTCAATTTAAAGACTTAATAATGAGCAGCTGGGGATTAGTCAATCTTTCTTATCTTATGGGTGGACTACTATTGCTTAAGTTACAAGTAATCCATTGGCACATTCCAGTTAGTTTTTTAAGCAGTCTAGCAATAATCAGTGGTTTATTCACACTGTTTTCTCCAGGTACATGCGCACCATTGAGTATCCATTTTTTATCTGGTTCAACTATGTTAGGTGCATTTTTTATTGCTACTGATCCAGTATCAGCTTCAACTACGATCAAAGGTCGACTTGTTTTTGGTACTTTTATAGGTGTAATGGTATTTATTATTCGAAGCTGGGGTAGTTTTCCTGATAGTGTTGCGTTCGCAGTACTGTTAGCAAATATGTGTGTACCATTAATTGACTACTACAGTAAACCTCGCACATACGGACATTAGGAAAGTTCTATGTTAGCAGCAACTAGAAAAAACAGTTTAACTCTAGCAGTTTTTGCTTGTATATTTACAGGACTGGTCGCTCTAACTGAATATTTAACTAAAGATCGAATTAAGGAAAAAGAAACAGCACAAGTAATATCCATATTAGATCATATAATACCCCATAATCTCTATGATAATAATTTGCATCAATGCTGTACGTTAATAACTGATCCTGCTTTAGGTACAAATCGTCCCCTACCTTCCTGTTTAGCAACTCTAAATGGGCAACCAACAGCTTTAACGATTGAAACCATTGCGCCTGATGGTTACAATGGAGAAATAAAAATGATCATTGGTATAAAACGAGACGGTACCATCACTGGAGTTAGGATTCTATCCCATAAAGAAACTCCTGGACTTGGTAATAAGATTGATTTTCATATCACAGATTGGGCTCTAAGCTTTACAGGTCAAAAAATAACTGACAGTGTCTTATCAAATTGGAAGGTAAAAAAAGATGGTGGAAAATTCGATCAATTTACCGGCGCAACAATTACTCCGAGGGCAGTCGTCAAAGCAGTAAAAAACGCAGTACTCTATATTAACCAAAACCAAGATACTCTATTTTCTAAATCCTTAGATTGCAGAAATTTGTATGAATAACGTTAAGTCTCAAATTCAATTTAACATGTGGGAAAACAACCCAGCATTAGTACAACTTTTAGGATTATGTCCATTACTTTCAGTTTCTACAACAATCATAAACGCGCTCGGTCTTGGTATTGCAACTTTGCTTGTTTTATTTTTTAATAATATTATAGTGTCATTAATACGAAATCACATTCCTAAAGAAATACGTATTCCTATTTTTGTTATAATCATTTCGTCGCTAGTTACTTGTATTCAGTTGTTAATGAATGCGTATACCTACGAATTATACTTATCTTTAGGTATATTCATCCCACTCATTGTTACTAATTGCATTATCATCGCTCGAGCTGAAACATTTGCATCAAAACATAGCGTAGTAGCTGCTGCTCAAGATGCTTTAGGAATGGGAACAGGAATGGGCATCACCCTTGTATTACTTGGTGCTATAAGAGAAATAGCTGGCAATGGTACTATTTTTGATGGAGCAAATTTACTGCTTGGTCAATGGGCAACTCCAATAAAGGTTGAAATTTTCGACTTCAATGCTAATTTCTTATTAGCATTGCTCCCTCCAGGAGCATTTATTAGCATGGGATTTCTAATTGCTCTGAAGCAGGCTACAGATAAACGCTTTCGAAATAAAGATTGCAAAGTAAAAAATCCATCATGAATCAAGAAAAACGCATTAAAATTTTAGAACAATTTAAAAAAAATGATCCTAATCCAAAAACAGAATTAAATTGGAGTACTCCGTTTGAGTTACTCATCGCTGTTTTACTTTCAGCGCAAGCTAAAGATACTAGTGTTAATAAAGCTACTAAAAAACTTTACCAGGTAGCTAATACTCCTCAAACACTATTTTCTTTGCAAGAAGATAAAATAAAAAAATACATAAAAACAATAGGATTATTTAACTCAAAAGCACAAAATGTTATCAAAACCTGTCGTATTTTGATTGAAGAACACAAAGGAGAGGTTCCTGAAAACAGGGAGGCTTTGGAAGCACTCCCTGGTGTTGGTAGAAAAACAGCTAATGTTATTCTTAATACAGTGTTTGGTTGGCCTACTATTGCTGTTGACACACATGTTTATCGAACCGCTAATCGTACTAAATTTGCAATAGGAAAAACAGCTAATGATGTTGAGCGAAAATTATTAAAAGTAGTGCCAAAAGCATTTAAGCGTAACACACACCACTGGCTAGT
The DNA here is from genome assembly GCF_000731795.2 of Candidatus Photodesmus blepharonis. Classification (GTDB taxonomy): domain Bacteria; phylum Pseudomonadota; class Gammaproteobacteria; order Enterobacterales; family Vibrionaceae; genus Vibrio; species Vibrio blepharonis. The sequence goes on along the minus strand of NZ_JGVK01000027.1, from coordinate 230,713 downwards.
TTTTCATGGACGTTATACATGCACATCGCGTAAACCTCGCTGTAAAAATTGTACTATTGAGGAATTGTGCGAATTTAAAGCAAAAACGAAATAATTAAGGAAGATCATGTCAAATTCTCGTATTTTACATACTATGTTACGTGTAAGTAACTTAGAGGAATCCATAATCTTTTACACTAAGGTCATGAGAATGAAGTTATTACGTACTCATGAAAATAGAGAGTATAAATATACACTCGCATTTCTTGGTTTTAGAGATATAGCAGAAGAGTCAGTAATAGAACTAACATACAACTGGGATATAAACAAATATGACTTAGGTTCTGCATTTGGTCATATTGCAATTGGTGTCAACGATATTTACACCGCTTGCAATAGAATAGAAGCTTATGGAGTTAACATAATACGCAAGCCTGGTCCAGTCAAAGGTGGAACAACACATATCGCTTTTATTAAAGATCCAGACGGCTACATGATTGAACTAATCCAAAACAACACTATCTAAGGACTGTGATGAACGGCTTCCTTTCATCACAGTTAATTAAGTTTTACTTAGAGAAATAACTACTCTGCGATTTTGGTTTTTACCAAGTGGAGAGGAATTATCAGCAATAGGACGACGCCTGCCATACGTTTGTGCTTGGATCCGATCTTCTGGTAAACCTAATGATTTAAAATGCTCTTCAAGCATTTTTGTTCGTACCTCAGATAAATGTTGACTCTCATTTTTTCTATCAACTCCATCAGTGTAAGCGGATATCAGCACCAAATCAATATCTTTACTATAGCGAATATATTCTTCTATTCTTAACAAGCGTTTTTCCGAATCTTCGTTTAATTGAAGAGTATTGCGATTATAATGTAAAATTGTAAAAGAAATATCCTCAAAACTATATGGCAATAAATTAGCTATGCAGGTGTTAAACAAATAATACTCTTTTTGAAACAAAACAGAGGATAAAGCAACTTCAGCACTTCTATTACTACTCTCCCAATCTTTATAAATAAAAGTAGGAAAACGTCCATCTTCTAACTCCGATAAAATTCTCCAAGCTGTTTCTCCACCAATATAGCCATCAAATTGCTTAAAAAATTTTATATTAACAATATGTTCGGCAGCCTCTCCAGGTCTCCAGTAAGGTGGTATGGAGACTAAACTAACATCGCTGATTTGCCTTGTAGGTTTACGCATTTTAAGTTCAAAGTTTAAATTAATTTTTTTACTAGCTTGCGATGAAAATTCTGCACTGCCATAGTTAGGAATAGAATGCACTAAACGACACTCCAAAGGAGTGTTAGTAACTACATTCCACTGCGATTCCAAAGGAGAGGAAACATAACGGCCCTCCACAGCCTGAATATTTTGAAAACTTAACAGGCTAATGAGCAAATTGCTTACAAGAACTTTTTTCATATTGAGTAACAGCAAGCGTTATTTGAATAATACGCGACCAATTTTTAAATATTCAATTTTATTTAGAAGAAATCGATACTCGCTTCTAATCTAGACTAGAATCTGCGATAATACTCTTTTGTTCTTATAAAGCAAAGTTTAAATATTACAATATGAATTTTGAAAATGAAGTATCAACACTTAAAAAACGATTCCGTGGATATTTTCCTGTTGTTATAGACATTGAGACTGCTGGTTTTAACGCAAAGACTGACGCTCTTTTAGAAATTTGTGCTATTACATTACGCATGGATGAATATGGTCATTTACAGTTTTCTTCAACAATTCATTTCCATATTAAACCTTTCAAAAACGCTAATTTTGAAGCAGCTGCGTTAAAGTTTAACGGTATTCATGATCCATTTAGTCCATTACGTAATGCTATCGCTGAAGTAGAAGCACTAAAAGAAACGTATAAGCTTATCCGTAAAGAACAAAAACTTGCCGATTGTAACCGTGCAGTAATTGTCGCCCATAATTCTGCTTTTGATTTAAGTTTTATTATAGAAGCCAGCGAACGCTGTAATCTAAAGCGAATACCTTTTCATCCTTTCACAACCTTTGATACTGCGACATTGAGTGGACTGGCATATGGTCAAACTACACTTGCTAAAGCATGCAAAGCAGCTGATATTAAATTTGATAACGAAAAAGCACACTCTGCACTCTATGATACACAAAAAACAGCTGAACTCTTTTGTGGAATTATTAATAAATGGAAAACTCTCGGAGGCTGGCCACTTCAAAAGTGAAAAATCAAGAAACATTTTCGCTAAAAACAACCCAAAGAAACATTATAATATCAAACACAGTGTCTAAAAACTTAAATAATCAACACTTACAGTGATTTTTCATATAGTTACTAGCCAACGAAATCAATACAAGATATACCCGTGCTAACACGGACTAGTAATTTCATACAAAGCATCACCAATATTATCTATGCTGTTAACAGTTTTTACACCAGCACATTTTAATGCTGCAAATTTGTCCTTAGCAGCACCCTTTCCACCTGATATAATTGCGCCAGCGTGCCCCATTCGTTTGCCGGAAGGAGCTGTAACACCAGCAATATAAGCAACAATAGGCTTTGTTATATTACTTTTTATAAACTCAGCTGCCTCCTCTTCAGAGGTACCACCAATTTCACCAATCAGAACAATTACCTCAGTTTCCGGATCTTCCTCGAACAGTCGTAAAATATCAACGAAATTTGAGCCAGAAATAGGATCTCCACCAATACCTACGCAGGTTGATTGACCAAAACCTCCATCTGTAATCTGCTTAACAGCCTCATAAGTAAGAGTACCAGAACGAGATACAACACCCACTTTACCTTTCCTATGAACGCAATCCGGCATGATACCAATCATACATTCTTCTGGAGTAATAATACCTGGGCAATTAGGACCGATCATAACGACCTTTGCTTCATTTAAACGCAATTTTACATTTAACAAATCTAATACTGGAATACCTTCAGTAATAGTGACAATCAACTTGACACCTGCATCAATTGCTTCAAGGATAGCATCCTTACAAAAAGGTGCTGGTACGTAGATAACAGAAACAGTTGCATTAGTAAAATGTACTGCTTCACGCACCGTATTGAATACAGGAGTAGCTAAATGAATCTGCCCACCTTTACCTGGCGAGACACCAGCAACTATCTTCGTACCATAATCAATTGCTCGTTTTGAATGCAAGGTTCCTTGAGAACCAGTAAAACCTTGACATACAACTTTAGTTTTTTTATCTATCAGTATAGACATTGTCCCTCCTTGCTCTGACTACTTCAACCACTTTTTTTGCTGCTTCGGTTAAAGAGGCGGCGATAATGATTCTAAAAGAGCTATCTGCAAGCTTTTTAGAACCTAAAGATGCGCTATTACCTTCAAGACGAACAACAAGAGGAATTTCAATGCCTACTTCTTCGACTGCTCCAATAATGCCATCGGCAATAAGATCACACTGAACAATTCCACCAAAAATATTAACTAACACTGCCTTAACATTAGTATCAGATAAAATTATCTTAAATGCTTCCACTACGCGATTTTGAGTAGCACCGCCACCTACATCAAGAAAATTAGCAGGCTGTCCACCGTGGAGATGAACAACGTCCATCGTGCCCATAGCTAAACCTGCACCATTAACCATACAACCGATATCACCCTCAAGGGCTACATAATTAAGTCCCCATCGAGCAGCTTGCACTTCACGCTCATCTTCTTGAGAAAGATCGTACATTTGATGCAATTTTTTCTGGCGATACATTGCGTTTGGATCAAGACTAATTTTAGCATCAAGACATAAAAAATTACCCTGATCAGTAATAGCTAAAGGATTAATTTCCAGTAGAGCTAGGTCATACCTAACGAACATATCAGCAAGAATCATGAAAATTTCAACAAATTGGTTGATTTGCTTTCCTTCAAGACCAAGTTTAAAAGCTAACTCACGACCCTGATACGCTTGAGGAACCAGTGAATTCAGAGAAACTTTATGAATCAGATCAGGAGTTTCCTTTGCAACATTTTCAATTTCTACTCCTCCTTCAGTCGACGCCATAAAAACAATACAACAAGCTACACGATCTACAACAGCACCTAAATAAAACTCTTTAACAATACTAGGTACTTCTTCGACTAAGATTTTCGATACCAGCTGACCGTTTGCATTTGTTTGGCAAGTAACCAGTCTTTTACCTAACCACTTTTGCGCAAACTTTTTTATATCATTTCCATTATCATATAATTTAATACCGCCAGCCTTACCACGACCACCGGCGTGCACCTGACATTTAATAATTTTTTTTTCAGTATCAATGCGATCTGCAACATCAAAAGCTTCTTGAGGTGTATCGCATATATGACCTTTAGGTACAGGTAAACCAAGCTCTATAAAAAGCTGTTTAGATTGATACTCATGTAAATTCATTTAGGTGTTCCGTTCATTTCATCTATGAAAAAAATCAAAATTCCAGTGTTAAATATCCAGCAACAAACAGGCTGGATCTTCAATTAACTCTTTTATCGTAACCAAAAAACTCACTGATTCACGTCCATCAATCAAACGATGATCGTATGATAATGCTAAGTACATCATAGGCAAAATTTCTATTTTTCCATCAACAACCATGGGACGATCTTGAATTTTATGCATACCTAAAATTGCTGATTGAGGAGGATTGATAATTGGTGTAGACATAAGTGATCCAAACACACCACCATTGGTAATAGTAAAATTACCACCCATTAATTCTTGAACAGTCAATTTACCATCACGACCTCTCGTTACTAATTCTTTAATACCTTTTTCAATTTCAGCAAAAGTAAGTACACCACAATCTTTCAAAACTGGTGTAACTAAACCACGGAGTGTTGAGACTGCAATACTGATATCAAAATAATTATGATAAATAACATCTTCACCATCAATTGAAGCATTAATTTCCGGATAACGCTTAAGAGCTTCGATGACTGCCTTCACATAAAAAGACATAAATCCTAAACGAGTACCATGACGCTCTTCAAATTTCTTTCTATATTTTTTACGAAGATCTATAACAGATTTCATATTAACTTCATTAAATGTAGTTAACATTGCTGTATTATTTTTAGCCTCCAGTAAACGATTTGCAACCGTCTTGCGTAATCGAGTCATTGGAACACGTTTCTCTCTACGATCTAAGACAGGATTTCGTTTAATATCTTCATTCTCATCAGAACCTGAACTAATAGTAGCTAAATAAGCATTAATACCCTGACGAGTAATACGACCACCCACTCCAGTACCTTTTATTTGATTCGATTTTAAATCATGCTCGGCGAGAAGACGACGTACTGAAGGACTAAGTGCTTCATGCGTTTCCGATGAAGATTCAGACTTTTGAGTTATATCTGTGATCGACTTACCTAAAATAACGCTTGGCTGCAACTTAGCAATTAACTGTTTAGAAGATACTGAAGCACCTTCTGGCTCAATAATCTCCTGTAGCACTCCAGTCTTAGGAGCAAGTACCTCTAAAATTACTTTATCCGTTTCAATATCAACAATAACTTCATCACGATCCACAACATCGTTTGTTTTTTTATACCATGTTGCTATAGTTGCATCCGCAACCGATTCGGGCAATTCCGGGACCAGAATTTCAATTGTCATGTAATATCATTCCTTTTGCTTCTCGTTCTTAAATTCAAAACTTTATTTACCTAACATTAAGCGCATCTTTAACTAACTCTTTTTGTTGCTTTAAATGTACGGACATGTAACCTACTGCTGGTGAGGCGGAAGCTGGACGACCTGCATACCTTAAATTTGCACTAGATGGAATAGCCATACGGAAATTATGTTGACTATTATACCAAGCACCTTGATTTTGAGGCTCTTCTTGACACCAAACGTAATCAACGACATTTGTATATTCTGCAATGGCAGTTTCTAACTCTTCCAACGGAAACGGATAAAGCTGCTCTACACGGATAATTGCGACATCATCTCGTTTACTATTACGACGTTCTTCAAGGACGTCAAAATAAACCTTTCCAGAACAAAATACAACTCGCTTGATCTTTTCTTTATCTAAAGAATCAACTTCTCCAAGAACAGCTTGAAAAGTACCTTCAGCAAGTTCCTTGAGAGATGAAGTGCATAGTGGATGGCGTAACAAAGATTTAGGTGACATAACAATTAATGGACGACGCATAGGACGAATAACTTGACGACGTATCATATGATAAACTTGCGCAGGTGTTGAAGGAATAACAACTTGCATATTCTGCTCTGCACATAATTGCAAATAACGCTCCAAACGCGCAGAAGAATGTTCAGGACCTTGACCTTCATAACCATGTGGTAAAAGCATTGTTAAACCACACAAACGTGCCCATTTCTGCTCACCAGATGAAATGAATTGATCTATAACAACTTGAGCTCCATTAGCAAAATCGCCAAACTGAGCTTCCCATAGCGTTAATCCTCCCGGTTCCGCAGTTGCATAACCATATTCAAAAGCTAAAACTGCTTCCTCAGACAAAACCGAATCGAAAATTTGGAACGGACCCTGTTTATCATGAATATTTGCAAGTGGAATATAAATGCTAGCATCTAGCTGGTTATGCAAGACAGCATGTCGATGAAAAAAAGTACCACGCCCAGAGTCTTGACCTGAAATACGAATACGCTTACCATCATCAGCTAGTGTCGCATAAGCCAAAGTTTCCGCCATACCCCAATCAACTGGCTTGTCACCATTGATCATGGATAATCGATCACTGTAAAGTTTTTTTACCCGATTTTGAAGTTTATGAGTTTCTGGATAACGACAAATACGATTACCAAGATCCCTTAATCTGTCAATAGCCACTTGGCTATCCCATTCAATATTCCAATCATGATTAAAATAAGGAGTCCAATCAACTGATTGGAGCGCCATTGGACGCCACTCATTAACTACAACTTCGCCACGATCTAGAGCATCACGATACTCATTAACTAGTCGAACTGTTGTTTCAATATCAAATTCACCACTCTTGATTAATGTATCAGAATATAGTTTACGCGGTGTTGGGTGCTTCTTAATCTTTTGATACATAAGAGGCTGAGTTGCGTTTGGTTCATCAGCTTCATTATGGCCGTTGCGACGATAACACACTAAATCAATAACTACATCACGCTTAAAAGTATTACGATAATCTAAGGCTAAACGAGCTACAAAAGCAGCTGCTTCTGGATCATCTGCATTTACATGAAATATTGGTGCTTGTACTACTTTAGCGATGTCAGTGCAATACATGGTAGAGCGAGTATCACGAGGATTTGAAGTAGTAAAACCAATTTGGTTGTTAATAACAACACGAATAGTTCCTCCTACGCAAAAGCCGCGTGCTTGTGACATATTGAATGTTTCCTGAACGACTCCTTGTCCTGCAACAGCTGAATCTCCATGTATTGTAATTGGCAAAACAGAACTACCACTCTTGTCACCTAAACGATCTTGACGAGCACGAACCGAACCAATAACGACTGGATTTACAATTTCGAGATGAGACGGATTAAATGCTAAAACTAAGTGAACGTTACCACCTAATGTTGCAAAATCAGCAGAAAAACCCTGGTGATATTTAACATCACCTGTCCCCCAAGTTTCATCATTTTTCCCAGCGAATTCATCAAACAGATCCTGTGTTTTTTTTCCTAAAACGTTGACTAACATATTAAGCCTGCCACGATGCGCCATGCCTACAACAACCTCACGTATACCTTGAATACCAGAATGACGGATAATTTCCTTCATCATTGGAATTAAAGTATCACCACCTTCTAATGAAAAACGCTTTGCTCCAGGAAACTTTACAGCTAAGTAACGTTCTAAACCTTCTGCTGCGCTTAACTCAGATAAAAACGAATATTTTTCTTCTTTATTAAATGCAGGTTGACCTAAAATAGATTCTAAACGCCGCTGAATCCAGCGTTTTTCTTCCGTATTAGTCATGTGCATATATTCAGCACCTATCGAGCCACAGTAGGTTTGGTTAAGCGCTTTGTACAAATCTTTTAATGCCATGGTTTTTTGACTAGAAAAAAACGAACCCACATTGAAAGACTTTTGGAAATCATCTTTAGAAAGTGAATGAAAGGAAGGATCAAGATCAGCGACAATATCTCGCTTCCAAAGATTTAGTGGATCTAAATTCGCAGCCTGATGACCACGGAATCGATAAGCATTAATAAGCTGCAAAACTTTTACTTGCTTAACATCGATATCAAGATCCTTGACTTGAAAACTACAATATTTTATCTCTCGAGCAAGACGCTTAAAGTAATCACGAATGGGAGAGTGTGGCTGTTCGAGAATCGAAGAAGATACAGGCAAATCTTCAAATACGCGCCTCCACTCTTCACTTACCAAATTTGGATCATCTAGGTACAATTCGTAAAGTTCTTCCACATAACTTGCATTAGAACCAGCCAAGTGTGAAGACTTCAGCCATACCTCAATTGCATCTTCATGCATACTATTCCTTAATGAGTATCTGGTGTTCGTCATTAGATTTACATATATTGGTACAAGAAAAACTTAATTTAAAGTAGCTAAGCAATCGTTTCGCTCACTAAATAGAACGATTAACCAACATTAATTTAATATGAGCGATAGCCTTTGTGGGATTTAATCCCTTAGGACAAACATTGACGCAGTTCATTATACCATGACAACGAAAAACACTAAACGAATCTTCAAGATCAGATAAACGCTCATCAGTTGCTCTATCTCGAGTATCAAGCAACCAGCGGTATGCTGCAAGTAAGCCAGCAGGACCTATAAATTTATCAGGATTCCACCAAAAAGAAGGACAAGATGTGGTACAACATGCGCACATAATACATTCGTATAAACCATCTAGACGTGCACGATGACTAGGACTTTGAAGATTCTCACTAGAAGAAAAATCATTGCCTTCTGTAATTAAAAATGGCTTTATTTTTTCGTAATTGTAATAAAATTGCTCCATATCAACGATTAAATCACGTACCACTGGCAATCCAGGCAATGGTCGAACAACAATTCGATCTCGAGATGCCAATAATGTAGACAAGGGTGTGATACATGCTAAACCGTTCTTACCGTTGATGTTTAAACCATCAGAACCACAAACACCTTCACGGCAAGAGCGACGAAAAGAAATTGTTGGATCTTGCTCTTTCAGCAAAATTAACGCATCTAAAAGCATCATATCTGAATGTTCTTCAACTCTAAGAACATAATCTTCCATATAAGGCTTTAAATCAATATCAGGATTATAACGATATAAAGAGAAATGCAATTTCACTTTTTAACTCTCTCTAGTAAGTACGCACTTTAGGTAAAAATCTTTCACGATGAATAGGATCCATATTAACTTCACGCTTAGACATTGATTCTGTTTCGGGATTATAATAAGAGTGATATAACCACTGCTTATCATTACGTTCAGGAAAGTCAAAACGAGCATGAGCTCCACGACTTTCTGTACGATAATTAGCTGCAACTGCAGTCGCATACGCTGTTTCCATTAAATTTTCCAATTCAAGACATTCAACACGTTGTGTATTGAATTCAATCGATTTATCTGATAGATGCGCATACCTCAAAGAATCACGAATTTCTTTTAATTCTTCTAAACCTTTGGCCATAGCATTACCTTCACGAAACACTGAAAAATTATTTTGCATACACTGTTGCAAACTTTTACGAATGCGATTAGGATCCTCACCGCTTTTACTGTTTTCCCAACGATTGTAACGTTCAAGCGAACGCTCAATATCTTCTTTTATCACTGGCTTAGAGTCAGCTTGCTTATCTAGCGTCTCGCTTAGATACAAACCTGTAGAACGACCAAATACGACTAAATCCAGCAGTGAATTACCACCTAACCGATTTGCGCCGTGTACCGAAACGGAAGCAACTTCCCCACAAGCAAACAAACCTTGAATCTCTATATCTCTACCATTTACATCTTTTTTAATAGCTTGGCCGGAAATTTTAGTTGGTATACCTCCCATCATATAATGGCAGGTAGGAATAACCGGAATCGGTTCTTTGACAGGATCTATATGAGCAAACGTACGAGATAATTCACAAACACCCGGTAAACGTAATTGCAATACATCTTCGCCGAGATGATCCAATTTTAACTTAATATGGGAACCCCATGGACCATCACAACCACGACCTTCACGGATTTCAATCATCATTGATCGCGCAACCACATCACGACTGGCAAGATCTTTAGTATTAGGGGCATAACGTTCCATAAAACGTTCACCATCTTTGTTTAGTAAATAGCCACCCTCACCACGACAACCCTCAGTAACTAGTACACCAGATCCAGCTATTCCTGTCGGATGAAACTGCCACATTTCAATATCTTGCATAGGAACACCAGACCGAATCGCCATACCTATACCGTCACCAGTGTTAATATGCGCATTAGTCGTAGAAGCATAAATACGACCTGCTCCACCAGTCGCTAGAATAGTTGCTTTGGCTTTGAAATAGCAAATTTCCCCCGTTTCTATGCAAAACGCCACACAACCCGAAACTACATCATCCATATTTTTAACAATGTCTATCGAATACCACTCAGAAAAAATTGTAGTTTTTTGCTTAATATTTTGCTGATAAAGCGTATGCAATAAAGCGTGGCCAGTTCGGTCTGCCGCTGCTGCTGTACGCGCTGCCTGTTCTCCACCAAAATTCTTAGATTGTCCTCCAAATGGACGCTGGTAAATCGTACCATTATCAAAACGAGAAAAAGGTAATCCCATTTTTTCAAGCTCAATTACTGACTCTGGACCATTTTTACACATATACTCAATAGCATCTTGGTCACCGATATAATCAGAACCCTTAACGGTGTCATACATATGCTGCTCCCAACAATCTTCATGCGCATTACCTAAAGAAACAGTGATACCGCCTTGAGCAGACACTGTGTGAGAACGAGTTGGAAATACTTTAGAAAGTAATGCACAGGAAAAACCTTGCTCTGAAATTTGCAATGCAGATCGCATACCAGCACCACCAGCACCAATTACTACAGCGTCAAACTCTCGAATAGGAATACTCACCTAAACACTCCATAGAATAAATAATCCAGAAAAAAAATATCCCAACAAAGTCAGAACAGCACCTAATTGCAGACAACAACGCAATTTTGAACATTTAATATAATCTGTCAATACCTGCCATAAACCGATCCAAACATGAATCAATATAGAAACTAAAGCAAGCATTGTAAAAACTTCAGTAAACAAACTGCTGAAAAAATGTTTCCAAGATTCATAGGAGACAGTAGGAGAAATCAGGAAAAAACCAAGAATATAAAGAAAATAAACAGCTATAACAACTGCAGCGGCGCGAATAAGTAAGAAATCATGGACCCCATTACGACCAAATGAGAAAATATTGCCTACCATATAAATACCCCTAGGAAAATAGAAAGTAGTGCTGTAATGAAAAAGGTAAACTTAGCACTGAATACACCACGTTCAAACTCTTCAAAGCAACCAATATCCATCAAGAGATGACGAATTCCAGCGACAAAATGATAGGAAAAAACAGTACAAATCCCCCAAAGAATGAACCTCATCAGCAAAGAGTTCATGAGCTGACTTATTTCTACAAAACTTTCGTCAGACTCTAAAGATTCAGATAACAACCAGAGAAAAATTCCAATAGCAAAAAACATAACTACTCCAGATATGCGATGCAAAATAGACACGATAGCCGTAATTGGAAAATCCATGGTTAATAAATTTAAATTAATCGGTCTTGATTTTTTCTCTTTCACAGATCTTTTCAAGTTGATTTCCTTTTGACACTATACAATTTTAAAAAAATTTATACTGCAAACTCCGAAATCCTAATCTTCATTTGGAAACAAAACAAACTTTGAAAGCAACGGAATGTTATTTCTTTTTTACCTAGGATTTATTTATTGAACGCTAAAATTGTATTTCCATAGTATTTATACAAAACACCAACCCATTCTAACATAATTAAAACAATGGTTTTTGCCATGTAGAACATATTTTCAATATCTTTTATTCCACAAATATAAAAATCCTAACAAGCCCACACATCAAAAGATGAGAAATTGACTTTGATAACAAACACACGTACAAAAAATCATGCACGAGCATATTTTTACTCAAAAAATCTAGATACTAGTAAGGAGATTGTTATGGCAAGTAAGAAAGCTACACTTCATATTGAAGGTGACATACCGATCGAATTGCCGATTATTAATGGAACACAAGGTCCCCAAGTAATCGATATTCGTCAATTAGGCACAAGCGGATACTTCACTTTCGATCCTGGCTTTCTCGCCACCGCATCTTGTGAGTCTCAAATCACCTACATTGATGGAGATAAAGGGATACTACTGCATCGCGGCTATCCAATAGACCAATTGGCGAACAATGCTGACTACTTGGAAGTATGTTACATACTACTTTATGGTCAAGCCCCAAATTATCAAGAGTATAAAAAATTTAAAACTACGGTCAGCCATCATACAATGGTACATGAACAAATTGCTAGTTTTTTCCGCGGTTTTCGACGAGATGCTCATCCAATGGCAGTTATGTGCGGCGTGGTTGGAGCACTGGCAGCTTTTTATCATGACTCATTAGATGTGAATAACGACATGCATCGAGAAATTGCAGCATATCGTCTTCTCTCAAAAATGCCGACTCTAGCAGCAATGTGCTATAAATATTCAATCGGTCAACCTTTTATTTATCCGCGTAATGATTTAAATTACTCAGAAAATTTTTTGCATATGATGTTTGCTAACCCATGTGAAAAATATGAAGTTAACCCCATTATTGCACGTGCAATGGACAAAATTTTTACTTTACATGCAGACCATGAACAAAATGCATCAACTTCGACAGTGCGTCTGGCAGGTTCATCAGGCGCAAATCCGTTCGCATGTATTGCAGCAGGTATTGCTTCATTGTGGGGTCCTGCTCATGGTGGAGCCAATGAAGCATGCCTTCATACGCTTGAAGAAATTGCTAATGTAGATAGCATTGAGAAATATCTAAACAAGGCTAAGGATAAAAACGATCCATTCCGTTTAATGGGTTTTGGTCATCGTGTCTACAAAAATTATGATCCGCGCGCAACTGTCATGCGCGAGGCATGTCACAAAGTACTCAAAGAGCTCAACATCAAAGATCCGCTTCTTGAGGTCGCAATAGAACTAGAACGCATTGCACTTTCTGATGAATATTTTGTTGAAAAAAAACTTTATCCCAATGTAGATTTCTATTCAGGAATTATTCTCAAAGGAATCGGTATCCCCGTCTATATGTTTACGGTTATTTTTGCAATGTCACGTACGATAGGTTGGATTGCCCACTGGAACGAAATGCACAGTAATCCCAGCAATCGTATAGGCCGTCCTCGCCAACTATACACTGGCCAAAAAAAACGTGATTTTAAACCATTGTACAAACCTTAATAAGAGCCGGCAGGGCTTGCTACAAAACTATCAAGCCCAGATCCCTTTGCATTTTTCCTATGCTGGATTATAAATATCAACAAATTTGACTTCTAACCCACATTTCAGTGCTAGCCATTCACCCAAAGCCTTTATTCCATAACGCTCAGTCGCATGATGGCCAGCAGAAAAGTAATGAATACCTAATTCTCTTGCTAAATGCGTCGTACGCTCTGATATTTCTCCAGAAATAAATGCGTCTAAACCATGTTGAGCTGCTAATTCCAAATAATTTTGCCCACCACCTGTACACCAACCAACTGTTTGGATCATCTGATCTAGATTTTCTGGAAAAACATGTAATGGACAACGACCAAGTACTTGATTGATTCTACCAATAAAATCGCTAACTTTGGTTTGCTCCTTCAATCTTCCAAACATGGCAAGAGAATTTTTATTCTCTTCTAAACCACCTTCAATTTCTATTTTTAATAAGCGAGCTAACTCAGCGTTATTTCCTAGTTTAGGATGAATATCTAATGGTAAATGATAAGCATACAAATTAATATCATGCTTGATTAAAGTACGAATACGTTTTCCCTTCATCCCTCTAATTGGAGCTGGTTCACCTTTCCAAAAATAGCCGTGGTGAACAAGCAATGCATCTGCATTCAATTTAACAGCCTGATCAATCAATAATTGTGATGCAGTCACACCTGTAACCACACGTTCAACTTCACCTTTACCTTCAATTTGCATTCCATTGGTGGTGTAATCTTTCACCGAACTAGCAGACAATTCATGATTCAGTATTTTTTCCAACTTCATATTATTCATTCACTGCTTCCAAATCTTGGTAATCCACTTTTCACATATCCTTGCCTTAGATCTACATTAACGCATAACAAGATATAAATGTAGATTAAGAAAATCATTAGTGCCTCCCAGTGCAATAGACTAAAAAACTAATTAAATAAAAAATCTGTTGAAAGCTCCATTAACAGGAGCTTATAAACCAGCGTTAAGAAATAGCTGTTTCACAATTTTACGCGCTCCAAGTTCAATTAATTTTAGGTGCTCTGCACCCTTAAAACTTTCGCAATAAATCTTATAGATATTTTCAGTGCCAGAAGAACGAGCTACAAACCAACCATTCTCGGTAGTTACTTTAAGACCGTTAATAGCAATATTATTTTCTGGGATATGAGTCAATTTTGAAATTATAGCGTCACCTGCTAAAGTTTCAAAAGAAAGTAGTTCTGACGACAAGTTATCCAAGAAATTCTTTTGAGAAGAAGTCGCGAATTCTTGAATACGATTGTATTGAAATTCACCATATTTGACACTTAACTCCTCATAATATTGCTGAGGATTTTTACCAGTAACTGCAGTAATCTCAGCTGCTAACAAACACAAAATTATTCCATCTTTATCTGTAGACCAAGGTGTACCATCTTTACGTAAAAAAGAAGCACCAGCGCTCTCTTCGCCTGCAAACCCCAGAGTTCCATGATACAAACCATTAACAAACCACTTAAAACCTACTGGCATTTCACATATTTCTCGACCCAAATCGCTCACAATGTGATTAATTAAGGAACTCGATACTAAAGTCTTCCCTACAGCAAGATCTTTTTTCCAACTTTTACGGTGACGGTATAAATAGTCAATGCATACTACTAAAAAATGATTGGGGTTCATTAACCCTTTTGGAGTTATAATTCCATGGCGATCACAATCAGGATCGTTGCTAAAAATAAGATCATAATCATCCTTCAATTCCAATGAGCCTACCATTACGTGGGAAGACGCACAATCCATCCGTGCTACACCGTCTTTATCTAAATACATAAACTTAAAAGAAGGATCAATATCCTGGCGTACCAAAGTCAAGTCTAAATTATATACTTTTCCAATTTGACGCCAATAATCCACACCACTACCACCGAGCGGATCAACTCCCAACTTCAAATCTACTTTTTGAAGTATCTCCATATCAATTACGTTTGCTAAATCATTTACATAAGGTGTAACTAAATCTGTTTCAAAAAACAGATCTGAAATTTTAGCATCACATAAAGGAATACGCTTGACACCTTCTAGATTTGTTGCCATCAAAAAATTAGCCCTGTTTTCTATTGACTGAGTCAGCTCGATCTCAGCTGGACCTCCATGAATAAAATTGTATTTAATACCACCATCTTGAGGTGGATTATGTGATGCGGTTACTACTAAACCATCTGCTTTATTATTGTTCGTTAAATTAAAATTTAATATTGCATAAGATACGCTAGGGGTAGGTGTATAACCATTATTCCTTTGAACAATAACTTTCACTTTATTTGCAATAAACACTTCGATTAAACTTAAAAAAGCAGGCTCAGATAAAGCATGGGTGTCTTTACCAATGAATAATGGACCTGTTATATTATGTTCGGCGCGAACCTCAACTATCGCTTGAGCAATAGCTAAAACATGTAACTCATTAAATGTAAATTTGTCTGCACTACCACGGTGGCCTGAAGTGCCAAATTTCACTCCATGACTAGGGTTATTTGAATCGGGCTTTAATAAAAAATAATTAGAGATTAAGATAGGAATATTATGTAAGCTCTCTTGTATTATCCTGGAGTATGTACCCATATCAGATGATCCTTCTTTGAACACTATTTAATGTCAAAATTTTTCTCTTCATTGATTAACAGAATGATTAAATCCATTAGACTGGCCGATGCACAGATACATAAATTAAGTGTAAATAATTAAATTGCATTGCTTACTTTTCTAATTAAACCTAGAGGAAAGCTCATCTTCATCATAAGTTGCTCAACCATTTGACGCTTACGACTCGTATTGTTATTCGTAATAACCCAAAAATGGGTATTTGGAATTACTTTCGGTTTGGTCGTATTACCATGCGCTAACAATATTTTTTCATTATCAGCAAAATACACTCTCGTACGTCCTTTAACTTGCGCTGCTTCTGCAAAACTCTCCGGGTTAATATGATACAGTCTCGACAGTACCAACATAAAACGATCAATTGCTTTTTTTGACCTAATGAATTCATCAGAAATTAGTAATGATCGTATTTCTTTTACACCAACAATAAGTTGAATGTTTTGCTTTTCATCTTCATTCGCTGTAGTGTCTTGCTTAGTTGGCTCTATCAACTCGATAGAATCCATAAGGTTTCCATCAACACTGAGCAAACGACGAAGAATATCTGAAGCGCTTTCGCCAATATGTTTAGTTTGAGCAGCAATGTAATGGTATAAATCTTCGTCAACTTCAATTATTTTCATTCGCTTTTTACAATCTCTATGTTTTAATGATCTGGAAAAGTATAAACAGATCTTCGCCGATACTCTAGGTTAAACTAGGTGCTAATGAAATAAAATGTTTAAATTTCTCAATTATAAATTAGAAGGTAAAGGAAAAACCATCATTTTGATCCATGGATTATTTGGAAATCTAGATAATTTGGGTATGCTTGCTCGCAATTTCAAAATAGATCATCAAATCTTAAGCATTGATCTTCGTAATCATGGATTTTCTTTTCATAATAATCAGCATAATTACGAGGTAATGGCTAGCGATATATTTACTCTGATTACAAAACTTAATCTATCTACAATCAAAATCATTGGTCATTCTATGGGAGGAAAGGTTGCTATGAAAGTTGCTGAACTTATGCAGAATCAAATAAGTAAGCTTGTCATTTTAGACATAGCGCCTGTGAAGTATTCTGCTAGAACATATGATAATACGATTGATGGAATACAAGCTGTAAAACAGGAACAACCTAAAAATCGCAAGGATGCTTTAAGTATTCTAAGAAAATATATTCAACTTAAAAACGTGAGACAATTCTTAGGAAAATCCCTGTACTCTAACAAAGGAATTATCACTTGGCGTTTTAATTCCGATTCAATCATTGCTAATTACGAACATATACTGGATTGGACACCTGTTGCTTTAAACTCAACTCCTACTTTATTTTTAAAGGGAATGAATTCAAGTTATCTACTCCCTAAACATCGAAGTTTGCTAAAAAAACAAGTCAGCAATTTTAAGATACATGTAATCGCTAATACAGGACATTGGCTTCATGCTGAAAATCCGTTTGAAGTAATAAAAGTCATCAGAACCTTCTTTAAAGAAAAAATCTGAATAATTTTTATGCATTAACTATTACCGACTATACTGGTAAATTGAGTAGAATCGCTGCTCTGTAATATAAGGAACGTTTATGC
Organism: Candidatus Photodesmus blepharonis; assembly: GCF_000731795.2. GTDB lineage: Bacteria > Pseudomonadota > Gammaproteobacteria > Enterobacterales > Vibrionaceae > Vibrio > Vibrio blepharonis. The sequence goes on along the minus strand of NZ_JGVK01000027.1, from coordinate 213,011 downwards.
TTTATGAGCATATAGGTATATTAGAATCTCTCGGATTAGGCTTTCTTTTTGTATCTGTTTTTTTTCTTATAGGCATGGCAATAAAGGATTTGCTTAAAAGCAATGTTTCTCTATTAGGTCGTAGTATTGCATGGCTGGTTTTGTTTTTGGGTTGTGCAGGTTTTGCATTAAAAGGTATAATCCAACTGGTTTGGGAAAATTCTGGTCTTGCTTAAAGCTAGCATTAATAAGCATGAATAATGAATATCTTGGGAGTGATAATTCTAATGGCAATGGTAGGAATATTCTTCGGTAGTGATACAGGCAATACTGAAGCTGTAGCTAAAATGATTCAAAAACAACTAGGTAAAAAACTGGTTTATGTCCAAGATATTGCTAAAAGTGCAAAAGAGGATGTTAATAATTTTGACTATTTGCTTTTTGGTATTCCAACATGGTACTACGGAGAGGCACAATGCGATTGGGACGACTTTTTTCCTGAGTTATCAAATATAGATTTTTCAACTAAAATTGTCGCCATTTGGGGATGCGGTGATCAAGAAGATTACGCAGAGTATTTCTGTGACGCAATGGGAACGATGCATGATATCATCGAGAGGAAGGGCGCTACTATTCTTGGTTATACTTCCACTGAAGGTTATAACTTTGAGGCCTCAAAAGCTCTTGTAAATGAGGATAGAAAAAAATTTGTAGGCTTATGTATCGATGAAGATCGACAACCTGAATTAACAAAAAAACGTGTAAAAGACTGGGTTTCCCAAATCTATACAGAAATGAATTTAGATGCACTTTAACTTTATATAAGAGCTTCTTCCAGACTTGTTTGAAAAACCTTTTGAATTAACTCGTTAATTTTCAATATGATAGAAGAAGTTTTGATTTAATTGATAAAATCGAGTTCTTATTCACAATGAAGATCTAAAAATAATTCATTTCTTGCGCATCTTAGTGAGACATCGCTCAACTTTATGCATAATTAACTACAAATACTATTTACAATTATGAGAAGTAAACATTATTTTATCGTCTGTATTTGAGGTTCAAGGTTTCAAGTTCCTGTATATTATTTGGACTTGGAAACTAGTTTGGACGTGTTTACCCAGTCGGCACTAATAAAAATGGAGTTTCTCATGAAAAAAATTGCTTTGATTACCGGAGCAAAAGGTGGAATTGGATCTGCTATTTCATCTCAACTTGTTAGCGATGGTTATCGCATAATCGCTACTTATGCGACCACAAAAAACTCTGCTGAAAATTACCGTCGTGCACTAGAATGGCTGAATGAGAAAAATTTCAATCAAAATCAAGCGCGTTTAATGGAATTGGATGTAACTGATACGAATGAGTGCGCAAAACGTTTAGGTGCACTCTTAGGGGAAGAAGGTCAGATTGATTTAATCGTTAATAACGCAGGTATAACACGAGATAGTATTTTTAAGAAAATGTCCGCACAGTCCTGGTATCAAGTCATAAACACTAATCTAAATAGTTTATTTAATGTAATTCACCCCCTATTCTCTTCAATGTGTGAAAAACGCGATGGAAGAATCATTAACATTTCTTCAGTTAATGCTCTAAAAGGTCAATTTGGACAAACAAATTATTCTGCTGCAAAAGCTGGAGTTATAGGTTTTTCTAAAGCGTTAGCAGAAGAAGGAGCTCGTTATGGTGTAACCGTCAACGTTATTGCTCCAGGCTATACAGATACTCCGATGGTAAGAGAGATAAAACCAGAAATACTCGAGTCTATTAAATCCAAAATTCCTCTTAAACGCTTTGCAAGAGTTGAGGAAGTAGCGAAAATTGTTAGTTTTCTTGCAAGTGATGCTGCTTCTTATATTACAGGCGAGACAGTGTCGATAAACGGTGGGTTGTACATGAAATAAAAAGGGTTTATATCATGAAAAAAGTCTATGTGATTTCAGCTAAAAGAACTCCAATTGGTAGTTTTGGCGGTGCATTGAGCGATATTCATGCTGGGAAATTGGCCTCAATCGCTATCAACGCTGCAATGCTCTCAGGAAATATTCCAACAAATATTGTCGATGAGGTTATCGTTGGTAATGTTCTGAGTACTGGACAAGGTATGGGCATTGGACGCCAAGCTGCTATCTACGCAGGTATTCCTGATTCGGTTCCAGCTTATACTTTAAATATGGTATGTGGTAGCGGCATGAAAAGTGTGATGGATGCAGTCTCACATATAAAAAGCGACAGCATAGAAATAGTAGTTGCAGCTGGTGTCGAGGTTATGTCACAAATTCCATTTATAACACCCTATAGTATTCGAAAAGGGCACAAAATGGGTGATATGCGTCTAATTGATCTTCTTATCTCTGATGGTTTAACTGATGTCTACAACCAATGCCATATGGGTATAACGGCTGAAAATATAGCAAGCGAAATGTCCATTAGTCGTCAGGAACAAGATGAATACGCATTAAATAGTCAACTTAAATCAATTAAAGCGATTGAGGTAGGTGTGTTTAAAGATGAAATTATATCAGTTGATATACAGAAATTTCGTAAAATGATCACTTTCGATACTGATGAATATCCTAAAGCAACAGCAACCTTAAGTGCTTTACAAAAATTAAAACCTGCCTTTAGTGAGGAAGGGTCCGTGACTGCCGGCAACGCGTCTGGCATTAACGATGGTGCAAGTGCAATCGTTCTAGCATCCGAAGAAGCAGTCAAGAAACATGGCCTATCTCCAATTTGTCAAATTACTAGTTATGCACAATCCGGCATCGCTCCTAGAATCATGGGGCTAGCACCTGTTGATGCTATAGCTAAGGCCTTAAACGCAGTCAATCTAAACATTGAAGATATGGAACTATATGAAATCAATGAAGCATTTGCCGCTCAAACTTTGGGAGTGATTTACAAATTAGCAGAAAAATATAATGTATCGTCCTCCTCTATTTTGGAGAAAACCAATGTTAATGGAGGAGCAATCGCCTTAGGTCATCCACTTGGAGCATCTGGAAATCGTATTCTAGTCACCCTTATCCATGAGTTAAATCGACGTAACGGCCGTTATGGTGTTGCATCCCTATGTGTGGGCGGAGGTATGGGAACGGCGGTTGTTGTTGAAAAAATCAAATAGAAACATAATCATTATAGGAGCAAGATCATGTATACAGATTTTTTTAAAACTTTTTCAGAACAAGCTGAAAAAAATTTGCAACCTTATCTTAAATTCAACCAATTAATAACAAAAAACGTTGAGATGTTAACTGAACTACAACTCAATGCTATCCGAACATATAGTGAAATGGGATTAACTCAAATGAGAGCTGCCAGCCAAATTAAAGATATAACTTCGCTAACTGCTTTCAATAGCCAACAACTATCAGTCTTAACGAAGTTTTCACAGCAAATGATGGATGATAGTAACAAACTTCAATCTATCGCCAAAGAATTTAAAGACGATGTTGAATCGCTCACTTCGGAGAATCTTAAAACTGTCACTCCTGTGTGATGTAATCATGTTTATTTGCCGCCTTTATTATTTAAGGCGGTTTTAGATAACTGGAGTATTTATTATGTTTCAAAATTTTTTCTCAGATTATCTCGTAAGACTTCAAGAAATCAATAAGCAATGGTGGCAAGGTCTTGAAATTAAATCATCTGTAAATTCTCCTCTTAGTGAGGCGATACAAAAAATAAGTTTAGAAGATAGTATTCAGCTGCTTAAAAAAGCAGGAGAACAACCAGCAGTTTTGTTACAGTTACAAATGCAATGGTGGGAACAACAGTTGCAAATTTGGCAAAACATTGCATTAGCAGGTAAGAAAAAAAAATTTGTCGAAGAAGAGAAAGAAGATAAGCGTTTCACCAACGAGTTGTGGAAAACTGATACCTTCTATAATTTTATTAAACAATCTTATTTACTTTTTAGTAAAACCTATCTCAACACCATTAACAGTATTGATGGAATAGACAAACCAACTAAAGAACGTCTTATTTTCTTTTCTCGCCAAGCTATTAATGCGCTATCCCCAAGCAACTTTGTCGCAACAAATCCAGAACTTTTAAAGCTCACAATTGAGAAAAACGGTGAAAATTTACTTTTTGGATTGGAACAACTAAAGAGAGATCTGGAGTCTAGTGCAGACATTTTAAAAATACGCATGAACGATAATAATGCATGCCGTATCGGTGATGATATCGCGAATACAGAAGGAGATATTGTATTTTCCAACGATCTCTTTGAACTTATTCAATATAAACCGCTTACAAATACGATCAATTCAACACCTTTACTAATTGTTCCACCATTCATCAACAAGTACTACATTTTGGATTTGCGTAAAGAGAACTCTATGGTTCGGTGGTTATTAAATAAAAATCACAGCGTGTTCATGATATCATGGCGTAATCCAGGTAAGAAGCAAGCTGAAATTCACTTTAGTGACTATGTTCTTGAAGGTGTAGTAAAAGCGGTAGCTGTAATTGAAGATATCACTAAACAAGAACAAATTAACGCTGCTGGCTATTGTATAGGAGGTACACTTTTAGCCTCTACAATTGCGTATTATTCAGCTAAGCGCATGAAAAAACGCATACAATCAGCATCTTTCTTTGCTACATTGCTTGATTTTTCTCAACCAGGAGAGATTGGCGCGTACATTAATGATACGATTGTCGATGCTATCGAAATTCAAAATAATACAAAAGGATATATGGATGGCCGTTCATTAAGTGTCACTTTTAGTTTACTACGAGAAAATACTCTATATTGGAACTACTATATTGAAAATTACTTAAAGGGTAATAGTCCTATGGATTTTGATCTGCTCTACTGGAATAGCGATAATATGAATGTAGCAGCAGCCTGTCATAATTTTTTATTACGTGAATTATATCTTGAAAATAAGCTTATCAAAGAAAAAGGAATAAAAATTGGTGGCGTATGGATTGACTTAAACAAAATAAGAATACCTAGTTACTTCATATCCGCTAAAGAAGATCACATAGCACTCTGGCAAGGTACATACCGTGGTTTATTAAAGTCTGGTGGCAACAATAAGACTTTTGTACTTAGCGAAGCCGGTCATATCGCTGGTGTCATTAACCCCCCTTGTAAGAACAAATATGGTTATTGGTTAAATAACAACACTACTCAATCCGCTGACGAGTGGTTGGCAAGTGCCAATTATACTAAAGGTTCCTGGTGGCCCCATTGGCATGAGTGGTTAATGAACCTTAATTCAGAAAAACAACAAATAAAACCCTTTAAGCAGGGTTCAGAGCAAAATCCCGTAATTGCCAAAGCACCCGGAAAATACGTAAAACAAGTTTTGCCTATCACTTAAATTCGTTCTGTACCATAAATATATCGATTAGGTACCACTTACCCGTGAAATGAATCAATATCTCCGTATTTTTTTTCAAGCAACACTAGACAACCTTGCCTGATCTTTCCATAATGGAGGTACATGTTTACTCGTTATCATAATTGTTTAAAGATGTATGCTTTTTTTGAAATTTTCAACGTAGTTCGAGAACTCAAAACGATTTCGATGATACCACTTGATAAATTTTAGAGTTCTCAGTACAATTGAACACCAAAGAGGTTAAGCAAAAATGTCAATAGAAACACTAGAAAACTTGTGCAAAGCACTTCTTAAGCAAGCTAAAGAACTAAATTTTGCAATTACTGGCATCATTGTTATCAATGAAGGGGGTTTGTACTGGTTCGATAATAAACAAAATACGCAAAGTGATTCTGCACAAAATATTAAGACACTTGTCACAGTGAAAGGAGACATAAGTCAGTTTTTTTACGCTCTGAACTCAAATATCGAAAGTGCTATTCTAGGTAAAAAAGGAGAGAGCAAAAATACATTTAAAAACGTGAGCAGTAGAGCTCTGCATTTTACACAAACCAATCCCCAGGTACTGTATACCTACCACTGAAATGTAGATCCATTTTCTTATCACTCCAGATAAAATTTTCCAAATAAGCAGGAAAAGTTATGGAAATTGCCTTGAAATGTTTCTAGTTTTTTTCTATTTACTTATGAGGTAATTCTGTGCACTTTCGACTGTTGCAGATAAAATTTCTTGTAATTCTACTAGTTTAATCTCGCTAACCAGAAATTCATTCTTCATATCCATTTCAATTTGATCTGCGATCATTTTTAATTTTACTGAGCCTAAATGGCCAGCTATACCTTTTAAGCTATGAATTTTTCTAAGCGCCTCTTCCATGTTCTTATTTCTTAATAAGTTAGATAACTCGTAAGCATCATCTGCATGATTCTGAACAAACACGTCTAGTAAGCGTTCTACAGCACATTTATCACCTCCCAATACACTTATCACGTATAAAATGTCTATCTCTATTCTAGCCTTCATAATTAACAATATCCTTAGACTGACAAGATGAGAGTACTATTATTGAACTTTTTATCAATCTTTTATACTTTAATAGTATCGCTAACAAAACTGACATGAAAATAATTGTAAGAATTATAATACTAATCTACTTTAATGACTGCTTAAAGTAACTGGAAATATAACACGCAATGATCCCTTCCGACTTTACAATACTTAAAGACTCAGTTGCTAGCTGTATTAAAAAACTATCTAAAGATCATAATGCTACTGAAAAAAACGAAAAAAATGATAAAATCTTCTTAAGTCTCATAACTCAATATATTTTTTTGAAAAGATTCAGATAGAATTTTTTTCTAACTTATAAACTCAATTCTTGAGTATATTTGAGGAAAGCTGTACTATTACCACAGGAAAAGCAAAGTAACTAAGGAAACTTCAAAAAAAGATCAGTAGTTTTTGCCAACCTGGCTTATCTTATCCTTAAGTTTTCTGGAAAAATCACATACAGTAGTAAAATTCTTGAAAAAAAATGGCTAAAGATTTGCTCAAGCATTAGTTGTTTTTCAATGAATACAATAAATAAAAACGGATAATCAAAGAACAAAATAAATGCTAGATAGCGGAAGTAAATACGGTAGTCGGGTGTCACACCTTGTGAGTTGGGGACACTGGTTTTCTTTCTTCAACATTATCGCTGCAATGCTTGTTGGTGTGAAGTATATCGTTCACTCACCCTTGCCTGATACATGGCTCGGCTTGTTTTACCTTATATCCTCATGGTGCAGTCACTTTGCTTTCTTAGTATTAGCTTTTTATTTACTTATCTTATTTCCTCTTACCTTTCTGATACCATCACGTAAAGTATTTCGCCTAATAACCATTTGTTTTTTCACTTTAAGTCTCGTTTTCTTACTGATAGATGCCCAAGCATATCAAACTATAAATTTACATCTCAGCCCAGTAGTTTGGAAACTTCTCTTCAACGATAAAAATAACACAATCAATTCCAATTTGCAGAATGTGTTTATCATCCTACCATTCATTTTTTTATCCGAGCTGATTTTATCAGAGTGGATTTGGTACAAGAAACATAAACTTTTCAACAAACGAATAGGATTTTTAATTGCCACATTTTTTTTTATAAGTTTTATTTCTAGCCATTTAATTTATGTTTGGTCAGATGCTTATTTCTACTCTCCAGTAACTAATCAAAAAACAAATTTTCCATTGTCATATCCTATGACGGCCAAATCTTTTATGGAAAGACACGGTCTTTTAAACCGTGAAAAACACTTAAAACGCCTTGCCAAAAATGAAATTGGCAGCGAGCTAATCAAATACCCACTAGAAAAAATTACTTTTTGTCCCCACTCTGAAAAATTAAATATTTTAGTAGTTAATGTTAGCAATCTGCGTAGCGATAGATTAAATGATAGTACCATGCCGGCAACAACTATTTACTCTAAAAACAACCTAAATTTCACTAACCATTATAGTTCAAGCAATGATATATACGGAATGTTCGGTCTATTTTATGGTTTACCAAGCGTCTATGCTTCGAGTATAAAATCACAAGGAACATTACCACTGCTAATCAGTACCTTACAAGATCAAGGCTACCAATTTGGTTTATTTAGCAGCGATAATTTTAATAATGAACTATATGTGCAGACAATTTTTAGAGGCTTACATTTTTCTTCTATTACCTTTTCTAATAATGAGTCCTCTGATAGCCAAACCATTAATGTATGGGCGAAATGGGCTAAAGATATAAAACAACCCTGGCTTAGTTTTATTGAGTTAACAACGCTCAACGACTTAAACAATTACAAAGCTAAAATCGCCGATGACCTCCTACGAACAAGCTACAATCACTCAGTGAACCAAGTAGATAGCGAACTTAAAAAGCTTTACGAACAACTAGAAACTTTAGGGTTTAAAAAAGATACAGTTGTAATCATTACCTCTAATCATGGTATAGAATTCAATGAAACTAAAAGAAACAACTGGGACTCTAACAGTAATTATAGTCGTTATCAATTACAAGTTCCAATGATTATTCATTGGCCAGGCAAGCTTGCAGCTAAATATAACCATCGTTCAAGCCATCTAGATATATCTGTTACCTTATTACAAGATCTTCTCGGTGTTTCATCAAACCCAACAGATTTCAGCAGTGGTCGCAGTTTATTCAGAAAAAACAAAAGGAAATTGATTTTAGCTGGCAATTCTCAAGAATTAGCGTTAATAACACCGAGGAAAACGACAGTTATGGACAAATTTGGTAATTATAAGTTGTATGGTCCAAACTATCAACGCCTAGAAGAAAACCCAAATCTACCAATATTGATGCAAGGCCTAACTGAACTGAAACGATTTTATGCTATGTAATTAACAAATAAACCGTTTTAAAAATAAAGAAGTAAATCATGTTCTATGTTAGCATTTGTTTCTTTCGATAGCAAAAAACTCTTTAGAGCTAATCAATACTCTAAACTTTATCTTTTTATATCTTAGTATATTAATGATCTAAAGTTTGAGATGTTCATTTATCTAGTGTATTGGAGTTAAGAGTTGTATGAGATAATATCAACAAAAAACTTTATAGGGTAAACTATTAATTATGCCAACTGATCCAAGAAAAATCTTAGTCACTTGTGCCCTTCCATACGCTAATGGATCTATTCACCTTGGTCATATGCTTGAGCATGTTCAAGCTGATATCTGGGTTCGTTACCAACGTCTACGCGGTCATATTGTAAACTTTATTTGCGCTGATGACGCTCATGGTACAGCAATTATGCTTAAAGCAGAACAAATGGGGATTACTCCAGAAGAGATGATCAAAGCAGTTAGTGAGGAACATCAAAGAGATTTGGTTACTTTTGGCATCAGCTTTGACAACTACCACAGCACGCATAGTAGTGAAAACTTTGAACTTTTAACTTCTCATATCTACCTCAATCTTAAGAAAAAAGGTTTTATTTCTAGCCGTGTAATTTCTCAACTATTTGATTCTAAAAAAGGAATATTTCTACCAGATCGCTTCATAAAAGGTACATGTCCTAACTGTAGATCTACAAATCAATATGGAGATAATTGCGATGAGTGTGGTGAAACCTACAGTCCAACGGAACTCATTGAACCTAAATCTACTATTTCTGGTACAGATCCAATAATAAAAAATTCCAAACACTTTTTTTTCGATCTACCAAAATTTGAAGCAATGTTAAGAGAATGGACCCTCTCTGGAACACTACAAAGCGAAATAGCAAATAAAATGCAGGAATGGCTTAAAGCTGGACTAAAACAATGGGATATTTCACGCGATTCTCCTTATTTCGGTTTCGAAATTCCAGGTGAAGAGGGAAAATTTTTTTATGTATGGATCGATGCTCCGGTTGGCTATATCAGCTCATTCAAAAATTTATGCACTAAGCGTGAAGATTTAAATTTCAACGAATATTGGCATAAAAACAGTACAACGGAGCTTTACCATTTTATCGGCAAAGATATTGTTTACTTCCATAGCTTATTTTGGCCTGCAATGCTTGAAGGATCTGATTTCCGTAAACCAAATAATATATTTGTGCATGGGTATCTAACAATAAATGGCATGAAAATGTCTAAATCAAAAGGTACTTTTATAAAAGCTAATACTTATTCACGTTACCTAGATCCAGAGTGCTTACGTTACTACTATGCTACAAAACTAAACAAGCATATAAACGATCTGGATCTGAATCTAGAAGATTTCATTCAACGCTTTAATTCCGATATAGTAAATAAAATCGTCAATTTAGCATCTCGTAATGCCACTTTTATTTCTAAGCGTTTTGGAGGAAAATTATCGGCTAATTTCACAGAGAAAAAATTATATAACGAGTTCGTTGCTTCTTCTGAACTTATAGCAGAATTATATGAAACACGCGAATTCAGCCATCTCATCCGTGAAATTACTACTTTAGCAGACAAAGCTAATCAATATATTGATGAAAAGGCGCCATGGATTATAGCAAAAAACACAGATAAAGAAAAGGAACTTCAAAACATTTGTTCTGTTGGTATCAACCTATTTCGTATCTTAATGCTATACTTGAAACCAATCATGCCAAAGCTTACAGCCCGTGCTGAAGCATTTATTAATGAGAAACTAACATGGAATTGTATTGTTAATCCACTTATTGATCACAAAATCACCGAATTTAAAACACTATTTAATCGTATTGACTCTAAACAAGTAGAAGCTATGATTAAAGAGGCAAAGAAAGATACAGAAATAGAATCTTTTTTAAATTAGCATACAATAGAAATTCCTTACATGAGGTAGCCAAGTTGCACTTGGTACATGTCTTCCGTGTTTAAAAAATCAAAGTCAATGCGCAACACACAAATTGTCTATACGCCTTTTCGCTAAATGAAATAATTTAAATAATCCATAGGGTATTTTTTTTATTGCTAGCTTTTAGCTTCACATAACATTTACAATGTGCTCTGAGTACAGTTATCGCTATTACACCAAATAGCATTGCACCTAATGCTTGACCGTAAAGTACACCCAACGCACCAAACCACTGTGATCCCACATAGACAAATGGTAATGTTCCAAATGTTGCTTTACCCAAGTTTAGAGCAGTAGAATAAAACGGTTTACCAAAGTTATTGAAAAAAGTATTTGCAAGAAATAAAGTACCATTAAAAATAAAACTAATTGCTACATAGGTACAAAATGCAGAAACAATTTTGGATGCATCACCTTCTAAACTAAAACTTTGAATGATAAAACCTTGAATGAAATAAAGGATGATACAAACAAAAATTGTATAACTAACCACAACAATCAGAGAATTATTCAAAATCTCTTTCACTCGATCAAATTTCTTTGCACCAAAATTTTGCCCAAGTATAGGACCCACCGCACCAGAAAGTGCAAATATAGCTACAAAACAAACAGGAGTTAAACGCCCTATTACTGTATAACCTGCTACAAAATCTGCACCGAATCGAGCTATAAAAGAAGTCGCAATTACATTACCTATCGGAGTTGCAATGTTAGTTATGGCTGCTGGAATTACAATAGTCAAAATAACTTTAATATTATTCAGCCAATCGAAAAATGATGGCCTAGCAACTAGTTTATGAATAAAAATAAGCGAATACATGGAAAAACCGAAAACAGTCAAACGAGCTATAACTGAAGCAAATGCTGCACCTTCAACATTCCAAGAAAAACCAAATATGAATAGCGGATCCAATATTGCGTTAACAACACCTCCCAGAAGCGTTGCCAACATAGAACGCTTTGCATCACCCACAGCTCGGAGTCCAGCTCCCGAAGCCATTGCTAACGCAATCACTGGAGTACTTGGTAATAAAATATACAAGTATGCCTTTGCTCTCTCCGCAGCATATCCTAAAGCCCCTATAACTGAAAGTAAATCTGACATATAAAAAAATATAGCCCCACTGACAAAGACGTTAATAGTAAAAGCTGTTATCATAATACTAATACTAAGTTGCTTTGCATATCCTCTATTCTTTTCACCAATAGCTTTTGACACTAAAGTTCCCATTGCAATTGAAGTTGCAATAGAAATCGAAGTTGAAAAAAAAACCAAAGTTCCTGCGAAACCAACTGCTGCTGCTAGTTCTACTTCTCCTAACATACTGATGAACAACATATCAAGTAAATCGACAAGAAAAAGCGCTATTAAACCTATTGAGCTTGCACCAGACATAACCAATATGTGCTTTATAGTCGAACCTTCAGTAAATTTTGGATTTTGATCAGAGATAAATTTTGCCATTATGAATATTTGCACTTACAAGAACAGTATTATATAAAACAGTGTGTTAGATATATTTAGCAAGAATTAATTTTTCTTAATCAAGGTAAATTTACACACGTAATATAGCAAGTTGTGGTTATATTTAGATTAACTTTTAGTGGCTCAGATTAAGAATACGTTACCAAACGAGACTTTAAATTGAAGTTGAGATAGTATTAGTGGATATATTAAGGTCTAAATATTTACTGACAATTAAAGCATATCGCTTTAATAATGATATTATCATGTATACACATCAATAACGTTTAAAATAAAATCTTCCTATTTACTTCAATTAAAGTCTTATTATATTAACTAAGACAGAACAAAAAATTCTGAGTAAAACTCAAGACTTTTTTCTTAGCTATAATCATCAATCAGATTCTTATAAATCCATCAAACGATATAATCATTCTATAAATTAATAACAAGCAAGATTAAGCGCTTTCATTAAGACTAAAAAGTAGTATAGAGTAAAAAAGATCACGCAAAAATAAGTCATTTATAAAAATTAACTATTTCTATAAATTTTATCGAGAACGAAATGCTTTATCATATAACAAAAAATATTTTTTGCTATTTTACAATAGCAAACCAAGCAGAACACGTGAAAATTCTAAATTGATATGTGCTTTAAACCATTTGCTATTTCTTTGTATTTACTAGTTTCAAAAAATCAGAAAATTAAATTAACAAAATACCGTAAATTCAGATTTTTTTTTACTTTATAAAATGATAAGATGATCATCTAATAGAAGTTAATAATCACTTGCAAAACAGTACGGAAAACTTGCCCGCAATAACAAAGTATGAACATGGTACAACAACCTAAAGCTGTAGGTATTCATCCATCTTCAAATTGCTAAAAAGTCATAAACTGATGCGTTGAAAGCGCTCCTCAAAATATCCATGCTTCCATTTAGAATTCTAAAATTTAGTATGTTACACGTTCTGAATGCAGCCGCGAACTACAAATATCTCTTCAAAGATACTAATCAGTATCTGTCTCACTTCTTTCTGTTTGAGATGATTGATTACTGTAGATCATGCTCTATGATATGAAGATTTTGCAATAAACTACTTTAAATTAAATCAGGATTTTTTTCGGTGAAACTAATAAAGCATTTATTCATTTTTATAGTAATTTGTATGACTCTCAGTATATGCGCTATTTTTAGTTTCTACTATTACGAAAGGCCAAAATTACCGGATGTTACAGCTTTGCGTGATGTTACGCTACAAACACCAATGCAAATTTTCAGTCAAGATGGCAAATTACTTTCTCAATTTGGTGAAAAACGTCGTATTCCGATAACCTATAGTGATATTCCTAAATATCTTATTGAAGCGCTAATCGCAACTGAAGATAGCCGTTTCTATAAACATTTTGGAGTTGATCCAATTGGAATCACACGCGCTGTATTGGTTATTATACGATCCGGTTCAGTAAGAGAAGGAGCCAGCACTATCACTCAACAATTAGCACGAAACTTTTTTTTATCAAATGAAAAAAAAATTCTTCGTAAAATTAAAGAAATTTTTATAGCTATGCATATAGAACAACTTCTTTCTAAAAAAGAAATAATGGAATTATACGTAAATAAAATTTTCTTAGGACATCGCTCCTATGGCTTTGCTGCTGCTGCACAGACTTACTTTGGTAAAGATTTGCAAAATTTATCTTTGAGTCAAATTGCAACGTTGGCAGGTATCCCTAAAGCACCTTCGACAATGAACCCAATCTACTCCCTTGAACGAGCTACTAATCGTCGTAATTTAGTACTCTTACGCATGCTCGAAGAAAAATATATTACTCAGCAAGAGTATGATAAAGCACGGATAGAAATAGTTGAATCACGCTATCACCAATCTGACATTGAAGTAGATGCTCCATATGTTGCTGAACTAGCACGTGCATGGGCAGTGGAACTTTACGGCGAAAGTGCCTATACATCGGGAATGAACATTTACACCACAATTGATTCAAAACTACAAAAAGCAGCCAATCAGGCGGCTATTGATAATCTGTTAGCCTATGATGAACGTCATGGCTATCGTGGTGCTGAAAAAATACTATGGAAAGTTGGTCAAGCAGCGTTTACTCAACAACAAATTGAAAACGAATTAAAAAAAACACCAGTATATGGTCAGATCGCTCCAGCTATTGTTACTACCGTTGGTTCGAAAAGCGCTAAAATTTGGGTGAAAAACAGTGGTGAACAAACTATAGATTGGGCTGGCATGAGTTGGGCTCGTAAGTTCCTAACCGACGAAATCCAAGGACCGGAACCCAAATATGCTAGCGACATTTTACATGAAGGAGAAAAAATTTGGGTTCGTGTTAAACCAACAACCAATATACAACTTAAAAAATCAAAAGTTTGGCTATTGAGTCAAATACCTAATGCAAATACTGCATTGGTAGCAATAAATCCCGAAAACGGTGCGATATTGTCTCTAGTAGGAGGATTTAATTTTAGTTACAACAAATTTAACCGCGCTACCCAATCTCTCCGACAAATCGGATCAAGTGTGAAACCATTCATTTATTCTGCAGCGATTGAACAAGGGATGACCTTAGCGACCTTAATCAACGATGCACCAATTAATCAATGGAAGAAAAATCAAAGAGTAGCATGGAGACCTAAAAATTCTCCAGAAATTTATTCCGGTCCAACTCGTTTACGTATTGGTTTAGCACAATCTAAAAACGTAATGGCAGTTCGTGTTTTACGTGAAGTAGGTCTCGGTAAAGTACGTCAATATTTAACTCGATTTGGATTTAACATAGATAAATTACCTCATTCAGAAACGATCGCTTTGGGTGCTAGCAGTTTAACGCCAATTAAAATGACTCAAGCTTATTCAGTATTTGCTAATGGCGGATACTACATTAAGCCTTTCTATATTAGCAAAATAGAAGGACCAAATGGAAATTTAAAATTTAAAGCAAATCCAAAAATTATCTGTCGACAAAATTGTCCTGAAATCTCACTTGATAATCCAACTATACATTTTGCTCCTCAGGTGATTTCAGAACAAACGGCATTTTTAGTACGTGAGATGATGTACAGTAACATTTGGGGAGGTGGTAATTGGCATGATAATAGTGGCTGGAATGGAACAGGTTGGCGAGCGCAAAATCTCAAACGTCATGATATCGGTGGAAAAACAGGGACAACTAATCGTTCTAAAGATGCTTGGTACAGTGGATATGGACCGAATATAGTCACTACAGTATGGGTAGGTTTTGATGATTATAATCGTAGTTTAGGTCAAACAAAACGAAGTAAAAAACTTGATGAGCAAAGAATTTCAGGCATAGAAACAGGAGCTAAAACCGCACAACCAGCATGGATAAAGTTTATGCGCATTGCTCTTCAAAATCAAAAGACTCAGGATAAATTATTACCTCCAGAAATTATTCGAGTACGTATAGATAGAAAATCAGGTCTGCTCACGAATAAATTTGATGCAAACTCAATGTTTGAGTATTTTTTGCGAGGTACTGAACCAAGAGAATACACAGAAACTACTAATAATATTTACAACAATTCTGAAGTTGAAGAGCTTTTTTAAGTGATTTTAAAAATCCACACAAACGAGGTTATTTTCTACTTAACGAATAAATAAAATAGCCAAAATTTTCTGCACAATACACCTCCATCGTAACATAATTCGACTTCGAGGTAACCAACTTGGAGTAAAAAGTACTGTTTTTGCTTTAGAGAATTCTTTAAAACCTTCAACACCATGATAGTGACCTACACCAGAATTACCTACTCCTCCGAATGGGGAATCATCAATTGCAAAGTGTAACAAGGTTTCATTAAAACAAACGCCGCCACTATGCGTTTCTTCAATCACTTTCCTTTGTAACATTTTATCATTGCTCATTAAATACAATGCTAATGGTCTAGGTCTACTACTTATATATTCAAAAACTTGCTTTATATTTTGATAGTTGAGAATGGGTAAAATTGGACCAAAAATTTCCTCTTTCATCAAAATCATGTCGTTAGTAATATTTGTTACGAGGTGAGGCATCATTTGAAGTCCTTCTATCTCTATTCCTTTAAGAGTATGAATATTACCTCCTTTCGCTTTAGCGTCACTTAAATAATTTTCTAAACGCTTGTAATGATTAGTATTGATAATATGGGTCATTTCCTTTTTTCTTTTCTTTTTAGAAAATACGTCATTAAAACGCTTCAGATATAAATGAATAAATTCCTGTTCCTTACCCTCAGGAACAAAAACATAATCTGGCGCTACACATATTTGCCCAGCATTGATACTTTTCCCTAACATAATCGCGTCAACTGCCGACTTTAAATTTACATCATAAGCAACAATAGCAGGAGATTTTCCTCCTAGTTCAAGAGTCACTGGAGTTAAATTTTTTGCTGCAACTTGCGCTACAGTACGCCCAACGTGAGTCGAACCAGTAAAAATCAAATGGTCGAAAGGAAGTTGACTGAACGAAGACGCTATCTCAGAACCACCCTCTATTATGCTAATATCAGAATTTAAAATCGAAAAAATCTTATTCAATACACTATTAGTATTTGGTGTATGTTCGCTCAATTTAACCATTACTTGATTACCTGAAGCAATAGCTGTTACAATTGGAATAACACTTAACACAATAGGAAAATTCCAAGGGACAATTACTCCAACTATCCCAAGAGGTTGATAATACACTTTTGTTCTTGAAGGAAATAACAATAAACCTACTGAACGTGCACTCGGCTTCATCCAACAACGTAAGTGTGAAATGGTATAATTGATATGATTTACAGTAGGAAGAATATCGCAAATTAAAGTATCAAACCGACTACGAAACCCATAATCGCGTTCAAGTGATTCAATCAAATACATTTGCTGTTCAAGTAAAGCTCGTTTTAAACGCTTAAGATTCTTAATTCGATCAGAATAAGTAGGACAAGGTTTTGACTGATAGCGAGATCGGATATCATCAAATACCTTATGTAGCCTTTTTATCCCAAAATTTTCTTCTTTAGAAACACCTACATTCACAATTTTTTTCATAAAAACGATTGTCCTAAATAACTTTTTATGTCCATATAAAAGAATTCGCCCTAGTATATTAGTTTTTTTCAAAAAAAATGATATTCGAAATAGTATGATCACCTTTTCTTGCTAAAAAAACCAACTTTTGCCGCTATGAAATATTGAACCATAGACCAATATGTCAAAACTACAGCTACATATATGGAAGCATAACCTATCCCAATCATCCAGTCATCATAACGCCAAATAAGTAACCATAGTGCAAACATTTGACTTAATGTTTTAATTTTTCCAACCCATGACACTGCCACATTTGCTCGTTTACCGATTTCAGCCATCCATTCCCGTAATGCGGAAATAACAATTTCGCGGATAATCATAGCTACTGCTGGAATAGTGATCCACATATTATGGTAATTTTCAGTAATCATAATCAAAGCAGTAGCCACCAAAACTTTATCTGCTACAGGGTCAATAAAGGTGCCAAAACGAGAAATTTGGTCAAGCTTTCTTGCTAACATGCCATCCAACCAATCTGTAAAGGCTGCTACCCAAAATATCATCGAAGCGGAAAAAGGTGCCCAACTATGCGGAAGATAGAAAACAACAACGAAAATAGGAATTAAGAAAAGTCGTAATAAAGACAATATGTTAGGAATATTAAAACGCATATTTATTAGCTCTTTTATCTAATAGTGCTGAATTTTTAATATTGTTTCAATACTTGCGAAACATTTTTTTAGAAAAAGGCTAATACTTAGCACTTAAAAAATTTCTACGAAAATTAGCAGGTTTAAGCCCTTACTCTTACACATATTATTTTATAAAGCGAACACAAATTTAAAATTCTACTTTGCTTATAACATCTTTTTTCAATATCAAATGTTTTCAATTGCTTTGAACAATTCTATTAACGTTAAAAAATCTAATGAGCAAAGCTATCTTTATGAATCTAAAAGACACCTAGTATATGTTTTAGTTTTAAACAAGCATAACCGCTTGCTAGATATTCAAGTTGTTAACTTACACATAATATATGTCGTATTTAAAGAATAGTATATCAAATTCCAGATAATATGACTTCATTATACTTCAAGAAATAGTTCTTTAATTTAACTATGTTTTTAACAAAATTTTTTTGCTAATAACTATCTTTAGTCTATCTGAAAATATGAGAATTCTAAACATGATTTTTAAAAATAAAGAATACTAAATTAAATAAAAAATTTATTTCATATTTATTTACAGTTCTAGAAAAAGAAAATTTGATTACTATGATTCAATTCTTAATTGAATCTTTAATAAATTTTGAAGATACACAAATCTAAATTGGGATAAATATCCTATATCTGCCTAATAATAAACAATACTAATTTTTCTACAAAAAATCATATTGCAAAATATTCTAAAGATTTACCAGAATTTAGTTGCTCTTGAATCGCTGAAGGAGTGCGACCTTGACCAGTCCAAGTTTTTTCATCACCATTTGAGTCTATATACTTATATCTAGCGGGACGAGGAGGGCGTTTTGATGAAATACTCTTATTTTTCAGATCGTATGAAAGAGCTGAAATCAGAGCTTTAATATCGACACCATCTTTCAAAATTTGATCTGCAATAGCTACTAGTTTAGCTTCTTGCTTAGCTTTTTCTACATGTCTTTTCTCTTCAATTTCTTTTCGTTCCTGAACAATAACTGTTAATTTTTTTAAAGCTTCTTCTAATTGTCTAAGCGTTAATTCACGGGAAAAAGCACGAAGGTTTCGAACATTTAATAAAATTTTCTTAAAATCTGACATAACTACACCTATAAACTTTTTAAGTACACCAAAATGATATTAAACTTACAAAGGACAAAATTCAATGTGAAATGTAATGATATTACCTATCGAAAAATCTATAGCTATATTCTTATTTTTTAATTTCTAACCATTTATTGTATACAAAATGATGTATAGTAATTTACATATTATAATTATTTTTGTAAAAATATTTACAAATACTCATTTCTAAAAAGGAACAAAAATTATCTTTAAATTTTAATCTACGATGATCTAAAATATTTAAATAAAACTTCATAAAATATTACCTTCAAAACAGCAGTAACACAGTATCACTTTATATCTTGACTATCCTAATGACTGCTAAGTTTCAAGATGAAAAACTTTTCAATATTGTCTATATAAAACTTATATAGACAAAAAAATTCTTTTTATAATAGAAAATATATTGCAACAGTGTGTTTTGCAGGTAGAATGCTTCGATTCCATCTACTTCCATCATTTAATTCACTTACAATGTCTTCTAGAACTATACCAATGTGTAAAACAAAATCATGAATTTAGTAGATTTTACATCATCTTCATTATCTTTATTACCTCCCATTACTGTTCTAGGATTAGCTATAGTTACACGCAGGATATTGACTTCTTTAGGTATTGGTATATTGCTCGGCTCTATTCTTCTAAACGATTATGTACTCGAAAAGTCCTTAAATTATGCAAATATAACCATTCTCAATGTATTTGTTGTAAATGGAGAAGTTAACTCTTGGAATATGAGTATATTAGGTTTTCTACTACTATTAGGCGCCATGAATGCTCTATTGACACTGTCTGGTGGAAGTCATGCTTTCGCTAATTGGGCTCAGATCAGGATTAAGAGCAAACGTGGTTCAAAATTGCTTGCTACCTTTCTTGGTCTGTTTATCTTTGTAGATGATTATTTTAATAGCTTAGCTGTTGGTTCAGTATCTCGTCCTATAACTGATCGCTTTTATGTATCACGTGCTAAGCTCGCCTATATCCTTGATTCTACTGCAGCACCTGTATGCGTTATTATTCCAATTTCTAGCTGGGGTGCGTATGCTATGACAATCGTTAGTGGTATTTTAGCTTCTCATAACATAATAGAGTATTCACCTCTAAATGCATACCTATGTTTAATTCCAATGAATTTCTATGCAATTTTTAGCCTTCTTATGGTTTTTGCTGTCGTATGCTTCCAATTAGATATTGGTCAGATGCGTCAACATGAAATTGATGCTTCTGAAGGCCGCGGATTTCATAATTATGAAGAAAATCAATTTCAAAAAATGAACCCAAAATCAGATCTTGCAGAAAGCAATCAAGGTAAAGCCTCAGACCTTCTTATACCCATTGTTTTTCTGATCGTTACAACAATTTCCACAATGCTATATACTGGACAAGAATCCTTGACAAAAGATGGTAAAGAATTTGAGATTTTCAAGGCATTTGAAAACGCTAATATGGCTATTTCTCTTATTAATGGTGCTTTAATTGGAACTAGTTTAGCACTCTTAAGTGTAGTTAAACAAAGGGTACCATTACACCATATCTTAAGAACGGTGTGTTATGGAATTAAATCAATGCTTGGGGCAACCTTAATTTTGATATTCTCTTGGACGATTGGTATCATTATCAACGATATGAAAACAGGTATTTATCTTTCATCTCTTGTTTCGCAGGTAAATATTAACGTCCATTATTTACCTGTCATCCTATTCTTGCTTTCTGGTTTAATAGCCTTCTCAACTGGGACTTCCTGGGGAACATTCGGTATCATGCTTCCAATTTCTGGTGATATAGCTAATGCGACAGATATTACCTTAATACTACCAATGCTAAGCGCTGTTCTCGCAGGCGCAGTCTTCGGCGACCACTGTTCTCCAATTTCTGATACAACTATTTTATCTTCTATAGGTGCAAAGTGTAGTCATATCGATCACGTTTCAACTCAACTTCCATATTCGTTATCAGTAGCCCTAGTTTCATCTATTGGATTCTTGGTATTAGGGATAACTACCTCCGTTTTTCTCTCTATTTCTATAACTTTTGCAGCATTTATAATAGTATGTTTAATATTTTCAATTCTTGCTAAATCTAAAATTGTAAATCTTCGAAATAGGCGCGAATAAAGCTATCATAGTACATATATTATATTTAGATAAATAAAACTCAGCACCATGAATGAACTAATGAACCAACTTTATGTTTATATCAGCTATTTTCTACAAAGTTGGAATAACAATGTACTTTTCATTACCGTATCCAGCTTTTTTGTCTGGCTAATTTGGCATATGGTTTACAATCGTTTAGAAATTTTAGCAAAAAAAACTCAATTTCATTGGGATAACTTAATGTTATGCGCCCTTAAAACTCCAATCAGTACACTGATATGGTGTTGGCCGGGTACTATTTCTCTCGGTTTTTTACTGAAAGATACATTAGATTTTAAATTCATCTGGCTTAATACATTAAAATCATTACTGATGATTGTAATTTTTATCTGGATCACGATCCGACTTGTAAACAATATCGAAAAGTATATTTTAAAAGAAAAAAACAAAGATGAAGCCACTGTCCAAGCAATAGCAAAAATAGCTCGTTCATTCTTCATAATAATTGGCATATTAACAATAATGCAAGCTTTTGGCTTCAGCTTGTCAGGCCTGCTGACTTTTGGTGGTGTTGGTGGTTTAATTGTAGGTCTTGCAGCTAAAGATTTACTGTCTAATTTCTTTGGCGGTATGATGATATATTTCGATCGTCCGTTTAAAGTTGGTGATTGGATTTATTCACCAGATCGTGAAATAGAGGGAATAGTTGAACGAATAGGCTGGCGTATAACGATTATCCGCACTTTTGATAAAAGACCGATCTATGTACCAAATTCAGTATTTAGCAGCATTGTAGTTGCTAATCCATCACGTATGCTCAATCGTCGTATCAATGAGAATATTGGTCTTCGTTATAACGATAAAAATAAAATTACTTTTATCGTATCCGAAGTTAAGTCTATGCTAAAAAATCATCCAGATATCGATGCAAATCAAACATTAATAGTTAATCTAAACGCCTTTTCCTCTTCATCTTTAGATCTACTCATTTACGCTTTTACAAAAACAGTAAATTGGATTCGTTACCACGAAGTAAGACAAGACATATTACTTAAAATCATAGATATTATCCATCAGCATGATGCCGATATCGCGTTTTCAACACAAACACTTAAATTAGAACCTCAATATTCAGGTCTGCAAGCTACAAAAAAATCCTGAGTTAAAAAGTCAAAGAGTAATGCTTATCGAAAATATTTGCTCGATTATTCTTGTTTTTTTATTGCTACCTGCGAAATCTCATTCAAAATATTTACTATAATCTTTTTACAAATGGAAGCTTGCAACATGTTTAGATGGAAATAAAATCTTCATTAAAACATAAAAGTATTTATGCATTAATTGCATACCTATGTTTTTTCCTTATTACTGTTGGAACAGTAAGCTATCATGTTATTAAATCTCCCATATATATTGAAATACAACAAAATCTGGAACTTCGCACTAAACTCTTAGCAATTCAAATTGAAAAATCCCTAGATCATTCCATTTTTTTACTTAAAAGCATTGCAAGTTTAGGTAAGGCCTCTCAGACACAAAAAGAACAAGATAAAGTCTTACTTACTATATTTGGTGAATTTGATGGAATGGTGGTCAGCGGTGGTCTATGGCCTAAACCTTATTCTATCGATAAACATAAACCTTACATGAGTCTGTTTTATTATAAAAATTCTAACAGAAAAGTGAATGACATTTCCCTTTGGAATCAGTCTTCCAGAGATCAGTACGATCAAGAAGCTTGGTACAAAGTAGCAGAAAATAAACCTTCTGGAAACATTTTTTGGTCTAAAATATACATTGATACTCACACTAATGTTCAAATGATAACAGCAAGTATGCCTTATTATATTGAAAATCAGTTTTCTGGAGTTGCGACTATAGACATTTCGTTATCAAACCTTGTTGCCTTCACACATAATCATGCTGAAAACTATAATCTAGGTGTGATTTTAAAAGACAACTTTAATGAAGTTATTACGAAGTATAACTTCAAAAAAATAGACGATATCTATATCAGCAAATATCAATTTGATGAATTTAATTGGAGTATGAATATCATTAATTCAAAACATACAGTAAACGAAGAAGTATACGAACTCGTTTCTAAAGTTGAATTTGGTATTATTCCAATTTTGTTATTATGTGTAATGCTTGGCTATTACCTTCTCAACCATTATTTAATTAAACCAATCATCTTAATCGCTAAAAAAGTTGACGCATCCAAAGAAGGAGGGATTATTGATTTAACATATGATAGCAAAGATGAAATCCGTTATCTAATAGAGAGCTTCAATCAAAAAACTATTTTTTTAGAAGCAGAAAAAATTAAAGCACAAGCTTCAACTAAGGTAAAAAGTAAATTTCTTGCGACGCTATCACACGAAATTCGTACTCCTATGAATGGAATTCTAGGAACAGTGCAAATACTTTTGAAAAGTAATTTAAACACCGAACAAAAAAACTACCTCAATACTTTATGCGATTCGGGAGAACATATGATAGCTCTCCTTAATGAAATATTAGATTTTTCAAAAATTGAACAGGAACATCTAGAATCAGATAAAACACTATTTCCACTTGAGTCAATTATTAATAGCATTAATAATGTCTACGAAGCTTTATGCACAAAAAAAGGCCTGAAATTTCAAATTTATTCCGAGATACCTCATGATCGTTGGTATTTCTCCAATAAAGCCAGATTACGCCAAATTTTGTTCAATTTATTAAGCAATGCCGTGAAATTTACTTTAAATGGTTCCATTAAAGTATATTTAAAAGAGAGAATTGAAAACGGTCGACTTCATTTAAAAATCGATGTTCAAGACACAGGTATCGGGATTTCAAAAGAAGCCCAAGAAAGAGTTTTTAGACCTTTTGAACAAGCTGAATCATCAATAACTCATCGTTTTGGAGGAACAGGACTAGGCCTAGCAATTGTGCGAAAAATTCTTGAATTGAATGGTGGTAATATAATTTTAAGTAGTAAAATTGGGGTTGGAAGTAACTTTAAAGTAAGCCTGAAAATTGAAAAGGGCACCCCTGATTTCAAAAAAGTTTCACTACAAAAACAACTGCACTATAACGGATTGAAGGCTTTAATCGTTGAAGATAATTTAATTAACAGCATTGTCATGAAAACTTTTATGAAAAATAAAGGCTTTCATTGTGAATGCGCTGACAACGGACAGGACGCATTAGGAATGCTGCATAAGAATCACTATGATTTCATCTTAATGGACAACCACATGCCTTTTATGGATGGTGTTAATACTATTAATAGCATTCGAACCATGAAAAATACAAAAAGCAAAGTGCTCATATTTGGCTGCACTGCGGATGCATTCAAAGAGACTTTTACTCCAATGCTAAAAGCTGGCGCTGATTTTATCATCGTAAAACCGATAGATGCAAATAAATTAGAGGAAGCATTACATCACTACTCTGAAAAATTGTATCAATATTCTCCAAAACACAAAATTAGAATCGATAGCTAGTATGATCCATTATCAAAACTCTTTAATAAACCGCTACGCAATAAAAATTTCAAAAAAATCTGTTTAAAAAATTTTTAGTCGATCTAGAAAACATTGAGATGCTCGGCACTCCATACCAATGTCTAAGAGCATTACAGGGTAAAGTTTGATGGTAAAATAGCATTGGTAAAGTCTATCCAAATTGGCTAACTAAGCTATACAATAGTCTGACATTTAATAAAATCAATAAGTTTTATGGTTACATAAGTTTTTTAATGAACATAAAACATTTTGAATGCTATTCTCTCATTAGAATTTAATATGCGATTCGTTAATAGACAGGGTAAAATAATGTTGTTCTACACAGTACGTCGTTTAAACCTTTTTGTAGTTACACTTCTGATTTTAAGTATTGTTGGTTTTAGCATTCTAAGGCTTGATGAAACATCTTCTTGGTCAAAAATGTATTTTTGGAGTGGTTGGCTGATCTATGTTTTTGAATTGATAAATTTAAATTTTGGTATCAATCGTAGTGGTGCTCCTATTCTTGAAGAATTACTTATTGTCTTTCCAGCAACACTTGAACTTTGCTTTATAGCATTTTTAATCTCAATATTACTTGGTGTTCCGCTTGGTATGTTATCAGGCATTAAACAAGGTACCTGGATTGACGCTACAATCTCATTTGCTTCAATGGTAGGTTATTCTACACCACTATTTTGGACAGCATTATTATTCATAATGATCTTCTCTTTACACTCTCAAATATTACCTATATCAGGACGTTTCGATTTGCTTTATCAAGTGGAATATGTGACTGGATTTGCCCTTATTGATGTTTTTTTTCTTGAAGAACAATACCGTGTTCATAGCTTAAAAAATATAATTAAACATCTAATTTTACCTTGTTTAGTATTAGCGCTTTCCCCAACAACTCAAGTAATTAGATTAATTCGGAATTCGGTTGCAGAAACAATGACACAAAACTATATTCAAGTTTTAAAAATCAAAGGATTAACAACCTACGCGATTATAATACGGCATGTCTTTAAAAATGCTATTGCACCTATTATTCCTAAAATTGGTATACAACTTTCAAATATGTTGACATTAGCTATTGTAACTGAGTCAATTTTTGATTGGCCCGGTATTGGTAATTGGTTATTGGATGCTCTCGAACACAAAGACTATACAGCTATTCAAGCCGGTGTGATAGCTATTGCAATACTCGTACTAAGCGCTAATACTCTCTCAGACTTATTTTCTGTTATGGTAAATCCATTAGCAAGGAGAAAATGGTGTGCTAACAAATAATATTTATCAGGAAGAACACATTCCAACGCAATTTGAACGTTTTTGGAACAATTTTTGTGATAATGGTTGTGGAATATTTGGTTTATGGTGCTTATTACTTTTAATTTTAATTACTCTTACTTCTCCATGGCTAACACCCTATCAACCTGAAGCTCAAACAGGAGAATCGCTAATACCACCGTCTTGGCATTCACTTGGTAACAGTGAACACTTTATGGGTACTGATAATCTAGGCCGCGATATTTTATCCCGCCTAATTGTTGGTTCACAACTTACTTTCGGTGCAGCTATTGTCATTACCCTGATAGCAGCGATAATAGGTTGTTCTATTGGTATTCTAGCTGGCATGACCAAAGGTCTCTTATCAAGTACTTTAAATCATCTACTTGATACTGTAATGTCAATACCCTCACTGCCTTTAGCAATTATTTTCGTTACTTTTTTGAACTCTAATACATGTAATATTTTTTTTGCAATTTGTCTTGCTCTTATACCTCGCTTTGCGCGTTCTGTTTATATTGCAATGTACGATGAAATGGGAAAAGATTATGTCCTAGCTGCCCGTCTAGATGGAATAAACAAATTTTACTTACTTTGGCATTCAATATTGCCTAATATTTTCATTGTACTAGCAACAGAGATTACCTACGCTCTTTCAGTCGCTATTTTAGATATTGCAGCACTTGGTTTTTTAGGATTATTAGGAGATACTAAAACTCCAACTCTTGAATGGGGATCTATTTTAGGGGATTATGCTGAATTTATCTACATAGCTCCTTGGACAGTCATACTTCCTGGACTACCTATCATACTCTCTGTTATCGCTGTCAATTTAACAGGAGAAGGCATTCGAGAAACACTTAGTGCAGGGGTAGAGTAATGCCATTACTAGATATTCGTCATTTAACAATCGAAATAAATACGTCTCAAGGATTAGTTAAAGCAGTGGACCGTATTAGTCTGACCATAAATGAAGGTGAAATTCGTGGTTTAGTAGGAGAATCTGGATCTGGGAAAAGCTTAGTTGCCAAAGCGATTGTAGGAATCTGTAAGAATAATTGGAAAATCACTGCTGATCGGATATGCCTGAACAACATTGATTTATTACAACTCACTCCAACAGAACGACGTCGAATTATCGCTCGGGACATTGCTATGATTTTTCAAGAAGCATCAACCTGTTTAGATCCTTCTGAAAAAATTGGAAAACAACTCACTGAATCTATTCCCTCAAGTTCTTCCTATTCAAAAAAAATCTGGAAACAATTTAAGTGGCGTCAAAAAGAGGCAATCACCTTGCTACATAAAGTTGGAATTAGAGATCACAAGAGATTAATGGAAAGTTATGCATATGAACTAACTGATGGTGAATGCCAAAAAATCATGATTGCTATGGCGATTGCTACTAAACCAAAAATTCTAATTGCTGACGAACCAACTAACGATTTGGATCCAATTACTCAATCTCAAATTCTACGTTTACTAAGCCGTATGAATCAAGTGAATCGCACGACTATTATGCTCATTGGACATGATCTAACTATGATTACTCAGTGGGCAACTAAAATCACGGTAATATACTGCGGCCAAGCCATAGAGTCAGCTGATACTAACAAAATTTTAAAAGCACCTAAACACCCTTATACTGATGCATTGCTAAAAGCGATGCCAAACTTTGGAAGGTCCATTCCGCACAAGAAAAAACTACAACCTTTAACTGGTTCCATTCCACCTCTAAAACATCTACCCATTGGATGTCGTTTTGGACCTCGCTGCCTCTATGCTCAACAGAAATGTGTTATAGTACCTTCGACCAGAGAAATAAAGCATCATAGATTTTCTTGCCATTTTCCACTAAATATAAAAGAAGTACTATGAGTACTTTGCTTGAAGTAAAAGATCTAGCAAAAAATTTGACCATTTATTCTGGTCTATTTCAAAGAAACATACAACATATAGTAAAACCTGTAAGTTTTTCGTTAAAAAACGGTGAAACTATTGGTTTCATAGGAAAAAATTGCTCAGGAAAATCTACGATAGCACGTATGTTAGCGGGAGCAACAAAACCTACCTCTGGTGAAATTAGAGTCAATGGAAAGCTTTTAAAGTACAAAGATTATAACGTTCGATGCAAGCTAATACGTATGATTTTTCAAGATCCGAATACCTCTTTAAATCCTAGAGCACAAGTCGCTCATACCTTGGAAATACCACTAAAGCGTAATACAAATATCCCGAAAGAGGGACGTATCAAACGAGTAAACGAAACACTGCTACAAGTTGGTTTGCTTCCCGAGCATTCCTACTTTTACCCTCATATGCTGGCCACAGGACAAAAACAACGTGTATGCTTAGCCAGAGCTTTGATCTTGCGACCTTCTATCATTGTAGCAGATGAAGCATTGAATGGCCTTGATATGGCAGTGCGATCTCAAATTATCAATCTGTTTTTAGAGCTGCAAAAAGAAGCAGGTATATCTTTTGTGTACATATCACAACATATTGGAATAATAAAACATATAACTGACAAAATCATTGTCATGAATGAAGGTGAGGTCGTGGAAACTGGAGATACTCAAACAGTTCTATGTAATCCAAAAAATCAAATTACTCAACGTATAGTTAAAAGCTACTTTAATAAAATACCTTCCTACTAATATCTTACCATTACTAACTGAAATTTTTGAGCAATCTCCTCTTACATATCTTCACATAAATACACCGCATTTAATTAAAGAGAGAAGATAAAATCTTTACCCTTTCAATTATAATTTTGAAACATTAAATCTTTCTTGTTTTTTAAAACAATGAGTGTAGAATCCGGATTTACCCCTTTAAATACAAGGTTTAATTGTACCAACTAAGATGTAGATTCTAAGTTGATTTAACAGCTTTACTTAAATTTTTCGCTCTATAATATAACTTAAAGGTAGTCTTTCGACTCTCACTTCCATGGTGCCAGAAAAAATAGCAGATGTGAGCTTGGAGAATATACTTCAAATTTTCACCCTTCCCGAAAAACCTGATTCCACGCTAGCAAAAATGGAAAAACAAATTTCGGAAGATCGAAACCTATTTTTCAGCGAACATATTATCAGTCAAAAAAAAACACTTAATGATATGGAACAAGATTTTTCCAATTCAGCTATCCCAGAACAACCAGAATTTATTTCTAAACATGCTCAACATCTGCTCGATGCTTTAGTGGCGCATTCAGCTTATACATCCTCACCTAGTTTCGTTGGCCACATGACCTCTGCATTGCCCTATTTTTTGATGTCTCTTTCAAAAATTATGATTGCTCTTAATCAAAACTTAGTCAAAATAGAAACCTCTAAAGCTTTTACACCCTTAGAACGCCAAGTGTTAGGCATGTTACATCGACTTATTTATTCAAAAAATGAAACATTTTATTCCAAACGGATGCACAATTCTAAATATTCGCTAGGAGCATTTTGTTCTGGTGGTACCATTGCTAACATTACTGCATTATGGGTTGCTCGAAATAATGCACTAAAAGCTCAAGGAAATTTTACAGGTATAGAGAAGGAGGGTTTATTTAGAGCAATACAATACTATGGATATAGCGGACTAGCAGTATTAGTTTCGGAACGTGCTCATTATTCTCTTAAAAAAGCGGCAGACATACTTGGCATTGGGCAAGAAGGACTAGTAATGATCAAAACAGATTCTGATCATCGCATTGATTGTATTGACTTGCAAAACAAAATTACTACATTAAGAACAAAGAAAGTTAAACCATTTGCAATAATTGGTATAGCAGGTACGACAGAAACTGGTAACATTGATCCTCTTACAGAATTGGCAGCAATTTGTCGAAAAGAAAACTGTCATTTCCATGTTGATGCCGCATGGGGTGGTGCTACATTGATGTCTAATAATCATAGACATTTACTTGACGGTATAGAACTAGCTGATTCAGTTACCATTGATGCACACAAACAACTCTATATTCCAATAGGTGTCGGAATGGTCCTATTTAAAAAACCCGATATCACAAACTCTATTGAATATCATGCACAATATGTGCTGCGTAAAGGTTCAAAAGACTTAGGTACTCGCACTTTGGAAGGATCTCGTTCCGGTATTGTGATGCTTGTATATGCAAGTATGCATATTATTGGTCGATTAGGTTATGAATTGCTTATTGATCAAAGCATAGAAAAAGCCGAACACTTTGCCTCATTAATTAATCAACAATCGGATTTTGAATTACTATCACAACCTGAACTATGCTTGCTAACTTACCGGTACATCCCTCATAGAATTCAAAAAATTCTATCTATGGCCTCTGAAAAAGAAATTATAGAAATAAATGCACTAATCAATGAATTGACTAAATTTATTCAAAAAAGACAACGTGACATAGGAAAATCTTTTGTATCTCGGACAAAACTAAATCCAGTGAAATGGAAACGAATAGAAATAGTCGCATTCAGAGTTGTACTTGCCAATCCTCTAACTACATTAGATATTCTAAAGGATATTTTAATAGAGCAAAGGAAAATTGCGCTACAGGATGCAAAACTTAACGCACGAATTAGGTCATTATTCTGATTAATAAAAACTTTCTGCCAGAAAAAACATCAACAAAGACAAAAATCTGAAACACAGCTCATAGATAATAATTTTTTAAACCTCATGACTAAATGTTAATGATATTACTTTTAACAATTGGGTTAACATCAGTCGTATAGTCTATACCCTTAATCCCGAAACCAAACAGATTTAAAAATTCTTCCTTGTATTTAAGATAATCCGTCAATTCTTTAAAATTTTCTGAAGCAATATTTGACCATACCTTACGACAATGCTCTTGAATATTTTCACGAAGTTCCCAATCATCTAAACGCAAACGATTCTTAAGATCTGTCTTGAGAAGACTATTATCAGTATTTTTACTATATAACTGACTAAACATACGATAAATGTGTTCTACACATCCCTCATGAACACCTTCTTCACGCATCTTTTTAAAGAGTATAGAAATATATAACGGCATCATTGGAATAGCAGAACTTGCTTGAGTGATAACAGACTTAAGCACTGCAACATTGGCGCTACCACCTATTGCTGACAATTTTTCGTTCAGCGCCAACCCTGTATTCTCCAGATCTATTTTAGCTTTACCTAATGTACCATGCCAGTAAATAGGCCAAGTTAGTTCTGTACCAACATAACTGTAGGCAAGCGTTCTGCAACCCTCAGATAGTACACCCGATTGAAAGAGCGCATTGATCCAAAGTTGCCAATCTTCACCACCCATTACACGTACAGTATCTCTAATCTCTTTTTCTGTTGCAGGGTCAACACTTGCCTTAGTAATCAAATCTCTGCTTGTATCCAATGCTATTGATGTGTAGGTTTTGCCAATGGGTTTTAAAACTGAACGAAGCAACTCACCCGTTTGAGGAAGCCTACGCACTGGCGCAGCTAAAGAATAGATTACCATATCGATTTGACCTAAATCTCTTTTAATCAAATTAATCGTTTTTTCTTTAGCTTGATTTGAAAAAGCATCACCATTCAAACTTTTCGAATACAACCCTCTTTCATGTGCCAGTTTCTCGAAAGCCACTGCGTTGTAAAAACCAGCGGTACCTGTTTTTTTATTTATACCTGCCCGCTCAAAAAAAATACCAATAGTTGACGCACTACCACCAAATCCTGAAACTATACGGGAAGACAGACCGTAGCCACTTGAAGAGCCAACAATCAAGACGCGTTTAGGCATATCCTTCATTTTCCCTTGTCTTTCAATATAATTAATCTGTTTTTTTACATTCTCCATACAACCTATAGGATGTGCTGTAGTACAAATAAATCCACGAATTTTAGGCTTAATAACCATATCTAAGCTTCCTTTGATTAGGATAAATGATAATGAATATTTCAAACTAAGTACCCGACTACGTCATACAAATAGACCACCGAAATAGGTATTCATTAGCATAAATTTACTCATCAAAATTATTGATAATCTTGAATTTTACTCCAACTATCACGTAAAGCAACAGTACGGTTAAAAACTAAAGCTTTTGGATTGGATGTTTTTGAATCTATACAAAAATAACCAATGCGTTCAAACTGGAAGCTCTGTTCCGGTTTAGCTGTAATTAAACTAGGTTCCACAAAACCTTGTATTTTTATCAAAGATTTAGGATTAATAACCTTAGAAAAGTTGTTAAAAGTAGAAGGATTGCTAACTGTAAATAAATGATCGTATAGACAAATTTTAGCTGATAAAGCTTGGCCTACTGATACCCAATGAATTACTCCCTTTACTTTACGTTTATCTACAGGTTTTTTACCTAGAGTATTAACATCATAACTACAGTAAATAGTTGTAATATTACCTTGATTATCCTTCTCAATACTTTCGGCTCTAACAATGTAAGCTCCACGCAAACGAACTTCTTGGCCCAATACTAAGCGCTTATATTGCTTACTAGCTTCTTCACGAAAATCATCACGTTCAATCCAAATTTCACGAGAAAACGGTACACGACGAAAACCCATCTCAGCTTTGCAGGGATGATTGGACATCGACAGCATTTCTACCTTATCTTCATCGTAATTTTGAATAATTATCTTAACAGGATTGAGCACCGCCATCACTCGCAACGCACTCTCATTCAAATCATTACGAACACAAGATTCTAAAGCAGTAAACTCAATCATATTTTCTTGTTTAGTTACACCAATACGTTTGCAAAATTCTCGAATTGATCCTGGAGTAAAGCCACGACGACGTAAACCCGAAATGGTTGGCATACGCGGATCATCCCAACCTTCAACTAATTTCTCCGAAATTAATTGATTTAGCTTACGTTTTGACATCACTGTATATTCAAGGTTCAGTCGACTAAATTCATATTGATTAGGTTGACAAGCAATAGTGATATTATCTAACACCCAATCATATAAACGACGATTATCCTGGAACTCTAAAGTACAAATGGAATGGGTAATCCCTTCTAACGCGTCGGAAATACAGTGAGTAAAGTCGTACATAGGATAAATACACCATCGATCGCCAGTTTGATGATGTTTGACAAAACGGATACGGTATAAAACAGGATCACGCATCACAATGAAGGATGAGCTCATATCAATCTTAGCACGGAGGCAGGCCTCACCTTCTTTGAAGCCACCTAAACGCATTTTTTCAAACAGACTTAAATTTTCTTTTATACTTCGCGAACGATAAGGACTAGGTTTTCCCGGCTTGCTCAATGTACCGCGGTATTCACGAATTTTTTCTGGATTCAATTCATCAACATACGCCAGGTCTTTATTTATTAATTCTATCGCATATTCATAAAATTTATCAAAATAATCCGACGAATAGCGAATATCTCCAGACCAACGAAAACCCAACCAATTTAAATCGTTTTTAATTGATTCAACATATTTAATATCTTCTTTTTCAGGATTAGTATCATCAAAACGAAGATTACACTCACCATCATAATCTTGAGCAATACCAAAATTTAAACAAATAGACTTTGCATGACCAATATGTAAATAACCATTCGGTTCCGGTGGGAAACGAGTACGCACTTTACTATGTTTACCATTTGCTAAATCTTTATCAATGATTTGGCGAACGAAATTGGATCGAATAACCTCGCTTTCATTCATCATTTATAGCGCCTCAATAATATTTGTGTAAAAAAAACAACTAACGCTCTTTAAATAAATGCTACCCCTCCACAATGCTACTATTTCATATACGTAGAACTAGACAGACCATATAAAAAATTAAGCAGAACGATAGAATCGACGCTAGTTTTTGCCAGATAATATCTACATCACACTAACAATTATATCGCAACGTATTAAGCTTTTCCATTATCTTTAAATCATATTACCTAAGAAATTAGACAATCTATGCAAATAAATAATATTTTAATTTATACCTAAAACTAAAAATATTTAATGAAAATAGAAGCTGAATTCTTCAGATCCATTACCCTTAGTATACTCTTCATTATTTATAGATAATCGGCTTTAAAAATGAATAGCCCTCACATATCAACAATCATATTTAAATATTTACTAAAATAGTTTTTTTAAGATCAATCCTAACATTTGGAGTTATTAACTGTAAATTGAAACTCTTTACACAACAATGTTCCTGACTGTATAATACTCAGATTCGAGGGTTTTGGCAATTTAGTTTTTTAAAAGATAAACTCAGATTTCATCTTCAGCGTTGATCCCAATGAATAAACAAAAAGCCCTGAAAAAGATCACTAAATGTTTAGAACTGGGAAACTCTGGTAATCTAAACGAGGCAGCAAACGCCATCAAAATGGCGCATGCCCTTATGCTTAAGTATGGTCTTGATAAGGACGACATTCATTTTATAAAAATGGGAAAAACTCAATCTATTCACTTACTTCCTGCAGATATGAGCTCTACGTTGTTAAAAATAATTAGAGGCCTTAATAAAAAATTTGGTGTCGAAGCAGTATTACTGAATCATAAAGGGTTAAAACGTATTGAATTCATAGGGGAGATTGAGTACGCAATTTTTGCTGCTTTTGCGTTTGACGTTCTTTATAAAAGAATGAATGAACACGCAGGTCAGTTCAAGAATAGCTTTATCGGTAGCGGTCTTTCGAACTTAGAAATTATCCGTCGCGTAAATTCTTTTATCTCTGGTTGGATCGAGGGAGCGCTTGAAAAACTCCCGGTTATAATAAGTCAAAACAGACCAAAGGAAGCAGAAAGTAAGATCAATGATTTTATTGAAAAAGAATTTCAAAATATTAATCGTGAGATGTTTAAACAACGATACTATAAAACAATAAAAAACCTTACTGTAGACTATGAAACTGGACTAAAAAAAGGCCGTAAACTTTCAATCAATCGCCCTATAGATGGAAAGAGTGACAGACCTTGCCAATCTGGTTTCTTACCAAAAGTAAAAACAACATAACTGAACTCTATTTCTTAAATTTGAGTCAGATGTTTTTGAAAATAGGAACATATCGAATGGAATTCATAGAAGATAGTAGCATTTTAGCTATTACCGATGATTTTCCAATTCGCACCGATCAACCAATACACAAAGGTAAGGTGCGGTCCGTATATTGGTTAAATCGAAAAGATAGCCAACGTCTGATAAAACAGAAAAAATATAAAGTCCCCCTCAATACACCGCTAGCAATTATGATAATTAGCGATCGTATATCAGCATTCGACTGTGTCTGGTATGGGAAAAACAACATAAAAGGTGTTCCAGGCAAAGGAGCATCTCTTAACGCTATCTCAAACTACTGGTTTAAACTCTTCAAAAAAAACAACTTAGCTGACAATCATATTTTAGATATCCCACATCCCTTAGTTTGGGTTGTGCGAAAAGCCAAGCCTATCATGATTGAAGGTATATGTCGTAGGTTTATTACAGGATCAATGTGGCGCTCCTATAAAGATGGAAAACGCAAATTTTGTGGTCTTACCCTACCAGAAGACCTAAAAGAAAACATGGAGTTACCAAAACTTTTAGTCACACCATCCACTAAAGGAATCATCAAAGGAGTTCCAGGGATCCCTGAAATTGACGATATTCATATTACTCGTGAAAACATCGAAGAAAACTTTTCCGTCTTCAATTTTTTAAAAATGGAAGATATCTCACAATATGAAAAACTCTTAAAGGAAGGATTTTCTCTTATTAGTAACAGGTTAGCAAACGTCAAACTCACTCTCGTTGATACAAAATTTGAATTTGGCTATGTGACTGACGTATATGGTAAACAAAAACTTCTCTATATAGATGAAGTCGGAACACCAGATTCTTCTCGAATTTGGGATACTCAAGCATATCAAATGGGGAATACTGTTGAAAACTCAAAAGAAAAATTTCGTCAACTTCTGCTGAATTATTTCGTAGATTATGATATTTTGCTAAATAAAGAGCGAGTGCTGGAAAGAAAGCAACTAGCACTGAATAGCGAATTACCAGTTTATTTTTTTCAAAAAATGTCAAAGACTTACGTAGACGTCGCTGAAATTATTACTGGGAGTAGAATTGCATTAGCTCAAAAACCTAGAAAAGAAATCATTCAGATATTAAAAAATGAATACAATATCATTGACTGAGAACTTGATTTACAATTATTCATTAAAATACTCGTCGAAATACTCTTCATTCTCATAAAGATCACGATCAACCTCGATTCCAGCTTTAAAACTTCGACTCTGAAGATAGATTTCTCTAGTTAACGCATATGGATCTGGAGAATCTTTCAGTTGCAATTCTAAGGATATCAAAGAAGCTCTAGATTCCATTGCTTCTAATATCCATTTTCCGAAACTCAAGTAAATGTTGAGATAAGATAGTGGTGGATATAAAACATCGGTAACATTCACAAGTTCTCTTATAGTCCAGGGACCATAAATAGGCAAAACTGTGTACAAACCATCTTTTACTCCGTAATACCCAGCAACATCGCTAAAAGCTTTATTAGTATGCCTAACAATACCAATTTCTGAAGCAACATCTATAAAACCTAATAAACCAAATGTACTATTTACTAAAAAACGGCTTAAATGAGCTAATGACTTTGCATTATTTCCCGCTATTAGAGTATTAATTGCACTTGAAGGTTGATCCAAATTACCCAAAAAATTTGAGATCCCGCTTCTAATGAATCTCGGAATATACTCGACGTAAGCAAGAGAAATAGGACGTAAAAGATATGGATCTAAATAATCGTAATTTACAATCCACATAACACGGTTAACTTTCTCTAGTGGATCATCCTTGTTAGTAACAACTTTACTTTTAGGCACTACTGCACACCCTAAAGCTGAAGTAATAAACAAAGAAATAACCAACGCTCGAATCATATAGTATGCCACCGGAAACCGCTTCTATAAAATAAAACGCTATCGACCTAAAAAATAGTACCACATATCAATGAATATTTATTTCATGAATTTCAAATAGCCTTTTAGCTAAGCAGAAAAACTTATCGAAAATAATATAATTATTTTTGATGAAGTTGACTAAAAAGCATATGGGCACGATTTCGATCTAAATTATTTTGCGAAAGCATTAATACCCGAGCATAACTAGACTTTACATCTACATTTTCTGGTTCTAGAACGTACGCCCTTTTCATAGCATCAATAGATGTCTGCAAATCATGGTTCATCAGTGCTATACTGCTCAAAAGTACCCAACCTGCTACATCTTCTGCTTGATGGTGCAATCGCGTGCGCAAACTCAACATAAAATCTCGCATTTCATCATCAGTTAATGAAGAAATCCCGTCTAATACGATCTTTTTAGACAATTTAGGTAAATTATCACTCACTTTCTTCCAATCTAAAACTTTAGAAGCTGCCCCAAATTTTGCGTACATTCCATAAGAAAATATTACCATTAAGAGAATAGACAAAACCAATACCCATACTGGCCAAACTACTGTTTCCTGTTCTTTTTTTTCCAAAGTTTGAGTAAGTACCTGACTTTCCTTGATAAGTAGCTTACAATCATACGTCTTTTTTTGTTTAATTATCGCCAAAATAAGGAGAAAGGAACTAAATAAAATAAGTGCTATAGAGGTTATCCAAAATAACATCGCTACTCCCCTATCTCACTTTCGATTTGCAACTATAGTTAATAATTAGGCCGAAACCGAGAATGATAACAAAAATTGGGCTAATCCAAAGAATCAGAGTAGCAAGAGTTAAAGGCGGGTTATAAGTCACAAAATTACCATAACGAGCAACCATATAATCAATAATTTCTTGCTCTGATCTGCCTTTTATTGTCATTTCATACACTTTTTGGCTAAGACGTTTTGCAAGTTCTGAATTTGAATCGGCGATAGTATTATTCTGACACTCAGGACAACGCAACGTATTACGCAATGCTTTAAACTGAAGCTCTTTCTTTAAGTCATTGAATTCATACATATTGATAGCCGAGTGTACATCTTCTAAGAAAATAAAAATCGTTGTAAGCAGAAAAAAATGGAAGCTTTTCATAACCCAACTTCCCTTAAAAGGCTGTTATACATGGGCATTAATACTGTGTTCCAACTATGCAAATTAATTTCACCTACATGCCGATAGCGGATGATACCATTTCTATCGATTAAAAACATTTCGGGTGCACCATACACACCAAGATCTAAGGACAATGTACCATATTTATCAAAAAGACTAACAAAATAAGGATTCCCTAGCTCATTTAACCATCGTATTGCCTTAACACGTTCGTCTCTATAGTTAAGGCCAACAATTCTCACTTTCTTTTTGGCTAACTCATTTAAGTATTGATGCTCAGCATAACAAGCAGGACA
Source organism: Candidatus Photodesmus blepharonis (assembly GCF_000731795.2). Taxonomy (GTDB): domain Bacteria; phylum Pseudomonadota; class Gammaproteobacteria; order Enterobacterales; family Vibrionaceae; genus Vibrio; species Vibrio blepharonis. The sequence continues at coordinate 174,748 of NZ_JGVK01000027.1, read as the reverse complement.
CCACGTTGCCCATACATGCAGTAACAGAGGTTTTCCATTAAAAATAGTTTTATCATAAAACTTCCCAGATTCCTCTAAGTCTTCTAAAGTAAATTCAGGTATTGTTTTACCAATCAACACTGATTCTAACTTACTCGGATGATCACCATCCAAATTTTGGTAAAGCTGGATAAACAGTACTACAATTAGGAACACAAATATTGCTAACGGAATAAATACAATTTTCTGTTTCACTTACCATGATCCAGTTTCGGCTAATTTACAACAATGCTTGCGCCTGCCAAAAACAGAAATTAATCCACCTAACACCATAAATAACGAACCGATCCAAATCCAACGTATAAAAGGTTTATAATGAACACGGACTGCCCAGTGCTTCTCATCTAGACGATCGCCCATAGCAATATATAGATCACGCATAATGCCGACGTCAATTGCCACTTCAGTAGTAACTAGGTGAGAAGTAGTGTAAAAACGCTTCTCTGCTTGAAGAGTATTAATATATCTTCCACGTTGGCTTACCTCAAAATCAGCAATATAACCCTCATAGTTAGGACCATCTTTATTGCGTAGCTTTTGAAAATAAAATTCATAGTCTCGAATTTGAAAACGCTCACCGAGTGCTAATTTCACATCACGTTCAATACTATAATTTTCCACTATTACAATTCCGATCACTGTAATGGCTAAACCAATATGAGCAAACATCATCGCCCAATAGGTGGATTTCAACCTATTTATCCCTTTTATAAAATTCTGGCAATGAATAATACGCTCATATAACCCAAAGAAATGCAAAATGACAACCCAAAACACCATTACCAAGCCCGCATATACCATACTTGTATGATGCTCTAAAAAAAAGAATATGACTAATGCACCAAAAATTAAAGAAATCAATCCTGCAATCAATACTGGTTTAATTAGTCTCGATAGACGATCACGTTTCCATCGAACAATCGGTGCAATACCTAAGAAAAATGAAAATGGAATCATTAACCAGGCAAACAATATATTAAAAAACGGAGCACCAACCGACAGTGAGCCTAAACCAATTTGTTTATGCACTAATGGCAATAAGGTTCCAACAAGCACAACAACTAAAGCAGCAATAAATAAAACGTTGTTACCAAGCAACATACTTTCACGAGATATCAGTTCAAAATTACCTTGTACGCGCACTTTTTTCACTTTCAGAGCAAACAATAACAAAGATCCACCAATAACACAGACTAAAAAAAGCAGAATGAACATACCACGAGATGGATCAGAAGCAAACGTATGCACTGATATCAAGATTCCAGAACGTACTAAAAATGTACCAAGCAAACTCAAAGAAAATGTGGAGATAGCTAAGAGTATCGTCCAAATCTGAAAGGTACCACGTTTCTCTGTAACGATGAGAGAATGCATCAAAGCAGTTCCTGCTAACCAAGGCATAAGAGATGCGTTTTCCACTGGATCCCAAAACCACCACCCACCCCAGCCAAGTTCGTAGTATGCCCACCATGAACCTAATGTAATGCCTAATGTTAAGAATAACCATGCTGTAGTTGTCCACGGACGAGACCAACTAAACCATGACGTATCAAAATTACCGATCATCAATGAAGCTATAGCGAATGAAAATGCGACAGAAAAACCAACATAACCCATATATAATATAGGGGGATGAAAAATTAATCCCACATCTTGTAGAAATGGATTAAGATCATTCCCATCAACAGGGAAAAATGGTAACGTACGCAAAAACGGGTTTGAGGTCATTATAATAAACAGCAAAAGACCTGCAGTGATCATTCCCATAATTGATAATACATGGGCAATTGATTTTTGAGGTATACCAGGACTAAAAATCGCTAAGGAAAGAGTCCAACCTGCCTGAATTAATACCCACAACAACAACGAACCCTCATGGGCACCCCATGTTGCACTTAATCGATAGTACCAAGGTAATTGTGTATTTGAATTCATTACTACATAAGATAATGTAAAATCATGGGTATAGAACGCCCATAGTAAAGTAACAAACGATACTAATATTAAACAAAATGTTCCGAAAGATAAGGGTTTAGCAGAGTCAATTAGAATGACATTGCCTCGAGATAGACCAATCAAAGGTAGAACACTTAGTAATATTGCCATACTTAATGAAAGAATTAATGAGAAATGACCAATTTCAGCAGTCATCGAATGTTTCCTTTCTTTTGCTTTTCTGAATACTGAAGAGGTTTATGGGTTTTCTTCATTGCTTCTGCTACTTGAATCGGCATATACTTTTCATCATGCTTAGCTAAAACTTCAAATGCTTCAAATGTTGTTCTATCGACAAGAATACCTTGTGCAACAATTCCCTGACCATCACGAAATAAATCCGGAAGAATTCCATCATAAATAACTGTCACCTTAAATTCTTCATCGCGTAGTTCAAAAACTACTTTTAGAGAATTTACATCGCGCTTAAGAGAACCGTCAACAACTATGCCACCGACACGCAAACGCTGACCAATTTCTGGTTTTTTTCCATTATGTTTCTTACCTTTTACTAACTCTGTCGGAGTATAAAAAAGATCTATGTTTTGCTCCAGTGCATAAAGCATCAAAGCAACAGTTGAAGCAATACCCGAAAATATTAGAAGAACAATACCAAACCGATTACGACATCTGAAAGTCATAAAGTATTCTCCAACTTTTCGATATGTACTTTCCTTTCAACTTTAGCCTGAATTTCAATTAAGAGATTCCGACCTTGACGAACACTGAAGATAAGCAGAACAAACATAGAAAGAAAAGTAACACCAAAGGCAACCCATATATAAATAGTATATCGACCCATACAAAATAATTCGTTCAATTCAAAATACATTTAACTATCTCTCACATTTTTTCTTGCAAGCTCAATAACCCACAAGCGATTTCTCTCTTTACGAATAATTTCATTGCGCATGCGAACCATGATGATCGTAGCGTGAAAAAAAGCAAAACCAAAAATATTAAAAAGCAACGGCCAAAGCATATCATTTGAAATCGAAGGTTTTTCAAACTTAGTAATCGTCGCACCTTGATGAAGAGTATTCCACCATTCCACTGAAAAATGAATAACTGGTAAATTAACCACACCAACAACCGCTAAAACACTAGAGATCTTAACTGCAACTTCTTGATCATTAAATGCATGATGAAGAGAAATCACACCTAAATAAAGGAGAAGAAGAACTAACTCAGCCGTAAGACGTGCATCCCATACCCACCAAGTCCCCCACATCGTTTTGCCCCAAATCGAACCAGTGAACAACGCAAGAAAAGTAAATACGGCACCAATCGGCGCCATAGCAACAACCGCCATATTGGATAATTGAACTTGCCAAACAAGCCCGACAAAAGCAGCAAGTGCCATAGACATGTAAATACTCATAGACAAAATTGCTGAAGGTACATGAATATAAATAATTCTAAATCCATCACCTTGCTGATAATCTGGAGGGGCATACATAAGTCCCCATATTGTTCCAATAGAAAGAAATAACAACGCTAATACGGCAAACAATAAAAATAATTTACCACATATTTGATAAACCGATTCAAATTTTGTGTAAGGATAAAGCCATTTCCACATTAATGTCATTCTCACTGCTTGCTTCTTAATTTCAAAAATAGCCACCATTTATAACCATAATAAAAGAGCGAGCTAAGCTTAATAAAAAAATTAATTTACATTAATACGCAATACCACACTAATTACAAATGGAGTCAAAGTCATAGTTCCCATAAAGATAGCGCCTAACATTGCTAATTGAGCATTATAAGGCATTCCTAAGGAGGCAGCATTAATTGCTGAGGTAGCGAAAATTAAAATGGGTATACTCAGAGGCAATATCAACAAACTAAGTAGTAGTCCTCCTTTAGATAAACCAATTGTTAAACCAACACCGATAGCACCAATAAAACTGAGTGTAGGTGTTCCTACTAACAAAGTTAAAACAATAGCTAACCAAGTATTCAAATCTAGCGATAATAAAACCAATAATAAAGGACTGATTAATATCAGCGGCAATCCAGTGATCATCCAGTGCGCTATTACTTTAGCAAAGACAATTAATGATAAAGGGATAGGCACAAGCATCATTTGTTCCAATGTACCATCTTGAAAATCATCGTGAAATAATCGTTCCAGCGATAAAAGCGCTGAAAGTAAAGTTGCTACCCAAACAATACCAGGAACAATTCGAGAAAGAAGCTTCGGTTCTGGTCCAATGCTCAAAGGGAAAAGGACAATAACCATTATAAAAAAACACAATGGATTAAACATGTCAGATCGACGACGAGAAACGATAAGAAGCTCACGATAAACAATGAGAAGCAACTTTGAAACCATCCTTTAAGTACCTAATCTTATTTTTCTTAATTTTGAATTGTTAATAAACATATCTTGGTGAGTGGTTAGCATCAAAATTCCCCCCTCTTTTACATGTGTTAAAAATAATTTCTTCAAGATTTTTGTACCTTGAGAATCTATTGCTGTCATTGGCTCATCTAAAATCCACAATTTTTTCTTGCTTAACCATAACCTAGCCAGCGCAACACGATGTTGTTGACCAGCAGACAGCTGAGCAACAGGTACATCTTCGGAACCCACTAAACCAACTTTAGCTAAGGCCCGATAAATTATATTTCTATTATTTAAATCAGGTGCATGAATACACTGGTAAAAATTAAGATTCTCAAATGCAGTCAATTCACGCTTCAGACCAGTTTGATGACCGAGAAACAGCAAATGCTGATGAAAAATATCCCGATTAATTGCAATATTTTCATTATTCCAATATACCTCTCCATCATCACAACTACCAAAGCCAGCGATAATACGCAATAGTGTCGTCTTGCCTGCACCGTTGTAGCCTTCTATTTGGACAAGTTCACCAAATTTTATTTTAAAAGAAAGAGATTTAAAAATAATTCTATCATTACGAATAGACGTTAGGTGCTTAACTTCAAGCATATTCTGTCATCATGAAAATACATAAAGTGTATACTATCACAGTTATTCCTAGGCAAAAGAAACAAAAAATAATTTGAACCCCTTTTCATCTTTAAATCAAGATAAAAGCAACCTCACTTAAGATTTTGTATCCGGATTTATCTCAAGTGGTGGAATTTTTTCCTGCCCTGTCAACTTTTTTTGAAGAGACATCATAAACTCGGCTTCCGCTTTCGGTAACTCACACTCTTCAATTAACTCATGTAACTCTGCGCCTAACTGAACCATCTTAGTGGCTCTAGTATAAAGACGATCATTATCATCTGTATACTCTAACTTAAAAACCCTCTCTCTAAGATTCTCTACAACACCTTGTTGTCCACTGACCTTTTCTCCGAGACCCACGACTATTGAACGAAACTCCAATAATTGCTGATTTGCCTTGCGTAGCCTTTTCTCTAGCTCTTTTATTTCTTTATTTTGACGTTTTTCTTTGCTTGAGATCCAAAACCTTAAACGCAATACCAATAGAACAAAAACAAGTGTGAGTAAGGCAACAACACTCAAAAAAATTGGAGTGTTTAATAAAAATTTAATCACCATTATGATAAGTTATCTCATTCCATTCTTCGTTAGAGAGTAGCTGATTAAGATCGATCAAAATCAATAATTTTCCATCTCGGTTACTAACGCCTTGAATAAACTTAGAATTTTCGTCACTACCAATACTTGGAGTAGTATCAATTTCAGAAGAACGTAAATAGACTACCTCTGCGACACTGTCAACTAAAATACCAATTACTTGAGATTCAGATTCAATCACAATAATACGTGTATTGTCTGTAATTTTACCTTCTTCCAAACCGAAACGAGAACGCGTATCAATAACTGTTACGACATTACCACGCAAATTAATAATACCTAACACATAGATAGGAGCACCTGGTACTGGAGCAATTTCAGTATGACGTAATACTTCACGTACTTGCATCACATTGATACCGTAAGTTTCTCCCTCTAATTGGAACGTAACCCATTGGAGAACCTCTTCATTAGATTGAGACATATTTTCCCTCTTTAAGTCTGTGTCGAAACTAATATATTGTTTAATGCTTTTATATCAAGACCCGCACTAAGCATAACCACTAATGCTTCAACGTAAATCAAAGCACACATTTTTTCTTTTATCATACCTGAAAGCCAAGGTTGTCTACCTGTATTTTTACGCCAGTAGATTTTATCTATATCTAAAATTTCAGTACTTTTTACGTCAGTACTTGCCAAGCCCCACGTGCTTTTTCCAAGCATTACTATATACTGATACGGTTTCCTATAATCTTCGCAATTACCTTTTCCAGATAATCCCCATTGCACAGCATCGACAACATTAAGCTTACTATTTTTATTAATCTGTAATCCTAAATACCAATTAGGTTTTCCTATTAAATGATTTAACTTCTTAATACGATAAACACCGCCTAGTTCATCTAAAGGAACAGCAAAAGTAATAGCATTAATTTCGAAATATAGCACTGGAATTTTTTTAATACGCTTAACATTCCAGTTGGAAAATTGACTGCTAATACCCTGAATTTTTTCTACAACTGATACATCTTTTTTTTCAATTCGAAGGGTCTCCTCCTTTTCAAAAAATTCCTCAAACCCTAATTTTTCATTCGACTTACTTGATTCTAATTGGCTTAAAAGTCCTTCAACATTTTGAAGATAGGAAATCTTAGTCTCTCTATCTTCTAGTAAATAGCAACTTCCTTCCCTTGATCTTGCTTTTCTAAGCATTTGCAATTCTATTTCTGTAGATAAATTTATTTCTTCAAGATCTTCAACAACTGAATATTCATCCTCTCCATCAAGTAAAGCTGAAAAATAATCTTCGAGAACTCGTTTACTAGAAAATAATAGATCATTATTCATCATCATTTAATCTTTCCAGATATAAAAGTAACTGACTATAGGCCATGAGACCACGGCTGCGACTATATGTCGTAAAATGAGATATGGGTAAATGCCTTAAACTAGCATCTCGAAATTTAGTATCAATTGGTACCGCTGAATCCCACATCCAATTCGAATATTTTTTTTTAAGCTGATTGAGTGTTTTTAAAGAAGCATTAGTCCGTTTATCGTACATCGTTGGTATAATTGTTATTTTAAAACTTCTATCACGAGATTTTTGCATCATCCCTAATGTACGAAGCATCCATTCTAGACCTTTCATAGCTAAAAACTCTGTCTGTACTGGAATGAGTACACGATCACTCGCCGCTAAGGCATTCACCATCATAACACCTAAAATAGGGGGAGAATCGATCAAAACATAATCATAATCATTATATAACTCAAATAAGGCTCGCTTCAAAATAAGCCCCATTCCGCTCTTGTTTACTATGACTCGATCTAATGTCGCCAATGAAATATGTCCAGGAACAATATCAACTCCATGCATATTCGTTTTCAAAATTATTGAAAGAATGTTTTGTTTCCTAATTTTTTTAAATTGAAAAAGTTCAAATAAACTCATATGGATGGTATCGCGATTATAGCCAAGATAAGCTGTTAAAGAACCATGCGGATCAGTATCAATCAACAAGATCTTCTTATTTTGTTTACTCAACAAACCGGCTAGAGTTATAGTGGTAGTTGTTTTGCCAACTCCCCCTTTTTGGTTCGCGGTACTCCAAACAATCACTATTAATCCTCTTATAATACAACAACTTCGACTAACATTCGTTCAGCTATAAGATCCAACGGTAAATTTTCAGTCGAGATACCGGTTTTTACTACAACTTCAGGCATCCCACACACGGCAAAACTCTCTTCATCATTGAGTCCAAATAGTAGCACCTGTTTTTTTAGGGCACGAGCTCCCATTCCAGTTAATAGCATAGATAATACTTGACCAGAATAAATCTTCGCGACAGAATTAAAAGTAACATCAACGCACGGTTGATAATTCATTCCTGCTCCATCATCAGTAATCTGCAAGTTAGCAGAGAACCAGGCTGATTCACCAATCATCGTCCGTTTTCCACCAGGAGCTAAATAAGCAACACCTGGGAAAAGTATATCGCCGTCTTTTGCTTATACACAGTTAGTTCAAACGACTCGCGAAAGCCGTTGTAAACGTTGCTGGCATATGCTGAATCAGCACAATTAAGATGTGGATAATTAGCCGGTAACTGAGCAAGAATTTTCTGTAGTGCAACTGGACTAGCTACTGATGCACCTATAGCAGTCAACTGATACTTTTTGTCGGATGCTTTAAAACGCGAAAAAGAAACACCAGCACTCCTTTTCTCAAGAAGCGTTCGTTGTACCGACACACTTTTTTTTATTTTAGAAATTTGAAGAACTCTCTCTTTAAGCAAGCTAACTCCTTCATTTTGATTATAGGAAATAGCTTCAAAATTTTTAGGTAAAAAATCTAACGCTCCAGCATCTAATTTGACTTTTTCTCCGTTATAACCCAAAGATGAAAACATAAGAATAGGAGTCGGACATGTTGCCATAATTTTTCTTATAGCAGCTATACCATTCACAACAGACATCTCTAATATCCGTAATAATAACTCTGGCTTTAAACATTTAATCTTCTCAACAGCATCTTTTCCATTAATAGCAACATCAATGACTTCTAAACGTAACTGAGTTAATGATTTCGCTGATTCTATGACGAAAAAAGCTTAAATCATCAACAACTAATACTTTTATCAACATAGTTTTCCTTTCAAAAAAGCAATTTAAATCCGAAAAATAGCTGCATACTGCTTTAATAAATCTGGAACATCCAAAATCAGCGCGATATGACCATCACTTGCAATTGTTGCACCAGCCATTCCTGGAGTACCTTGAAGAAGATTATCTAACGGTTTGATAACTACCTCTTCTTGTCCAATTAAAGCATCCACAACAAAACCGACTCGTTGTACTCCGATTTGGACAATAACAACATGGCCATGTCCTTCACTCTCTTTAATCGAATCTGATTTTGGAATTAACCATTCTTGCAAATAAAATAGTGGAATAGATTTATCACGAACAATAATAGTCAATTGACCATCAACAACATTGGTACGACTGAGATCCAAATGAAAAATCTCATTTACATTTGCAAGTGGCAAAGCAAATGGATATTTACCAACTCCTATTATTAAGGTTGGTAAAATAGCTAACGTTAAAGGAACCTGAATAGTAATCTTAGTGCCCTTACCTATTTCAGAATCGATATCAATAGAACCATTCAAAGTATTGATCGCAGTTTTTACAACGTCCATACCAACACCACGACCTGAAATATCTGATACATTTTCTTTACTAGAAAAACCAGGCATAAAAATTAGATTAAAACATTCTTTGTTATCTAAACGAGAAGCAGTATCTTTATCCATCAAACCACGTTGCACTGCAATTTTACGCAATTTATTAGGATCCATACCAGCACCATCATCAGTAATAGAAAGTTCGATATGATCGCCTTCTTGGGAGGCTGAAAGAATAACTTTACCAACACGGGATTTACCTAAGACTATGCGATCGTCTGGTATCTCAATACCATGATCAACTGAATTTCGAATTAAATGGACTAATGGATCTGCTAAAGCTTCAACTAAATTTTTATCTAAATCAGTATCTTCACCATTCATTTCTAAAGAAATATCTTTTTTCAGACTACGAGCTAAATCACGAACTACTCTTGGAAATCGACCAAATATTTTCTTGATCGGCTGCATACGAGTTTTCATTACAGCACCTTGTAAATCTGCCGTAACAATATCTAAATTAGACACTGCCTTAAACATTTCTTGATCGCTACTGTTTAAACCTAAGCTTAATAAACGATTACGGACAAGAACTAATTCACCCACCATATTCATAATAGTATCAAGTGTTGAAGTATCTACACGAACCGTAGTTTCAGAAACTTGAATTTTTTTCAACTGAGTAGTAGGTTCTAACTGTTCTGAAATAGAAGTACCGGGAGCCAACATTGGCTTTGGACCTTGACCTAAACCATGTAAATCATCTAATAATTCTTCAAATTCATCCTCTGTCATTAAATTGTCATTGTTTGACTTAACTGTTGAATCTTTTAAAGTTGAAAGTTTAACATTTCTTCTGGATGCTCTTTGAGAAGAACCGTGCAGCTCATCTAATAGCTTACTAAATTCATCTTGAGAAATATCATCAACTGCTCCACCCGTTTCGGATTTCTTTTCAATAGCATCATTTAACTCTTGAGAAATTAATTCATGACCATTATCAAGTTCTGGTTTGGATAAATACTGCAACTCATTCAACAAATTTTGATTTACTGGAATTAACGGCTCCTTCCGTTGAAGAGCTTGAAATTGCTCATTTACAGAGTCAAGTACCCGAAGCATAGTATCCATCAAACCTGAAGTTACTGAACGTTGTCCATTTCTTAAGATATCAAAAACATTTTCTGCACCATGACAAATATCAACAAGCGCAGATAAGGAAAGAAATCCAGCGCCACCTTTAACTGTATGAAAACCACGAAAGATTGCATTAAGTAAATTTTTATCTTCAGGATTATTTTCGAGTTCAACTAGCTGCTCAGAAAGTAAATCAAGTATTTCACATGCTTCTGCCAAAAAATCCTGCAGAATATCTTCATCTAAATCGTAGCTCATACCTACTCCTTAAAACCCAAGACTTGCAAGCAAATCGTCCACTTCATCTTGAGATGAAACTACATCATCTTCTTTCTTTTTAGCATTCAAAACAGGTCCAGAAGGTTCAAGTGATACCTTTTGATTATTTTTTTTCTCTTTATTTTGATTTTCTCCAAATACAGTTAAAATCTGAACAAGCCTAAATTCAACCTCACTTACTAATGTAATGACACCTTGAATCATTTGACCTGTTAAGTCCTGAAAATCTTGAGCTGTTAATATTTGAGTGAGCTGCTTTTTTAATCCAGGGTTATTGCGTTCAGCTTTACTCAACAACTCATCGATTTTGTGACAAAGTGATTTAAACTCAGCTAATTTTATCCTTCCAGACATAAGTTCATTCCATTGAGGTCGCACTTCAAGCAAAACACTATGAAAATTTTCGACAATAAGCATACATTCATCAACAGCATCCATAGTTTTATTCGCTGCTAACCTAGTTTTATCAATAACATACTGAAGTCGTTCTTTCGCATTCGGAATTTCATTATTGGTAATTTCATCTAAATTAAACTCTTTAAGAGAATCATGTAAATCACGAGTCAAAATTCCTATTTCCTGAAGCATAGCGTTTTCGCTACCTTCATAAATTACTTTTACAAGTATATCAGCTTCCTCCTGTTGTCCTTGTTCTAGCAATTTAATAAGTTGCTTTGCCTGTTCTAATGAAATCATTTAAAATTAGCCTTACTGATTAATTGAAACTTACAAAAACGCTCATAGCCGCTCAAAAATTTTCTCTAATTTTGCTTTAAGAGTGGCAGCTGTAAAAGGTTTTACAATATAACCATTTACTCCTGCTTGCGCCGCTTCAATAATTTGCTCACGTTTTGCTTCAGCAGTGATCATCAATACTGGAAGATGTTTAAGTTCGTTATCAGCACGAATACTTTTTAGTAAATCAATACCCTGCATGCCTGGCATGTTCCAATCTGTAACAATAAACTCAACCCCTCCTCTTTTCAACATAGGTAATGCGGTAAGACCATCGTCAGCTTCTTGCGTATTATTAAAACCTAAATCACGAAGTAAATTTTTAACGATACGACGCATTGTCGAAAAATCATCAACAATAAGAATTTTCATATTTTTATTCAAAATTACCTCCAGTGAAATCTAACATTATTAATTATCATTCATATTCTATCCAATCACCTAACTTCATACGTAAACGCTTCATTGATTGGCTAAGTATTTGGCTTATACGAGACTCACCTACACCAACGATTTCACCAATCTCTTTTAAGTTTAACTCTTCATCGTAATAAAGCGAAAGCACTAAAGCCTCACGCTGTGGTAACATTTTGATCGAATCTATCAATTCTTTACGAAAAGATTCCTTAACAACTCCATTGAATGGAGTATCATCCTCACTTCCCGAAGATATAGAATCATCTGATATTCCTAAATCTTCAAGCCCTATCAATCGAGAAGAGTTCACATCTATCAAAATAGTATGATACTGATCAAGCGACATATTTAAGTGTTTCGCAACTTCAAAATCAGTTGGGCAACGGTTAAGTTTACCTTCAAGAAAGGAAACTGCTTGACTAATCTCTCGATTACGCTTGTGTACAGAACGAGGAATCCAATCACCACGTCTAATATCATCTAACATTGCACCACGAATACGAATTCCAGCGTAAGTTTCAAAACTAGCTCCTTTCATTCCATCGTAATTTTTTTTAGCCTCAAGTAACCCAATCATTCCTGATTGAATCAGATCTTCAACCTGAACACTAGGTGGTAAACGACCTAATAAATGATGCGCAATACGCTTAACTAACACAGAATGTTTCTCTAAAAAAAACTTTTGACTATTGTCATTGGTAAATTGCTCATAAGTCAGCGCTTTATTCACCAAATGATTCTCCCATCCCTGCTTGATTATTAAGTAGCCGTTCTAGAAAAAATTCTAAATGACCACTTGGCGTTTTAGGGGCAGGCCATGTTAAAATTTTATTGGCTAAAGAGCTAATCGCTAACGCTGCTGGAGAACGAGGAAAAGCATCAACAACAATTTTTTGCTTTTTAACTGATTGACGAACCTTATCATCTAATGGAATACATGCTACAAGTTCAAGAGTTACATTCAAAAACCTTTCTGCAACAAAAGTTAATTTCGCGAATAGTTCTCTTCCTTCACGATAACTTCTAACCATATTCGCAACAACTTTAAACCGTTGTACATGATGATCTTTGCTTAAAAGCTTAATTAAAGCGTATGCATCAGTGATTGAAGTAGGCTCATCACATACCACCACAATAACATCTTGAGCAGCTCTTGAAAAACTAATAACCATATCGGAAATACCTGCAGCAGTATCTATGAGCATTACATCCATATCCTCTTCTAGGCTACTAAATGCGCGAATCAATCCTGCATGCTGCGCATAAGATAATTCCGTCATACTTCGCGTTCCAGAAGTCGCTGGAATAATTCGGATACCATATGGACCTTCAACAATGGCATCTTTAAGTGCACATTTCCCTGTTAAAACATGACCTAAATTACGTTTTGGACGAATACCTAGCATAACATCAATATTAGCCAAACCTAGATCTGCGTCTAGCACCATAACCTTCCTGTCTTGACGAGCTATACAAATCGCGAGGCCTAAAGCGACGTTAGACTTACCCACTCCACCTTTTCCACCAGTAACAGAAATCACTTTGGTTAAAGACGGTTGTGCTAAGCGACGCAAGCCGCTAGCTTGATCATGTATCATGTTATCTATCATAATTTTTCGCCGCTTAAAGCCCATCATCCAAATCATGATTCCAATAATGAGGCTTGTTATCTATCGACTTTTCCAATAATTCACTTGCTTTTTCAACCATATATTTGGGTTGTGCTAAAACAATGTCTTCGGGAACACGTTGACCATTTGCTATATAAACCACGGGTAATGCATTTTGTACTATTACACTAACGAATTCACCTAAACCCAACGATTCATCAAGCTTAGTCATAATACAACCAGCAAGTGGAATTTTTCTAAAATGTTCAATAGTTTCTTGTAGTACTTCTCTCTGTGCGGTTGCAGACAGCACCAAATAGCTGTGAATTACTTCACCACTTTCTTGAATTAAAGTATCTAGTTGTTCGGATAAACGTACATCACGTTGTCCCATTCCAGCAGTATCAACTAAAATCAGGCGACGATTTCTTAATTGATATACTATATCAGCTAATTCATTGGAATTTTTAGCAATTTTTACCGGAGATCCCATTATTTTTCCATAAATAGAAAGCTGCTCATATGCGCCAATACGATAAGTATCAGTACTCACCAATGCAACATTATCTGAACCATATTCCATAGCAGCTCTTGTAGCTAATTTAGCAATCGTTGTCGTTTTACCTACTCCAGTTGGACCAAGTAAAGCAACGATTCCACCATGTTTTAAAATATCGTTTTTTGACACAGGAATTTGATCGGCCACTAAGCCAAGTAAAGCCTTCCATGCTTTTGTTGGTGGCGTATTTTCCGGAATATAGCAAGCAAGTTGATCTGCAAGTTCAGATGCAACTCCCATTCGCTCTAAGCGTTTTATGAGCATAGCGCGTAGAGGCTCTCGTCGCTCTATCTCTTGCCACATTAAACCTGAAACTTGCTCTTCAAGCAAACGACGAATAGATGTCATTTCTTCATGCATTCCCTCTAGTCCCTTCGAGATTAATTGAGTTAACACTGACTTAGAATCAGGACTTATCCCATCACTGTTGGATACATTCTTGTTACTTGGTCTTTTCAAGGGTGCTGACAATGAATCTTCATTCCCTAATTTTTTATCAAAATCCATCTGATGAGAATTTTCACCATAATTCTTAAGTAAATTAGCAAATCGTTCAACAGAATGAGTAGTATCGACAGTAAATTTTGATTTCAAACTAACCTTATCCGTTTTCAATTGACTCAATATTGATTGAGTCATCGGACTGTACGACGATAATTGTGTTGGACTACTTTTCAATTCAGAATTACGTTTACTCTTCAAATAAGTATTAACCTGCTCACCATCAACTGCTGCAACAATTTCCACACCGCCTGTAATTTTTTTATTTGACATAATTACAGCTTCAGAGCCAAACTCCTCTTTTACTTGAAGTAGTGCTGAACGCATGTCTTTCGCGAAAAAACGTTTAATCTTCAAAGTATATATCCATCGCTGAATCGTCTATAGATCAATTACCAATTGCCCGCACGATTCGAATTTGTTTTTCATCTGGAATTTCCTGATAAGAAAGTACTCTTAAGGAAGGAATAGTGCTCTTAACAAATTTAGCAAGTGTCGAACGTAATACTCCAGAAGTCAGCAGCACGGCAGGCTCACCTTTCAGTTCTTGCTCTTGAGTTACTTGACCTAATGAAGTCTGTAAACGCTCTGCTAACCCCGGCTCAATACCAGAAGATTCCCCACCTGATACCTGTATAGCTTGATGCAATATTCGCTCCAATTCAGGAACTAAAGTTATCACTGGTAATTCTTCCTCTACTCCATTGATTTCCTGAACAATTAATCTTCTCAACGAAATACGCACAGCAGCTGTTAAAATGTCAGATTCTTGACTTTTACTAGCATGTTCAGATAAAGTTTGCACGATAGTTCGTATATCTCGAATAGGGACTGCTTCATTTAATAAATTTTGCAAAACTTTTACAACAATTCCTAGTTGAAGTTGATCAGGCACAAAATTTTCAACTAACTTAGGTGTACTACGTGCTAAAATTTCTAATAAATTTTGAACTTCTTCATACCCAATTAGTTGAGCTGCGTTGTTAGTTAACACTTGACTAAGATGTGTAGCTAATACTGTTGGTGCATCTACGGTTGTATAACCTAATGCTTGTGCATGCTCTCTTTGTTCTCCTCGGATCCAAACTGCTTCTAAACCAAATGCAGGATCTATAGTCTTCTCTCCTTCAATTACACCATACACCTGACCTGGATTGATTGCTAATTCCTCTTCAGGACGAATTTCTGCTTCTCCAACAACAACCCCCATTAAGGTAATGCGATATCCATTCGGTGTAAGCTCTAAATTATCTCGAATATGCACAGCAGGAATAAGAAAACCAAAATCCTGAGATAGCTTTTTACGCACTCCCTTAATTCGATCTAAAAGCTCGCCACCTTGTTCACGATCAACTAGTGGAATAAGTCTATAACCCACTTCTAAACCAATGACATCTACAGGTTGTACATCTCCCCAAGACAATTCTTTCTGCCTAAAAATATCTGCCTCTTTTTCATCTGTAAGCTTTGTTTTTTCAATCTTTTTTTTCTGCTGATTAAAAATCCAGTATGCAGCTGCAACAGATAAAACAGCCAAAATTAAAAAAGAAAAATGCGGCATACCAGGTACAGCCCCCATAACCCCTAAAATACCAGAAGTAATCATGAGAGCCTTAGGATTATTAAATAGCTGAAAGATAACTTGTTGACCCATATCTTCGTCAGTACTCTGTCGAGTTACCATAATCGCTGCACCAATTGAAAGTAACAACGAAGGAATTTGTGCAACTAAGCCATCACCAATAGTTAACAAAGCATAAATTTGTATTGCTTCACTGAACCTTACATTGTATTGGATCATCCCAATCAAGAGTCCGCCAACAATATTTATAAAAAGAATTAGAATACCAGCAACAGCATCTCCTTTAACAAACTTGGAGGCACCATCCATTGAACCATAGAAATCAGCTTCTTTAGTTACCTCAAAACGGCGAATTCGTGCTTGATCTTGATCAATAAGACCTGCATTTAAATCAGCATCAATAGCCATTTGCTTGCCTGGTAAAGCATCGAGCGTAAAACGCGCACTTACTTCAGAAATACGTCCTGCGCCTTTAGTGACAACCATGAAATTAATAATCATCAATATAAAAAATACGACTAGACCAACAGCGTAATTACCACCAATAACCACGTTGCCAAAAGCCTCAATAACGCTACCAACAGCTCCAAAACCTTCATGACCATGAAGAAGCACTATACGAGTCGACGCAACATTAAGCGCTAATCTAAATAAAGTTGCAATGAGAAGGATTGTAGGAAATGCAGAAAAATCTAATGGTCTGCGAGTGTAAAACGTTACTAATAAAACTACCATAGATAAAGCAATATTAAATGTAAAAAACAAGTCAAGAACAAATGCTGGAATTGGTAAAACGACCATTGCTAAAGTAGCTAAAACCATAATTGGAGCACCAACTATAGGAATCGCACCTTGTAGAAGCGACGGTAATTTACCTGTCAACGGATAAATAAACTTCATAGATCAAATTGGCATCAAATTATTGAATAATCAGAAAATAAAAAACATAAGATTTTGATATCTATAGGAATGTACTCGTCGCTTCAATAAGAAAAACTTTATGCATCACTTTCCGAAGTTTAATAGACGTTAATTAACAAAATTAAGGAAGCAAAATGCTCCCTTGTCCTCCAATCATGTACTGTTAACAACACTAAAGATGTATAGAAGCCACGCTATATTTCATAAATAATAGCAGTAATAGAATTATTCAATTTCTGCATCCGCAATATCTATTTTAACTGTTCTTTTTGCTGCTTCCTTCATGCTTAGACGAATCCGTCCCTGACGATCTACTTCCAGTACTTTGACTTGAATTTCTTGACCTTCTGACAAATAGTCAGATACTTTCTCAATACGCTTATCAGCAATTTGAGAAATATGTACTAAACCATCCTTACCAGGTAGAATAGTGACAAATGCACCAAAATCAGCCAAGCGAACAACCTTACCTACATAAACAGCTCCAACCTCAACTTCAGCTATTAAAGCTTTAATACGATTAATTGCATCTTTGGCTTGTTCATCAGAAGTTGCAGCAATTTTAATTATACCATCGTCTTCGATTTCAATTGTACTTCCTGTCTCCTCACAAAGAGCACGAATAACAGCACCACCCTTACCAATTACATCACGGATTTTATCAGTATGAATTTTCATGGTGTGAATACGTGGAGCAAATTCAGAAATTTCTTTGCGCGCACTAGAAATTGCTTTATCCATCACAGATAAAATATGCTTACGCGCACTCTGCACTTGACTCAAAGCAATTTGCATAATTTCCTTAGTAATTCCTTCTATTTTAATATCCATTTGAAGGGCAGTAATACCCTCGCTAGTACCTGCTACTTTAAAATCCATATCACCTAAATGATCTTCATCACCGAGAATATCAGAAAGAACAACAAAATTATCCCCTTCTTTCACTAGTCCCATAGCAATACCAGCAACAGAAGATTTGATGGGCACACCAGCATCCATAAGTGCTAAGGAAGCGGCACAAACAGAAGCCATCGAAGAAGAACCGTTAGATTCTGTAATTTCGGATACTATACGAACTGTATATGGAAATTCTTCAAGAGAGGGCATAACTGCTGTGATACCACGCTTAGCTAGTTTTCCATGACCAATTTCTCGACGCTTAGGTGAACCTATAAAACCAGTTTCACCTACACAATAAGGAGGAAAATTATAATGCAGCAAGAAGTGTTCTTTGTGCTCACCTGTCAATTCATCAATGACTTGTGCATCACGCTGAGTACCCAAGGTCACAGCAACAACTGCTTGAGTTTCACCACGAGTAAACATGGCAGAGCCATGGGTACGAGGAAGAATGCCAGTACGTACATCTAACGCACGAATCATATCTTTACCTCTACCATCAATACGCGGCTTACCGGCAATAATACGAGCACGTACTACTTTTTTTTCCAAAGCAGAAAGCAAGTTACGAATCTCATTTTCATCCAATTTCTCATCTTCTTCTAACAATGCTTCAACAACATCATTCTTAATTAAAGCAACTTGCTCATAACGAGCTAGTTTTTCTGTAATTTGGTATGCATCAGCAAAACGATTTCTTGCATATTCAGAGATACGAGCCTTGAGTTGGACATTCTCTAATGGCGCTTTCCACTCCCAAGCCGGCGTCGCAACTTCAGCCGAAAATGCTTTTATTGCATCAATTACAACTTGTTGCTGTTTATATCCAAAATCCACTGCAGAAAGCATTTCTTCCTCAGTTAAGTTATCAGCTTCAGATTCAACCATAAGCACTGCGCTCTCAGTACCTGCAACAATTAAATCAAGCCTAGAAATTGCTAATTCTTTATTACTTGGATTAAGAAACAATTGACTATCTAAATAACCGACACGAGCTGCACCGATTGGACCGTGAAATGGGATACCAGATATAGCAAGCGCTGCCGAAGTTCCAATCATTGCAACCACATCAGGTTGAATATCAGGATTAACTGACATCACTGTTGCAATAACCTGTACTTCATTTCTAAAAAACTCCGGAAATAAAGGACGAATCGGACGATCGATTAGACGTGCCGTTAATATTTCACCTTCAGACGGCCTCCCTTCACGTTTAAAAAAACCACCAGGAATTTTACCTGCTGCATAGGCGCGTTCCTGATAATTCACTGTCAAAGGAAAGAAATCTTGACCTTCTACCGATTTTTTTTTACCAACCACAGATACAAATACTGCTGTATCGTCCATAGTGGCCATTACTGCTGATGTAGCTTGACGCGCAATGACGCCAGTCTCTAAGGTAACTGTATGGTTTCCGTACTGAAATGTCTTAACAACCGGTTTTTCGAACATTGTAATTCCTTGCACTAAGCAAAACTTAGATTGAGTTAATGATAAACGTACATTAAAAATCGCAACCAGAAAAAAGTATTAGTACATTGCAAATAGCTAAATCTTCAATGAACTTATGATCAGCTTCAACAAATATAACCTTAACACAATTAACAGCAAAAAAACTTTGGAAGCAACCTCGATTTGGAATAGTATAAACTACAGAGATTGTTTGGGAAAGTTTGGAGAATAAAAAAAGGGCTTTCGTGCCCCTTTTATAAACAAACTTAAAATTATGAATTTATCGACGTAAATCCAAGCGTTCTATTATACGTTGGTAACGAATGAGATCTTTAACTTTTAAATAATCAAGAAGTTTACGACGGCGCGAAACCATAAATAAAAGACCGCGACGACTATGATGATCACCCTTATGAATTTTAAAATGATCTTGTAGATTATTAATTGAAGCTGTCAGCAAAGCTGCTTGAACTTCTGGCGAACCGGTATCGCTTTCGCTCTTGGCATATTCAGCGATAATCGCTGCTTTAGTTTGTTTATTTAGAGACATAATTTCCTCTTACGAAGATAAGAATAAGTTTCTTAAGTAGCAGTAGTCAATCTCTCTGCTTCGAACTACCACGTAGAACTCGGAATTATAAGTAGATTAATTAAACATATCAACCTACCTGGCATTCGATTACAATATTTTTTGGCAAAAATATTTCTCATAGTATACTCATTCCAAGTTCACTTTTCTAAAATATAATAACACGATGAGAATTGGCATTCTAGCTGCGATGCAACAAGAGGTTTCCATTTTAAAAGAAAATATGTCCCTGACTAAGGTGACAAGCGCAAATAACTGTAAGTTCTTTTTTGGTAAACTAAACGATATAAACATAGTAGTTAATCAATCTGGTATCGGAAAAGTTGCAGCGACAATTGGTGTAGCCACTCTTTTGGAAAAATACCAATCCAATATTATCATCAACATAGGATCCGCGGGCGCCTTCAGTGCTAATCTTAACCCTAGCGATATCGTCATTGGAAGCAAACTATGTTATCACGATGTGAACATGACTGGATTTGGGTACAAAATGGGAAAAATGGCAGGTCAACCGTTAGTTTTCTCCAGCGACCAAGAACTTGTCAGACTTGCTAAGAGAGCTTCTTCTCAAATTGAAACACATGTAATGGAAGGCCTCATCTGTACAGGTGACACTTTCGTCTGTAATACCAAACATCGAAAATTCATCCAAAAATATTTTCCATCAGCTGTTGCAGTTGAAATGGAAGGGGCGGCCGTTGCTCAAACTTGTCATCAATTTAATGTACCGTTTATCGTAGTACGCGTGATTTCTGATGTCGCTAACCATAACTCAGCAGAAAACTTTAAAAAGCTGCTCCCAGATACTATACCAAAGATTTTGTCAGAAGTAACAATTGAAATACTTAAATTAATGAAAGTAAGCATGCACTCCAAGAAACCATAGTATTTTTTAAAAAAATTCTTACTGTTATATCATCAACTCAAACTTCTCTTAATTCTTTCATGCAATTCCTGAATCGAGGTTACTGTGTGAGAGTCATCGACCGCATACGCCATACAAGTTGCAAATGCTGCATTTAATGTTGTTGTATAATTCACTTTCTCGATCAGTGCACTACGACGCAAAACTCTTGAATCTTCAATCGCTTGTCGACCTGAAGTGGTGTTCACGATATAGTCATACTCGTTATTTTCGATACGGTCAAGAATATGTGGATGTCCTTCATGAACCTTATTAACCAAACGAGAATTAATACCGGCCTCGCTAAGAGCAATTGCAGTCCCATGAGTTGCATCTAATTGATAACCTAATTTAATCAACTTAAACGCCAAATCTACAGCTCGTTTTTTATCCGCTTCACGTACCGAAAGAAGAACGCGACCACATTTAGGATGCACATCACCGCAACTTAACTTTGCTTTAGCATAAGCTTCATCAAACGTTGTAGCAACGCCCATAACCTCACCGGTTGAACGCATTTCTGGACCTAATAACGGATCAGAACCAGGAAATTTGTTAAACGAAAAAATAGCTTCTTTCACTGAATGATAAGGAGGAATAACCTCTTTTCTAAAACCCTGCAACTCAAGAGATTGCCCAACCATTACACGAGCTGCAATTTTAGCAATTGGTATACCTGTTGCCTTTGAAACAAACGGAACAGTACGTGACGCTCGAGGATTTACCTCGATTAAATATACCTTATTATTCTTAACCGCAAACTGTGTATTCATTGGTCCTAAAACATTTAGTTCAAAGGCAAGCTTCCTTACTTGTACCCGCATGAGATCTTGGATTTCTTGAGTTAATGTACGCGCAGGAAGAGAACATGCAGAATCGCCAGAATGAATACCCGCTTGCTCAATATGCTCCATGATACCACCTATAAGTACATATTTACCATCGCAAACGACATCAATGTCAACTTCAATTGCATCATCAAGAAAATGATCAAGCAGCACTGGTGACTCATTTGAAACACTCACTGCATCGCTAAAATAACGATATAAATCCTGCTCATCGTATACGATTTCCATCGCACGACCACCGAGAACATACGAAGGACGAACTATAAGTGGAAAACCAATTTCCTTTGATTTTTCAATAGCTTGATCTATTTTCATTACTGTTGCGTTGTTAGGTTGAAGTAAACCTAAGCTATCTACGGCTAATTGAAAACGTTCTCTATCTTCCGCATAATCAATAGCCTCAGAGCTCGTACCAATGATTGGTACGCCAGCCTCTTCAAGAGCGCGAGCCAACTTAAGTGGAGTCTGACCACCAAACTGTACAATTACACCCCTTGGTTTTTCAACACGAACAATAGACAGTATATCTTCTAGCGTAATTGGATCAAAATACAGACGATCAGATATGTCGTAATCTGTTGAAACAGTTTCAGGATTGCAATTTACCATGATTGTTTCATAACCATCCTCGCGTAATGCTAATGATGCGTGGACACAACAATAATCAAATTCAATACCTTGACCAATACGGTTGGGACCACCGCCTAAGATCATAATTTTTTCTCTATTGGTAGGATATGCTTCACATTCTTCATCATAAGAAGAATACATATAAGCTGTATTAGAAGCAAACTCCGCAGCACAAGTATCCACACGCTTGTAGACAGGGTGAATTCCATACTGGTTGCGTAAATAACGAACTTGGTTTTCAGAAACATCTAAGATTGTAGACAAACGCGCATCAGAAAAACCTCTGCGCTTCATTTTAGTAAGCACTTGTTTATTAAGACCAGAAAAACCAATAACTTTAATCCTTTTTTCCAAATAAACAATATCTTCAATCTGAGCTAAAAACCAAGGATCAATCTGTGTTAATTGAAAAACCTCATCAACAGACATGTTAGCGCGAAACGCATCGGCAATATACCAAATACGCCAAGAACCTGCTTTTTCTAACTCATAACGAATTTTTATTAATGCATCGGAAGCATCTAAATCAACCATCTCATCAAAACCGCTGACACCCACCTCTAATCCACGTAAAGCTTTTTGCAATGATTCCTGTTGGTTTCGACCTATTGCCATAACTTCACCTACTGACTTCATTTGCGTGCTCAAGCGATCGTTTGCACCTGCAAATTTTTCGAAATTAAAACGAGGAACCTTAGTTACAACATAATCGATAGTTGGTTCAAAAGAGGCAGGCGTTACAGCACCAGTTATCTCATTCATTAACCCATCAAGAGTGAAACCAACTGCTAACTTTGCCGAAATTTTTGCAATAGGGAAGCCTGTTGCCTTTGAAGCTAGAGCAGAAGAACGAGATACTCGAGGATTCATCTCAATCACAACCATACGACCATCTTTTGGATTAATAGCAAACTGCACATTTGCACCACCAGTTTCAATACCAACTTCACGCAACACTGCTAAAGCAGCATTACGCATGAGTTGATATTGCTTATCAGTTAACGTTTGAGCAGGAGCTACAGTGATTGAATCACCAGTATGAATTCCCATTGGATCAAAATTTTCAATTGTGCATACAATAATACAATTATCTATCTTATCGCGTATGACTTCCATCTCATACTCTTTCCAACCAATTAAAGATTCATCAATCAGAAGCTCACTCGTTGAAGACAGATCTAAGCCACGGAGACAAATTTCTTCAAACTCCTCTTCATTGTAAGCAATACCACCACCACTCCCTCCCATAGTAAAAGATGGACGGATAATACAAGGAAAACCAACCATCTCGAGAACAGTATAAGCTTCTTCAATGGTTTTTGCTGTACCAGAGCGAGGGCACTGAAGACCAATAGATCTCATTGCTTTATCGAAACGAGAGCGATTTTCTGCCTTGTCAATAGCATTAGCAGTAGCTCCAATCATTTCAACATTAAATTCTTTTAAAACACCTTGTTTTTCTAACTCTAAAGCACAATTAAGCGCAGTTTGACCACCCATTGTTGGCAAAAGAGCATCCGGACGCTCTTTAAGAATGATCCTGCGTACAACTTCCCAATGAATTGCTTCAATATAAGTTACATCAGCCACATCAGGATCAGTCATAATAGTGGCAGGGTTAGAATTGACAAGAATAACCCGATATCCCTCTTCGCGTAAAGCTTTACAAGCTTGGACTCCAGAATAATCAAACTCACAAGCCTGACCTATGACAATAGGACCTGCACCAAGAATTAAGACGCTTTTAATCTCAATATTTTTTAGCAACTGCTATGTTCTCCTAGGCTATATTCTGTTTAACCAAATCAATAAAACGATCAAATAACGGTGCTGCATCATGTGGACCAGGACTGGCTTCTGGATGCCCTTGAAAACTAAATGCTGGTTTGTCTATACGTCGAATACCTTGCACAGAACCATCAAACAAAGATCTATGTGTTGTTTTTAAGTTTCTAGGTAATGTTACTTCATCTACTACAAAACTATGATTCTGTGAAGTTATCATTATTACACCATGTTCAATATCCTGAACTGGATGATTTGCACCGTGGTGACCGAACTTCATTTTTACTGTTTTGGCACCAGAAGCTAAGGCTAAAATTTGATGACCTAAGCAAATACCAAAAATTGGTAAACTTTTTTCTAAAAAAACCTTTGTTGCTTCAATAGCATATGTACAGACTTCAGGATCACCCGGACCGTTGGATAAAAAGACACCATCCGGATTTAATTCCAGTACATCTTCGGCTGACATTTCTGCAGGAACAACCGTTAATCGACAACCACGATCGACCAACATACGCAGAATATTACGCTTTACACCGAAATCATAGACAACGATATGATATGGCAATTTCTCATCTTCTACTTCAGAAAAACCCCTATCAAATCTCCAAGAACCTTGCTTCCAACAATATATTTCCTTTGTTGTGATCTCCTTGGCAAGCTCCATTCCCTTTAAACCAGGAAATTTTCTTGCTTCAGACAAAGCCAACATCCTATCAGGTTTTTCTCCAGAAATAATACAGCCATTTTGTGAACCTTTTTTACGAAGAATACGAGTTAATTTACGAGTATCAACATCAGCTATACCAACAACATTCTGAGAAATTAAATAATCTGAAAGAGATTGTTCACTGCGAAAACTAGAAAACGCCGAAGGGAAATCACGAATTATGAGACCTTTCGCATGAATTAAGGAAGATTCTTCATCTTCTAAACTAACCCCAGTATTACCTATATGAGGATAGGTAAGCGTAATAATTTGTTGGAAATAAGAAGGATCAGTCAGTATCTCTTGGTATCCTGTCATCGAAGTATTGAAAACCACCTCACCAACTGATAAACCATACACACCAATAGAAATACCATAAAATTCCGTTCCATCCTCTAGCACTAATAATGCTGATTTACTCAAGATACCTCCAGAATAAAAAACGCAAAAATCGAACTTTAACCTCATCTTCTCTAATTTATATTTATTGCTAAATCAAGAAGGTTTTAGATAATCCTCAGACAGTCTAAGGATGTATACAATACGTGTCAACGTTCATCAATGACATAAAAGATAATCGCTATAGCAATAATATAAAAAGATAGCGCACGAAAGACCTGAAAAACAAGTTTGTTATTCAATAAATAATTAAGTCAAATCCAACAATTCATATATAATGAATGGATAATTTAAGGCTTTGCTTTAAAAAATTATGATGAATATTTCATGTAAACACCGAATAAAGTAGTATAAGCTAAAGATTGCTTAATCCTAAAACATCGATCATAGTAAAAAGACCTGCATCTTTCTGACAATTTAACCAAGCAACAGCTCTAATAGCACCATTAGCAAAGGCCATACGATCTGAAGCTTTGTGAGTAATTTCTATACGCTCAGCAACGCCAACAAACATCACAGTATGCTCACCAACGATATCACCAGATCTTATTGTTGAAAAACCAATTCCTCCATTAATACGTTCAGCACAATTAGAATCTTGGTTGTAAAAAGCCACATCGCTTAAATTGTTTCCCATGGTCTCAGCAATCACTTCTCCCATCCTAACGGCTGTTCCAGAAGGTATATCAACTTTGCAACGATGATGAGCCTCAAGTATTTCAATATCACAACAACTTCCCATTACCTTTGTTGCTTTTTCTAGCAGTTTTAGAATCAAATTGATACCTATGCTATAATTCGGGGCCATCACAATAGCTATTTCTTTGGCTGCTTCTTCAATAAAAATACGTTCCTTATCACTGAATCCTGTTGTACCTATTACCATTTTTTTATTATGCTTCTTACAAAACTTGACATTTTTTAAAGTGTTCTCTGGTATCGTAAAATCTACAAGAATATCGAAATCTGGTGTCGATTCATCTAAACTATCTTTTAAAACAACTTTATCGTTAACCTCGCCATATAGCTCACCAATTTCTACTCCAATAAAGGAAGAACCTGGACGCTCAAAACCTGCTACAACAATCATATCTTGATTCAAATGAGTTACCTTTGCCAAGCTACGTCCCATTCGACCTGCTACTCCTGAAATTCCAATCCTTATCATTTCAACATTCTCCATGTTATCTCAAATTCCAAGTGTAGAAATATAACGAACATATAAAATTTTCTGAATCTATTTTTCACAATAGTATTATCTGACTGGACCTAAATTAAGACATAATCCACCGCCTAACAATTTTTTAATATTCTGCAAGATGCGTGTATTAGCTTCAGGGAACTGATAATTTTCCAATTCATTTATTTTCACCCATCTTCCTTCCTGTCCCTCTTTCCCAAATGGATAATTATCAAACCTATATACTACAAAAAAATCGAGTTGTAACCTTCTATCCAAATAACAGTGGAATAAACCTCCAAAATAACTAAACTTTTTGACGACTATTCCTACTTCCTCGTTTAATTCTCTAACTAACGCCTTTTCTGGATTTTCTCCAACCTCAATTTTACCACCAGGAAATTCCCAGTAACCACCTTTATGCAAATTTTTGAAACGCTTAGTGATAAAGATCTTTGATTTAGTACGATTCAAAATAATCGCTGCAACAACATGAAAAAATTTCACCATATAATTTTTAGCATTTAACCTCATCCTTAAACAAATAAAGTCGCTCAAGCGACTCTGTTTTATAGGGCATACGCCATGCTAATCTACTCTTCCATGACAATGCTTGTACTTCTTACCACTCTCGCATGGGCAAAGTTCATTACGACCTATCTTACGTCCTTCACGCATTACAGGATGAACTTGAACATGTTGAACTTCTTGCTTTTGTTGAACAGAAATTTTTGATAATGTCGAAACTGCATCAAATTTGAGCGAATCTAGAAAACGCCCAAATAGCTCAAAAGATTCACGTTTGTATTCCTGCTGAGGATTTTTTTGGGCGTAACCGCGCAGATGAATACCTTGACGTAAATAGTCCATAGCGACTAAATGCTCTTTCCAAAGAACATCCAAAGTTTGTAACATAACTGATTTCTCAAAATTACGAAGCACCAACTTTCCCAATAATTTTTCTTTCTGTTTATAAACCCTAGTAGCTTCTTCTAAAATTTTTTTGTATATCTCCTCTTCTCTCAACTGATCATCTAAATTCAACCAAGATTGAATCGATACATGAAGATCAAAATCATTTTTTAAACGTATTTCAAGATCAGCTATATTCGATATCCCTCCTTCCAAAGAGTGCAAGGGAACATATTCATCAATTACTGAGGTAATCACATCACTACGATTTTTTTCAAGTATTTCAGTAATAGTATCAACACTCATAAGTTCATCTCGAAGCTCATAGACTACCTTACGCTGATCATTTGCAACATCATCATACTCAAGCAATTGCTTACGAATATCAAAATTACGACCTTCCACTTTACGTTGAGCTCTTTCAATAGAACGAGATAACAGCTTACTCTCGATTGCTTCACCTTCATCCATACCACTCTGAATAAAACCTGCAATACGATCAGATGTAAAAATACGAAGCAAAGAATCTTCCATTGACAAATAAAAACGCGAAGATCCAGGATCACCCTGACGACCAGACCGACCACGCAACTGATTATCAATACGACGAGACTCATGACGCTCAGTACCTATAATATGCAACCCACCCGCTTCAATCACCTGATTATGAAGAATCTTCCATTTCGCTTTAATGACACTGATTTGTTCTTGAGTTGGATTATCAAAAGATGCAACTTGTTCTTTCCAACTTCCACCTAACACAATATCAGTACCGCGACCAGCCATATTAGTTGCAATTGTCACCGCGCTTGGCATGCCAGCTTTAGAGATAATTTCAGCCTCATGTTCATGAAATTTAGCATTTAATACATTATGTTTAATATTAGCTTTACTTAGAGCATTAGAAAGTAATTCTGATTTTTCAATGGAAACTGTACCAACAAGAGAAGGCTGACCTTTTTTAACACGCTCTTTAATATCTTCAATAATCGCTCTGAATTTCTCAGTTTCAGTGCGATAAATCATATCTGGCATATCATGACGAATCATTGGCTTATTAGTTGAGATCACAACTGTCTCCAATCCATAGATTGATTGAAACTCAAATGCCTCAGTATCTGCAGTACCTGTCATGCCTGACAATTTTTCATATAAACGGAAGTAGTTCTGAAAAGTAATTGATGCCAAAGTTTGGTTCTCATTTTGAATTTTTACTCCCTCTTTCGCCTCCACCGCTTGATGTAGACCTTCAGACCAACGACGGCCTAGCATTGTGCGTCCCGTATGTTCGTCTACAATAATAATCTCATCCTTATGAACAATATAGTCAACATTCTTCTCATACAACACATGCGCACGTAAAGCAGCATTAACATGATGTAACAAACTAATATTACTTGGCGAATAAAGAGTATCATCCCTTTTCATCAAATTATTTTGAAACAGCAGTTCCTCAACAAAATCTTGACCTGTTTCAGTTAAGTAAACCTGCTTGGATTTTTCATCAACTGTATAATGTCCATCACCTCGATAATCCTCTGAATCCTCTTTATCCTGTCTACGCAAAAAAGGAATCAACGAATTAATAGAAGCATAGAGATCAGAACTATTTTCTGTAGGCCCAGAAATCACAAGAGGAGTACGAGCTTCATCAATCAAGATCGAGTCTACTTCATCAACTACAGCAAAAAAACGCTCACGTTGAACACGATCCTCACTACGGAACACCATATTATCACGCAAGTAATCAAAACCAAATTCATTGTTTGTACCGTATAAAATATCAGTTTGATAAGCCTCTTTTTTTTCTTTCACCAACATATTAGATATGTTTACACCAACACTCATATCAAGAAATTCAAAAAGTGGACGATTAACCTCTGCGTCACGCCTAGCTAAATAATCATTCACCGTTACAATATGAACTCCTTTACCTGCTAAAGCATTTAAATAGGCAGGTAAAGTAGCCGTTAAAGTTTTTCCTTCACCTGTACGCATTTCTGCTATTTTTCCAGAATTGAGTACTATCCCTCCAATTAGTTGCACATCGAAGTGTCGCATCCCACATACACGCTTGGATGCTTCACGCAATGTTGCAAATGCTTCAGGAAGTAAATTATCCAGTGATTCACCTTGCTTAATGCGTTGACGAAACTCGATAGTCTTTTCTTTTAAATTACTGTCGGAAAAAGATACGAACCTAGATTCATAGTCATTAATTTTCTTTACAATTTTCTTAAGAAAACATAATGTTCTTTCATTGCGACTACCAATAAATTTAGTTAGTAGCTTAGTGATCATTTATTTAAAATCTCTCTTCCAATATGCTTCAACTTTTTTTATATGTAAGAATACATGAGATAAACTATACGCCAGTAAAACCATGATAAAAAATAAATTTCAAAGCTCGACTATAACCAACGGATTATATTTAAACAACTTCAACGGTAAAAAACACTACTTATTTTAAAAGTTTTGTTACTTTTATATCTATTATATATAAACTTCTATTATTACATGAACATATGGCTTAGAATGCCCAAAGATAATTCAGCAATGATGCCATTTATGAGAAATCATCGCCCAACTTTATTTCAGAACCTTATCTCAAAATCGGAGCTCAATTCGATTCAAAAGCATGCGGAAAAACTTTTAAAAATTAATCAGGAATTAAAAAAAATTCTTTCTAAAAAAACAGTTAATTATTATCGCGTAGCAAATGTGAGAAAAAACTGCTTAATTATTGAAAGTGCTAGTGCCTCATTAAAAATAAAAATTGATTCTGACATTCCAATGATCTTAAATCGATTAAAAGATAGTGGTTTCGGCTATCTAACTAAAGTGAGGATTAAAATCAATCCAGATTTATACAGAAACAAGCAGTTTAACTATATGACTAACAATCCAGAAAAAGAACCTAAAACACCATCAAAGCACACCACTCAAGCTATATTGATGAGCTCAAAGATTACTTCCTCAAAGATTCAAAAACGATTAAAAAAATTAGTAGAACTTGGAAAAATAAACAAAAAAAATATCGATTAACTTTTAGTACAAATTTTTCATAAATCAGCTATGCCGACAATAAACCAGGCTCAGCAAAAGCAACTGGCGAGCCAACTGCTTCTTCAAACACTGCTAATTCCCATGCTTCTTCGTCTGCAAGAAGAGCTCTTAGTAATCGATTATTTAATCCATGTCCAGACTTGTAAGCACGAAATTCGCCTACGATAGCATGCCCACACATATATAAATCACCAATAGCATCGAGCACCTTATGAGCAACAAATTCATTTTCAAAACGAAGGCCTTCTTCATTAAGAATTCGATATTCATCCAACACAATCGCGCAATCAAAACTACCGCCAAGACACAAATTTTTCAGTTGAAGACATTCAATATCATGCATAAAACCAAAAGTTCTGGCACGTGCAATCTTTTTTAAAAAACTTTGAAATGAAAAATCAAAACGTAAATGCTGTTGATCAGAGTCAATTGCTGGATGATTAAATTTAATCTTAAAATCCATACGAAAACCATTATATGGGACAAGCTCTGCCCATTTGTCACCATCTTCAAAACGCACTGTCTTCTTAACACGAATAAAGCGTTTAGGCACACTCAAAGTTTCGATACCAGCTTGTTGTAATAAAAAAACAAAAGGACTAGCACTACCATCCATAATAGGGACTTCAGATGCATCAACTTCAATAATAACATTATCAATGCCTACACCTGCAAGTGCAGCGTTTAAATGCTCAACTGTCGCAATACGCACGCCTATATCATTAACCAGTGTTGTGCACAGCGTAGTATCACGAACGGATTCTGGATTAGCTGGAAAATCTACGGGAGGATTAAGATCAGTGCGACGATAGATGATACCAGCATTTGCAACAGCAGGACGAAGAGTAAGCGTCACCTTACGACCAGAATGGAGACCCACACCAGTAGTCTTAACTATTTCCTTTAAAGTACGTTGTCTGATCATATATCTCCCTCAATCAGCCTGACGACGTAAAAACGCTGGAATATCCAAATACCCACCATCTTTTTCCGATTTTGTTCTCAAACCCTGACTATTTTCTAGCGATACAGCAGAAGGTTGAGAAATTATTGGGGAATTTTCCGATACAGACTGTCCTAGCGTATCCTCAATTTTTACTGCTTTTTGAGAGGAATAAGCAATCTTAGCTTGAGTACCCGAAGTCAAGGCAATGTCGGACTGCTTCTCGGCACCGATACCTGTTGCTACAACGGTAACTCGAATTTCTTCAGTCATATCAGGATCTAAAGACGTTCCAATCACAACTGTTGCATTATCAGAAGCAAATTCTTTAACAGTGTTACCTACAATTTCAAACTCATCTAAACGCATATCTAAACCAGCAGTAATATTCACCAGAACGCCGCGCGCACCAGCCAAATCAATATCTTCAAGCAAAGGACTAGAAATTGCGGATTCAGCTGCTTCCTCAGCACGATCTTCACCTTTAGACACACCACTCCCCATCATTGCATGACCCATCTCAGACATAACTGTGCGCACATCTGCAAAATCAACATTAATCATACCAGGACGAGTAATAAGCTCTGCGATGCCTTGCACTGCATTCTTGAGAACATCATTCGCACTGGCAAAAGCTTCAAGCAATGTGATACCTCGGCCTAAGACTTTTAATAATTTCTCGTTTGGAATCGTAATCAAAGAATCAACATGCTTGGAAAGTTCTTCAATTCCTTGCTCTGCAAATGCCAAACGCTTTTTACCTTCAAAACTAAATGGCTTGGTCACAACAGCCACAGTCAAGATACCAAGCTCCCTGGTAACTTCAGCAATGACAGGAGCAGCACCAGTTCCAGTTCCTCCCCCCATACCAGCTGCGATAAACACCATATCAGCACCATTTAAAACTCCTTTAATTCTTTCACGATCTTCTAGAGCAGCTTCACGACCTACCTGTGGATTTGCTCCTGCACCAAGACCTTTTGTGATATCGCCACCAATCTGAATAACACTGCTTACACTTGTTTTGCGCAATGCCTGAGCATCAGTATTAACACTGATAAATTCTACGCCTTCGATGGATTCACGCACCATATGTTCTACAGCGTTTCCGCCACCACCACCAACCCCGACAACTTTAATTATAGCATCATCGGACATTTCCATCATCGGTTCAAACATGTGTTATCTCCGTTTTTCTATTTCTTTCTAGACCAGATTAAAACTCTTTTTTTATCCAACTACGCAAACGACCAAAAAAATTCAACACAAACTGAGGTTTGAATGCACTACATCCAACATCCTCGCTTACTTGATTATCTTTCGCATAATGAAGCAAACCGACCACTGTAGAATGATATGGTTCTTTGACGCAATCCGTTGAAGTAGCAACTTTTAGTGGCTTACAAACTCTAACTTGATTACGAAATACCCGTTCAGCACATTCTGCCAAACCATCTATTTGGGAAGCCCCTCCAGTAAAAACAACACCAGCTGAAAGATAATGTTTAACACCATCGTCACGTAACTTACTTTGAACTACATCAATAGTCTGATTAACTAAACCCATTAGTTCAGTATAGCGTGCTTCTATCACCTCAGACAATGTCTGTCTTTCTAAGCTACACACACGACCACCAATACTTGGAACATTAATTGTGTCACCTTTACGAATCATTTCGCTCATTGCACAACCATATTTAATTTTAACTTCTTCAGCACTGCTAAGAGACATACCAAATGCAAACGCAATATCACTAGTAACCGCATTACCTGCATAAGAAAAAACTTCAGTATGACGAAAAAAACCACCAGTCCAAATAGATACATCCATCGTGCCAGCACCAATATCAACTACACACACACCAAGTTCACGTTCATCATCAGTAATAACAGCATTACTAGCAGCTAAACCTGAATACACAAGTTGGTCAACTTTAAGTCCACAGCTTTCAACAGCTTTAATAATATTTCTAGCCATAGCGCTATGACAAGATATAAGATGAACACTTACTTCTATACGAAAACCAGAAAGTCCAAGTGGATTTCTAATACCGTCTTGAGAATCAATGGTAAATTCTTGTGGGATCACGTGCAAAATTCTTTGCTCATTGCCGATCTTTATTGATTTAGCCGTATGAATTGCACGATCCATATCTTCTTGAGACACTTCTTGATCTGAAATCGTGCCCATACCCTTTTCTATTCGACTTGCAATATGAGAATCAGAAAGTGATAAAAACACATCACTAATTTGATATTCTGCCATTAATTCAGCCTTGTCTACTGCTCGTTGAATAGATCTAACAACTGACTCAAGATCATTAACTCCTCCCTTTTTCATACCTCTAGATGGAGTAGTACCTGCTCCCAGAACGTTAATCTGTCCATCAGGCAAAACCTCGCCAAGCAAAGCTGATACGTTTGCGGTGCCTATATCAAGAGCGACAATAACATTGTCACTAGATGGCTTACTCATATGCGCTCTCTTGTCCTAACTTCTGCTTGCGTAGCCAACCAACAGCGGCTCCGGTATCATATCTTAGATCAATATAATCAACTTGTTCGGCATTACTTCCCAAATTTTTATAAAGCGTTGAAAAACGCTCTATTCGCTCGTTTAATGATCTTTTACCAAATTTAAGATAAATACCATTATCCAAAATAATCTGCCAGGCGCGACGCTCATTCAAAATTAAAGAGGCAATATTTAGACCTAACTCTTGAAAAACAGGTGATACATTGTTCCAAACAGCTAAAACTTCCTGATGACTATTTAATGGTCCATATAGTTTGACTCGATCACCTTTTAGTTTGCCAACATCAGCCTTAAATACATCTCCTTTCTCATTTAAAAATCGGTCTTCATTCCAAATAGCTACAGCATTATATTCACTTAAAAAAATCTTAATTGTATCAGGCCATTGTTTACGAATCGAAACATGTGACACCCAAGGGATTGAGGACAAAGCATTTTGCAGGATATTTATATCTTGAGACATAAATGTTCCAATATTTTCCAACTGACCAAAAGCCAGCTGTACATCCCTCGCTGTAACGTAATCCAAATCACCCTTAAGTACCATTTTAGAAAGTGGTAAACGCTGCTCATCCCACATCCATGACAATGTTGAGTAAAGAAGAGAACCAATAGACGCTAGAACTACTAGCAAAAATAAGCCACCAGGAGTATGTCGTTGTACTAGAGATACATAAGACAAACAACTATTTTCCCCTAAAGCATTCTTTATCAAAGCATGCTATCCTCGCTCGATTTTAAATCCCTTGAATTTTTCAAAAGAAGAAAGTAACACGCAATGTTAATGTTTTTACCCGTAATTATACTAGGCTAATTGAAAGTATCAAATACAGAAAGTGATAAATTAAAAGATTGAGATACACAAACTGCTCAAAACTTCACAAAACATTTCTATATCTCTGATATAAACTGCATTCTATTAACATTTAACTGAAGAGTAGCAAGCTGCTTCGCTACTTTACCAATATCACCTGCACCTTGAGTTAACACTAAGTCACCGTCTTGTAAAATATTGGCTAAAACTGAAAGTAAAATTCTTTCTTTTTCAATAAAAATTGGAGCAACTATCCCACGATTACGAATTGTTTGACATAAAGAACGACTATCTGCACCTAAAATGAATTTTTCACCAGCAGCGTAAACATCAAGCATAATCAACACATCAACCTTTTCTAGTACATTAACAAAATCATCATACAGGTCACGAGTACGACCATAACGATGAGGTTGAAAAATCATTACCAAACGTTTTTCCGGCCAACCAGTGCGAGCTGCCTTAATAGTAACATTAACTTCTGTTGGATGATGCCCATAATCATCAACAAGAACAACCTTCCCTTTTCCTGTATTAAATTCACCTAAATAGTCAAAACGACGCCCAGTTCCTTGAGTTTTAGCCATTGCTGACAATATTACTTTATCGTCGATGTTATCCTCTGTTGCTAAAGCGATAGCTGCTAAAGCATTTAGTGCATTATGACGACCTGGAATATTAAGTGTAATATCCAAATCTTTTTTGCTACGACGGAGTACAGTAAACTTGCTCTGCAAACCCTGCTGATGATAATTTTCTAGCCGTACATCTGCACCTTCTGAAAAACCGTACGTAATTAATGGACGACTTATTTTAGGTATCAAGGTACGTAGAACAGGATCATCAACACATACTATTGCTTGACCATAAAATGGTAAGTTGTGCAGAAAATCTACAAAAGTCTCCTTTAAGGTTTCAAAATTTCCACCATATGTATCCATATGATCAGCTTCAATATTAGTAATTATACTTACCATAGGTTGCAAATGCAAAAATGAAGCATCGCTTTCATCGGCTTCCGCAATAAGAATACGACTGGATCCTAAACGAGCATTACTACCGGCACTTTTAATTAAACCACCATTTACAAAGGTTGGATCTAATCCAGCTTCTGAGTAAATTTGGGTAACTAAGGCGGTAGTAGTGGTCTTTCCATGAGTTCCTGCAATTGCGATCCCATGGCGAAAGCGCATCAATTCAGCTAACATTTCTGCGCGGCTAACAACAGGAACACAACGCTTACGAGCTGCAATAATTTCTGGATTTTGTTTACTAATAGCAGTTGAAACTACTACCACGCTTGCTTTTCCTATATTGCTTGCTTGATGATCAAGATAAAAAATAGCACCCTTACTAATCAATCGACTAATTATAGAAGTTTCATTCACATCCGATCCACTGATGTGATAACCTTCATTGAGCAACACTTCTGCGATACCACTCATTCCGGCACCACCAATACCAACAAAATGAATAGATTTCACACGACGCATCTCAGGAACAACAGCGCACACTTTAATCAGATCTCTACTACCTTTCATGATCATGAATCTGAACTCATCACTTTGCTAAAGCAATAATTGCATCGGCCACTATTTCTTCAGCTCCAAACTTTGCTGCTTTGCGAGCATTACTAGCCATTTCAATAAGAAGCTCTCTGTTTAGCATAACAATCTCATCAACGAGAGCATGCACAGTTAATGTTGACTGCTCAATTAATTTTGCTGCACCACATTCTACTAAATACTTAGCATGAAGCACTTGATGGCAATCCTTATGAGTCAATGGAATAAAAATAGCTCCGATACCAGCAACTAAAACCTCAGATATAGTTAAAGCACCAGAACGAGATATCAATAGATCTGCCCAATCGTAAGCTTGTGCTATATTATCAATAAACTCAACTACTTCACTCTGTGTAACATCAGCCTGTAAATAAGATTCAAGAACACTTTTTTGCTCACCCCTTCCAGTTTGATGCAAAACACAATAACCGTTACCCAGCTTAAACATTACTTTAGGCATGATTTCATTTAGGATTCGTGATCCTTGACTACCCCCTATCACTAAAATACGAATAGGACCAATTCGTCCTTTCATACGATCTCGTGGAAAATCTAATTCCGTTACTTCGGCACGCACTGGATTACCTACCACTTCTGCTGCCGAAAATGCACCCGGAAAAGCTTGAAAAACCTTCTTAGCAATTTTTGCTAGCCATTTATTCGTTAAACCAGCGACCATATTTTGTTCATGTAACACTAAAGGAACGCCGCTTAACCAAGCAGCAATTCCTCCTGGTCCACTAATATATCCTCCCATACCAAGTACCACATCAGGTTGCCAACTTTTGATATACTTCCTAGTTTTTATAATTGATAAAAAAATCTGGAAGAACACTTTAAGTAAATTCAAAACCCCTTGTTCTGAAAAACTACTGATTTTTATAAAACTAATTTCAATACCCTGCTTCGGTATCAAATCTGCTTCAATACGGTCAGCGCTACCAAGCCAAAAAACTTTCCAACCTCGTCGTTGAAGTTTTTTAGCAAAGACCAGTCCTGAGAACACATGTCCCCCAGTTCCTCCAGCCATTACCATTATTTTTTTATTCTTTTTCATTAATTTTTTTATCTGCAGAATAACCATTCTGGAGCAAAAACCTACATTCGTAGTCAATACGCAACAAGATAGATATTGCAATAGACATAACAATTAAGCTTGAACCACCATAACTAATCAATGGTAACGTAAGCCCTTTAGTCGGAATGATACCTACAACAGCACCTACATTAACTAATGTTTGAAACGCAAACCAAATACCAATGCCAAACGCCAAATAACCACTAAAAAATTGGTTATTTTT
Source organism: Candidatus Photodesmus blepharonis (assembly GCF_000731795.2). Lineage (GTDB taxonomy): Bacteria > Pseudomonadota > Gammaproteobacteria > Enterobacterales > Vibrionaceae > Vibrio > Vibrio blepharonis. The sequence continues at coordinate 137,219 of NZ_JGVK01000027.1, read as the reverse complement.
AAAAGCTTGCTCACCAATAAAAATAGCTTTCATAACCAAAACGAAAATTAACATAAGAACTAAAACAACACCGACAAAGCCTAGCTCTTCAGCTAACACTGCAAGTACAAAATCAGTGTGAGCTTCTGGCAAATACTCAAGTTTTTGAACTGAATTTCCTAATCCCTGACCAAACCAGGCACCACGACCAAATGCCATTAATGACTGAGTCAACTGATAGCCACTTCCAAATGGATCTTGCCAAGGATCTAAGAAGGAAGTAATTCTCTGCATACGATAAGGCTTAGCCACTATTAAAGCAATAATAGCTATAACTCCGGAAACCATAAGTGCAATAAATTGTGATATCTTTGCTCCTGCAATGAAAAGCATACCAAATAAAGTAACTAACATCACAATTATTGTTCCAAAATCTGGCTGACCAAGTAATAAAATAGCTAAAGATGCAAACACTATCATAGGCTTCATAAATCCACCAAAGAAAGTTTCTTGCACTTCTTGTTGTTTACGAACTAAATATCCTGCCATAAATACAAATAAGGAAAGCTTAGCAACTTCTGCAGGTTGAAAATTGAACACACCTAAAGAAATCCATCGAGATGCACCATTGACTGATTTTCCCATGACCAATACAAATACTAAGAAAAGGAATGAGATAGCAAGCAAAATTGAACTATACTTAAACCAATAGTGCAATGAAATTTGCAAAATTACCGCTGATATAAACAAGGCTAAAATTAAAAATACTGAATGACGAAACATAAAATAGAAAGGACGATTTGTTAGACGTATACTGATCGGAACAGAAGCAGAAGCTACAACAAGTAAACCTATCATCATTAAGCAGAGTGAAATCCATACCAACTGTCTGTCAAAAATGAGCTTAGAACTATAAGGATAAACAAAAAACGTTTTCAGCTTGGAAAAGGTTTTTAACAGCATCTTAATTATCACTCAGTCTAAGACTATTTTTGGCAAGTTTTTCAAATATCTCACCTCTCTCCGAAAAATTTTTAAATTGATCCAAGCTAGAACAAGACGGTGATAACATTACTACATCACCCTCTTTTAAACTTGCATCTATTGCAATCACAATAGACTCCATCGAATTGTATAAACTAGCAGATGGATGTAAGAACATAAACTTGCCTCCATCAACGCCAAAACAACACAATTTTACATCTAAACTTGCTAATACTAATTTTAACTCAGAAAGATCAGCACCCTTACTATCACCACCAAGCAATAAATATAAAGTCCCTTGACACTCTATACCAGATAAGGCTGCCAAAGTAGCAGCAACGTTAGTAGCTTTTGAATTATTGATCCATTTGATTCCGAATTTATCCACAATAACTTGACAGCAATGCTTTAAACCTCTATAGGATTTGAGCACATCCACAGCTTTACTGTAGTCCACACCGATTTCTGATAGCAATGCCAAAGAAGCCAAAACGTTAGCAACATTGTGGCGACCAACAAGAGAAAGTGAACTAGAGGCAATTACTGGTTCATTATGTACAGTTAAAAACTCCTGCGCACCATATTTACGAACACCAAAAAAAAACGATTGATTAAATCCAAATACAAGTAATTTTTTAGAGAAATTATCCGGGAAAGTTTGCGAATCATCTCCATTAACAACACATGCTTTAGCATGATTAAAAATGCGCAATTTAGCTTGACGATAATCTGTTATACATCGATAACGATCTAAATGATCTTCTGAGAAATTTAAAAATGCAGCAGCAACTAACTGTAAACTTGAGGTAGTTTCTAATTGAAAACTTGATATCTCTAAAACGTACAGCTCAACTTCATCCTCAATTAAATCCAAAGCTGGGGTACCAATATTCCCACCAACCGCAACTTTCAGCCCATTTTCCTTTGCTATTTTTCCGGTTAAATCAGCGACTGTACTTTTACCATTTGAACCCGTGATAGCAATAATAGGCTTATTTATTACCTGCCATGCAAAAAGCTCAATATCACCAACAACAGGGATTCCTTGTGCAACTGCCTGCTTAATTTCTATTGTAGAAAGAGAAACTCCTGGATTAACTACAATTATATCAGCGCTAAATAACCAATCACAATTCCATCCACCTTCATTTAACTCTATTGAATCTGGAAGATTCTCTTTGCCTGGAGGATCCATCCTAGTATCAATCACTCTAATCAATAACCTTTTAGGCAATTTCTTTAAGTGATTAACGACGGAAAGACCAGTAACACCAAGTCCAACTACTACTACATTTTTAATTGTTTTCCAACGGTTCATTGCGCTAATCCAACAGAGTGATTTGTCAGGTATAAAAACGTGCTTCTATCGAATTTTTAAGGTTGCTAAACCAATTAAAACCAAAACAATTGATACGATCCAAAATCGAACAATTACACGTGGTTCAGGCAAACCTTTGAGTTCGTAATGATGATGAATAGGCGCCATACGAAAAATACGCTGACCACGTAATTTATACGAACCTACCTGCAAAATCACTGATAATATTTCCATTACAAAAACGCCGCCCATAACGATCAAAACAAACTCCTGACGAACTAGTACAGCAATAATCCCTAAAGCCCCGCCGAGCGCTAATGAGCCAACATCCCCCATAAACAGCTGTGCCGGATAAGTATTAAACCATAAAAAACCTAGACCAGAACCAACAACAGCTGTGCATACAACAACTAGTTCCGAAGTTTGAGGAATATAGGGAATGTGTAAATAATTAGAAAAATTTACATTACCAGTTGCCCAAGCGATAGCAGCAAAACCAGCAGATACTAAGACAGTTGGCATAATGGCTAGTCCGTCTAAACCATCAGTCAAATTTACTGCATTGCTTGTTCCAACAATGACAAAATAAGTTAATACAATGTATCCCAACCCAAGCTGTGGTAGTAATTCCTTAAAGAAAGGGATGACCAATTGTGTAGCAACGGTGTTTTTACCATAAGCGTAAAGCAGTGATGCTAAAGTTAAAGCAATCATTGATTGCCAAAAATACTTCCAAGGGGCAAGTAAACCATCAGTGTTTTTGCTCACTACTTTACGATAATCATCTACAAATCCAACAGCTCCATATCCAACTAAAACAAAAAGAACAGACCATACATAAAGGTTCGATAAATCCGTCCAAAGTAAAACTGTAACAATAATAGAAACAAGAAGCATTATTCCACCCATTGTTGGTCGATCACGCTTGCTAAAATGCGATTTAGGGCCGTTAGTACGAACAACCTGACCAATCTGAAGTAATCTCAAGCTCCTAATCAAATGAGGTCCCATCAACAACGAAATCATTAACGCAGTTAAAACGCTAACAATCGCTCGAAATGATAAATATTCAAACAACCTAAAAAAGGAAAAATATGGCTGTAATAACTTAGAAAGCCAAATGAGCATTGATGCTTCTCCTTAATAAAAGCACTAGTTTATTCATTTCAACACTATTAGCCCCTTTAAATAATAAAGTATGACGCTTATCATTATGTTTCTCGATCTTATGTTTTATGTATGTAACCATATTTCCGTAAGTATCAAAATGTAATCCATGACAAATATCGCTAATTAATTTTACATCACTACCATACGTGAGAACATACTCAAAATTGAATGAAGCAGCATATTCTCCAACTTGACGATGAAGTGTAAGACTTTCACTTCCTAACTCTGTCATGTTACCCAAAATTAGCCAACGTAAACCTTCAAAAACGCCTAATAAATCAACCGAAGCTTTCATAGAAGGGACACTAGCATTATAAGTATCATCAATAAGCTTAATTTTCTCTGTTAATTTAATGAGTTCAACACGACCTTTTACTTTAACTAGACGTAGTAAACCACATCTAATTTCAGATAAATCAATCCCAAATTGCAGGGCCAGAGAACTTGCAGCAAGCGCATTAGAAACATTATGTTTCCCAACTACGCTTAACTGAATATCACAAGTTCCCTGGGGAGTATGGAGACAAAACTGAGCCTTTCCATCAATATCAAGAGTAATTCGAGATGCATATACATCCGCATTTTTATTATGCTTAGAAAAAGTGATAACCTTTTTATCTAATAGAAAAGGCTCCCAACATTGACCACCATTGCTATCTAAATTTACTATAGCAACTGAACCTGATTTTAATCCTTGGTAAATTTCTCCTTTTGCACACTTTACTCCTTCAATAGAACCAAAACCTTCCAAATGTGCTGCACCTACATTGTTCACTAATGCAATATCAGGTTGAACTAAAGATACAGTATAGGCTATTTCACCAATGTGATTCGAACCAAGTTCAATAACAGCATAATCATCTTGTGGTGTTGAACGCAATAAAGTCATAGGAACACCTATTTCATTATTAAAATTTCCAATCGTGAAAAGAACTCGACCTTGTTTTAATAAAATATTCACTAACATCTCTTTCACGGTGGTTTTACCACAACTTCCAGTAATAGCAACTGTCGGCATCCCACAATTTTGATGAACCCAAGCTCCCAGCTGTCCTAACGCAAGTGTTGTGTCTCTTACAACTAACTGTGGCACAGAAACATTGAATGGCTTATTAACCAATAACGCCTTAGCACCCTTGCCTACTGCTTGGTAAACAAAATCATTCGCATCAAAATTTTTACCAACTAAGGCTACAAATAATGCATCACGAACGACACTACGACTATCAGTTGAAACATCTGAAATTTTAAGATCTTTTCCAATAAGATATCCGTTCAGCAGATTAGACAACTGCTTTAAGGAAACTGTAATCATCAATTAATTCCTAATAGCTGCCGCACAGATTCGCGATCAGAGTAATGTATTCTCTCATTAGCCATAACTTGATAATCTTCATGACCTTTACCTGCTAAAAGAATAATATCTTTTCCCTTCGCTTGACTTAGTGCAAAACGTATTGCTTCATAACGATGATGTTCAACATAAGCAAGTAAGGGATATTTCAAACCTTTAAGCATATCTTCAATAATCAATTGTGGCGATTCACCACGAGGATTATCATCGGTTAGGACAATCTTATCCGCTCGTTTTTCTACGATTGCAGCCATAATTGGACGCTTGCCTCTATCTCGTTCTCCACCACAACCTAAAATTACCCACAAATGACCGGAACAATGGGTACGCAACGCTATGAGAGCTTTTTTCAACGCATCAGGTGTATGCGCATAATCAACAACAACCTTAGCTTTACCTGACGCTTGAAATAACTCCATACGTCCTATAACCGGTACTAATTTAGAGGAACTTTCAATCAATTTTTTTTTATCGAAACCAAGAGCCAATAAACAAGAAAAAGCTAATAATAAATTCGAAGCATTAAACGCACCAATAAACGGAGCCGATAATACACCTTTTCCATACTTACCAGAAAAAGAAATTTTAATACCAGAATTAGAATACTCGACTAATTGAGTAAAAACAGAGCTTGAAGTAGTAGGAGATGTAGAAAGACAAACTGCTAATGCGTTTGGTAAACGTTTCAACCATGAAGAGCCTATTTTGTCATCAGCATTGATGATTATTTGCTGACAAGAATGTTTGCTAAAGAGAGAAAATTTTGCTTCAGCATATTCTCGCATGTTAGCGTGATAATCTAAATGATCGCGACTTAAATTGGAAAATATACCTGCAGAAAATTTTAATGCACCTACTCTTCCTTCTTGTAATCCATGAGAAGATAGCTCTAATGCAGTGTACTCAGCACCCTGTTGTTCTAAATCACTTAGTATATGCTGAATTTCTAAAGCATTACCTGTAGTGTTAGCCGTCTTTTTCAAATTATCTAAAAAACCATTCCCTATTGTACCCATAACAGCTGCTCTCTTCCCAAGCAATTCTAACCATTGAACAATGATCTGAGAAATTGTTGTTTTGCCATTGGTTCCAGTAACACCAATCAAAGTATTTGAGTTATTTTGGTAAAAACGTCCAGCTAACTCAGACAAGTGCATATTCAAATTTTTAATATAAATAATAGGTACATCAGCTATATATTCAATTCTACCATGAGCGTATTGAGAGCAAGACTGAGCCAGGACTATGTTAGCTCCAGAACTTATTGCATGGCCAATAAACCTTCTGGCATCAAAAACATACCCAATTAGCGCAATGAAAGTATCTCCTTGAATTATTTTTCGACTATCTAACTCCAAACGCTGAATAGGTAAATCGGAAAAAATAGTATTCGATAATTTAATCCAGGGAAAAATTAACTGAGCAAGCGTAATATCAGAGGCCATGGCAACACTTTTATCTTCACTACTTATTTCTTAATTTATTTTCATCATCAGGTGCGATATTTAAGATTTGTAATGCACCTTGCATAATTTCTGAAAATACAGGAGCAGCTACTGAACCACCATAGTAATTGTCTCCCTGAGGTTCATTTACAACGACAACTAATGCTAATCTAGGATCGCTGACGGGAGCCACTCCAGAAGTATAAGCAAAATATTCATCACCATATCCACCAATAATCGCTTTACGTGATGTTCCTGTCTTCGCGGCTACCCGATAACCAGGCACTGCTGCTTTACTCGCTGTTCCTCCAAACTGAGTAACCGTTTCTAGCATAGCTAAAACTTCTTTAGCGGTATTGTAATCTACAATTTGTCGAGATAAGCCTTTTTTTTTGTTTTCAACAATATGTATTGGTTGGTATTTTCCATAATTGCCCAAAGTTGCATAAGCATGTGCCAATTGCAGAGGTGTAATAGCTAAGCCATAACCAAACGCTAAAGTTGCAATCTCAAACTTAGACCAACGAGGACGATTTTCAAAAATGCCGGCTGTTTCCCCCACTAAATTCAGATCTGAAATCTCGCCGAAACCAACTGAACTATAAATTCCTAATAATGTTTCCAACGGAATATTTAAGGCTAATATTGCCATACCAACATTACTCGATTTCTTTAGTATGGTGCCAAGATTAGCCTTACCTACTTTGAATATATCACGTACGCGACTACCACCAATTCGCATAATACCATCACCTGTATCAATTAGAGTATCTTTGTTTACTATGCCGTTTTCTAGCGCTGCGAGTACTACAAATGGTTTAACAGTTGAACCTGGCTCAAAAGCATCAGTTATAACCCGATTACGCATTTTAAAAGACTGCATATCAGATCGATTGTTAGGATTATAAGAAGGAGCGTTAACCATAGCTAATACCGCACCAGCTTTTATATCAAGCAAAACAGCTGAACCTGATGTTGCTTGAAAGTCTGCTACTGCTTGTTTGACAGCACGAAATGCTATTGCCTGCAAACGCTGGTCAACAGTCAACGCCAAAGATTTGCCTTCTTCTCGCTTCTCTAAAGAAATGTTTTCGACCACTCGTCCATAACGATCTTTACGAATAATATGTTTACCAGCTTCACCGCTTAACCACTGGTCATAACTATGCTCAATACCTTCTAAACCATGTCCATCAATACCCACAACACCAATAACGTGAGCACTAACTTCTCCAGCTGGATAATAGCGACGAGATTCAGACTTTAAACCGACACCTGGAAGTTTTAACCCACGAATATAACTCGCCATTGCAGGACTAACTTGACGTTGCAAATAAATAAAACGACGACTACAATTTTTTTTAATTTTTTCAACCAAAACACCTCGATTAAGTTGTAATACGTCAGCTAATGCATACCAACGATCCAAATTATCTAAACCATTTTCGTTGAAAATAACAACAGGATCAGCCCAAACTGCTTCAACAGGAACGCTAACAGCAAGCGGTTCGCCATTACGGTCTGAAATAATTCCGCGAGCAGAACGAAGAGTCTTAGAACGAATTGAACGCATATCACCTTGACGAATAAGATTATCAGGCTCAATAATTTGTATATAACATACTCTTCCTATTAGAATGGAAAACGAAGTACAGATCAAAAAAAGTACTAAATAAAAACGCCAACGTATTAATAATTGTACTTTTTGTTTCCCCTCTCTTTTATTAAGACTGAATTCCACCTTGATACTCTTCACTACGGACTTATAATAATTTCCTTATCTGAATCGGGACGTTGCATATTCAGCTCTCCTTTTGCTATTTCTTGGACACGACTGTGATCAGACAAAGCTGTTTCTTCCAGAATAAGATTATACCACTCATCGCTTAATCTATCATGTTCAAGCAACATTTGATTTTTTTCAAAAATAGCTTGTCTAGAATGATGAGTAATAAATACAATCGCAACTGCACTTATAAAAATAAGCAACAATAAGATCAGAGGAAAACGTCCAACCGTAAATAAGTCCTTGGCAATAATCTTAGCTAAATTAGAATGTACGTTATGCACGAGTCTACAACTTCTGTACAACTCGCAACACTGAACTACGAGAACGAACATTAACTCCAATTTCATGTTTTGATGGTTTCACAGCTTTACCGATTACCTTAATATTTGCACTACCTAATTTGTTTATTTGAGTTTCAGTCAACGGAATACCACTTGGAATCTCAGGCCCTTGACTTTCTTTCCGAATGAAGGATTTTACTATACGATCCTCCAGGGAATGGAAACTAATCACTAATAAACGACCTCCAGGAACCAAAATACTTATCGCATTTTTGAGAATGGTCTCAATTTCTTCGATTTCACTATTAATATACATACGAAAGGCTCGAAATACACGAGTTGCAGGGTGTTTTTTTTGCCTAAAGCCTCTTGAGGAGGTAACTTTAGACACAAGCCTCGCTAACTGACTAGTTCGAGTGAGTGGTTCTTTTCCTTTGTCGTTACGGTGTCGAATAATTGCCTTAGCAATCCGATAAGCATTTCTATCTTCACCAAACTCGCGAATCACCCAGACAATATGATCAAGATCGGCCTCTAATAACCATTGAGAAACGGATACGCCTACAGTTTGGTCCATACGCATATCCAAAGGGCCGTCCCTCATGAAACTAAAACCGCGCTCTGCATTATCAATCTGTGGTGACGATACACCAAGATCCAGCAAAATCCCATCCACTTTACCCAAAATATTATAACGTCTAGCGTATTCAGCTGTGTTGGAAAATAGACCATGAATTATTGTAAAACGAGGATTATTAATTTTTTTCGCCTCTACAATGGATTGAGGATCACGATCGATGGCATAAAGATGACCATTTCTCTCTAATTTAGAAAGAATAGCCCGACTATGTCCACCAGCGCCAAAAGTACAATCTATATATATGCCATCAGACTTAATTGACAGCTTGTCTATAGATTCGTTAAGCAGCACGGCAATATGTTGAAATGATTTGGTCATACAAAGTATTAATCTCTAGAAATTAAGACTAAACTCTCTGAAGCTCAACATTTAAAACATGAGCACAAAAAAGAAAGATCCATCATAGCATATAAATGCTATGATGGATCTAATAAATGGAGTCAACATATAAGCCGGGTTCTGTACCGCTCGCGCGATGATAGCCATCCATCTAGACCAGCAATCACTCACTGGTTCAAGCAACCTACCCGCTTCCTTACGCGGGCAACGCAATATAATAGAAGCCTACTTGGTCTTGCTCCGGGTGGAGTTTACCTTGCTACGAACTGTTACCAGCCGCACGGTGCGCTCTTACCGCACCTTTTCACCCTTGCCTGTGCACTATTTTCTTTTCTTAAGAAATTTAGCCATCGGCGATATTCTCTCTGTTGCACTTGTCGTAAGCTTTCGCCTCCCAGACATTAACTGGCACCCTGCCCTGTGGAGCCCGGACTTTCCTCTCCTTCCATACAATTACCATTTTCAGGAAATTCATGAAGCAGCGGCTATCCAGCTAACTCCAGTTGGCATGGTATAGACAAACCTTTGGAGTGTCCAGTCTAAATCTAACTATTGTAAAAATCTGCATGCTAAACAACTTCAGATGAAACAGGATACCTAATGAAAGAAAGAATATAAAAAATCCAAAATTTCAAATCTATAAAAATCAAAGATAAAAGCCACTACACAATTTCTACTCAGTACCACCAACAGTAAGCGAATCTACCTTCAATGTTGGTTGTCCAACTCCAACTGGAATATTTTGTCCTGCCTTACCGCAAATTCCTACACCGTAATCTAAACTAAGATCATTACCTACCATAGAAACTCGTTGCATTACCTCGATTCCTGAACCAATTAAAGTTGCGTTTTTCACTGGAAAAGTAATCTGACCATCCTCAATTAAATAGGCTTCAGAAGTAGAAAAAACAAATTTTCCAGAAGTAATGTCCACTTGACCACCACCAAAATTAGAAGCATAAAGACCCTTCTTAACCGTCGAAATTATCTCTTCTGGTGTGTGCTGACCTGGCAACATATAAGTGTTGGTCATGCGTGGCATTGGCAAATGAGCATAAGACTCACGTCGACCGTTTCCAGTTGTATTGACTCCCATTAAACGAGCGTTTAGCTTATCTTGCATATAACCCATTAATATACCGTTTTCTATTAGAACATTATGCTGGCTATTCGTACCTTCATCATCAATATTTAAAGATCCACGTAAATTCTTCAAAGTCCCATCATCTACAATAGTACAAAGCTTCGACGTTACTTGCTGACCTATTTTTCTAGAAAAAACAGAAGACTCTTTACGGTTAAAATCTCCTTCAAGACCATGTCCTACTGCTTCATGCAACAAAACTCCAGGCCATCCAGAACCCAAAACAACAGGCATGCTTCCAGCAGGTGCCGAAATTGCCTCAAGATTTACAAGAGCCTGACGAATAGCCTCATCAGCAAATTTATACGCGATTTGAGAACCTTCTTTAGCGCATAAAAAGAAATCATAATCTAAACGCCCTCCCCCTCCAGAAGTAGCGCGTTCACGCCGTTTTCCTTTTTGCGCTAATACGCTAACTGAAAGACGAACTAATGGACGGCTATCACCTGCACAAGTGCCATCAGTTGCGAAAACTAATACTTGTTCATATGTACCACTCAAACTTATTGATACCTCATCAATTAGAGGTTCTTTAGTACGAATATAAATATCTAACTCTTTAAGAAAATTTACTTTTTCTTCTTTTTTCCAACTTTCTAAAGGATTTATTGCAGAATAATGATTCTGATGTATATTACGATTAAATACCTGAACTCTGCCATTTTTCCCTTTTTTAGCTATACTGCGCGCGGCAACAGCACTTTGCTTTAATCCTTCAAGTTGAATTTGATCAGAATAAGCAAAACCCGTTTTTTCTCCTGCTATCGCTCTTACACCAACACCACCATTAATGTTAAATGAACCCTCTTTAATCAGACTATCTTCTAAAACTAGTAACTCATTACAACTTGACTGAAAATAAATATCAGCATAATCAATATGACGAGTGACGATACTTGCAAGAACGTCAGTAACATCTCTCTCTATTATACCTGCTGGTTTAAGTAACGCATCTTCTATGCACCGCATAATCATAATTTACTCTTAATTTCTCTTTAAAGATTAATTTAAACCTAATAGTATTTCCACTAAACACTCAACAAACAGCGTTTAAGAAGTCTCTTGCAACATTCATTATTTAGCAATCAATCTTCCATTTTTTGAAACTAAAAACATTTCAGCTATTATAACTCTGTAGATTAAAATGATCTCAGTGTATTTCATGCTCATCGCTATAGCTTACCTTTTTTGCAACTTCTCTTAACTTAAATTCGCCTTTACTACGAGAAATCTCCTTAACCACTGGATTGTCTAACGGCCCTTTAACTTCATAATTAACTTGTGTAAAAACTTCTACAACAGGAGCAATAACAGTAGTAATAGCCAATACATATAAGGTAGTTTGAGGAGTTACAGCAAAAGCAGTCAGAACAGGTATTCCCGAAGTAATGTCGGGAACAAAATTAACTTCAGCATTAACAGTCTGTACTTTTAAATCCACTAATCCTTTTATATTCATTTGACCAGCTAAAGCATCCATTTTAATATCGTTAGTCACAAAAACACCTGATCGAATTTTGCCAGTTCCTATGATAGAGTTGAAAGCCATGCCTTTATCAAAAACGTCGCTGAAGTCTAGTTTCATTTTACGGATGATAGAATCCAAACTAAAAAAACCTAACAGATGCGTACCACCACTAACATCAGAGATTATTCCTTTGCCAAATTTACTTTTTACTTCCCCTTCAAGAGTATCTAACTTTATAGACCAAAGTGGACCATCCCATTCTAACTGGCTAAACAAGTTAAACGAAGCTTTTTGAACACCTGAATTAATACCGAAACGTTCCATTAACTCACTGTTATTCTCTCCAGTTATATGTAAATTTACATTGGTACGATTTTGATCCTTATTCAATACCCATGATCCAGTAGCATCAACCTTATTATTCCCGCTAGTCAAGGAAATTTTTTTCCACTCTACTATTTTTTCATTTTTTCTTTGAATTTCAACATCAACTTGACCTATTCTGTGCCCTTGCAACCAAAAATCGTCAATAACAAGAACTACATTTGGAATTGCTCGATGCAATTTTCGTTCAAACGATCTGACTAACGGCAAGTTTTCTTGCCGTATAATCAACAATGACTCCTTTTTAAACTTTTTCTCAACACTCAGAAAATACAGATGCAATTTTTTTAAAAATATATTGAGACTATTACGTGATTCGTCGTAACTAGCCTCACCTTCTACTTCTTTGCTCGTTAAAGTAAAATACCAATCTATTTTTTTTCGCTGAGCTAAAAAACTAACATCATGCCACTCAACATCACCTAAAACTAATTCTGATACATTAATTTTAATTTGTTGCGGTATTGGGATTAGGGATATATTAAGCAAATCTAATATAGATTGACTAGCTAAGGATGAACTAAAAAACATCATCCACTTATCCATATTAAACTCATCAGAATTAATCTCAGCATTATGTCCAAACACAGGACCAACTCCAAATTTTCCTTGACCAACAACTAATTTTGTTGCTGTTGGTACTAACTTCCCTAAGTTAATATTCATTTCAGCTTGATATTTAACTTCTAGCAATTCCAATTTCACAAGCATCGATTTTTTATTTCCCGAAAACTGAAAATGCATTTGACCTTCTTGGTTTAAGGTTTTCATCAACGGATATGGATAGTCACTTTTTATCATTTTTAAATCAGCAACAACATCAACTTTATATGTAAAATCAAAATCACTAAGTTGAATATCGATAGCTATTTCCAAGGGAGCATAACCAGATAAAGGTACTGCCCAACTTTCACCTATATATGGCTTCAACCTTTTAACATCAAATTTGCCCAATACATCAATACCAACCTGATAATTTCCTTCAGATTTTTTACTCAAAAAATCAAACAATATTGGCTGATTCAATAAATTAGCAGAGAGTCTTGAGGCTTTTACTACATTATCGTCGAAGGAAATGCGACCTGAAACTGACTCTAATGTCGTAGACAACATGCCTATATTAATATGATTGTTATTAAGATCAGCATAACCCCACACTTTTATTTTATCTTTAATGTTGAAAGGAATATTAATTCGAAAAGTAGAATGAATGTCACCGCTAATTTGAATAACATTGAATGCACTATTTGCAGTCTGAGCTAATGGAGAAATAAGTAGATAATCTCTAATTTCATTACCTGAAGCTACTATACTCATCTCGATGTCAACATAATCACTCTTATTTAAAAAAGGAACTACGCCAATTATGCGAGTAACTTTTACATCCATTAAACTTGCGTCATTCGAATCCAAATACACAAGATCATTTTCAAACAACAAATCAAGCTGCAGATTAACAATTGGAGGCCACGCCGCATTAAAACTAAACCTAGCTTTTTCTACTCCAACTGAAATTTGAAATATGCCATCGCGATTATGGTATGGGAAATTAGATAATTTTCCATACCATAATATCTTAGCAGTGCGTACATAGCCTGCCTGTATTTCAGAAAAAAAATAATTTTTAAATAATAAAGTTGACAAATAATTCCAAGTATTTTTGTCATTGTCTAAGTTAGCTTCAGCGTAAAAAGATAAAAATGGTGGGCTATGGTTTTTAGGCAAGTCTAAGCGAAATGTACCTAAAATTTGTAGTTCAGGAGTTAAAATTATTAGTTTATCTGACCATATAAACCAACCGTCCTCATTAGTTTGCCAAAAAAGATCTACTTTTCTTGTCTTAAGATTGATAGGCGATTGAAATATATTACCATAAAGTAAGCTATCATCAGTAAGTGTAACGGATGCTTTAGCTTGTTGAGTATTACCAGACACAAATGCAATAACATTATGAATTTCTGGATCAAAACCCCACTGCGCCATCACACTACCAGTTAGCTTAGCAGAATAACGTAAAGAACTTAAAGATCCCATCCCAGATACTCGGATATCACTCAACAAGCCAACTAATTTAAACTTATCTAAAAATTTGCTTATTGCATTGGAATTAGGAGCTAATTTAACAAGTGGCAGAATAGATCCCATATCAATTTGCAGCATGTTAAGTCGCCACTTCTTAGGCTGCCAATCAAAAACAATACTGAGCTTAGGCCAAAAAACGCCATCTGTTTGAATATTAAGTTCATGACTGTTCACTATCCAACCATTTCCAGTCGGAGATAATCTAAAGACACCTGACTTTATTAAAAATTGATGTTGAAAATCTTTTGTCCAAATAAGCTCTGATGGTCTTATCTCTGCATAAGCATCAATAGGCCTATTATGAACTACAGTCAACCAACTATTGAAACTAACTACTCCTCTTTCCAGCCCAGTTGCCTTTTGAAAGTAACTACTTAACCATGGAGTTATTAAAAAATCATCTGCAGATACATAAAACTCTCCAGAAACATCGTTTAATGACCCATGATCAATAAAATTAGCCTTAATTAGTACTGAGTTATTTGTCTTATCAGCACCAATAAGTCCCTCTATTAAGTGGCTTTTACCTTGATTTTTCCAATGTAATTTTTGAATGTTAAGTTGAAGATTTTTTTTATCATAAGATTTATACCAAACAGTTGAATCAAGCAGTGAAAATGCATTTATTCTCTTTAAGAACTGATCAAACTTAAAAACAATATTTTCTTTTAAACCTATTTTTTTTTCATAAAGTTTAAAAGGAGTAAGATTCCTAGCATTCAATCTAAGTTTGTGTATATTTATATTAGCAATAATAGGTTGCAGCTGAATCAATGATTGAATCAGATCTAACTTAATTTCCACTTTCTCAGTAGAAAAATAAGCCTTAGCATTCTCTGGTAACTGAGCAGTCACACCTTGTAAAGAAATTGACGGATAAGCACTGCTCCAAGAACCCTTTATTTTCTGAATTTGTAAATCAATATTACTAAGCTGACTCCCCCACTCTTGAACATTATCCTGAAAATGATTCAGATAGAAGAAGGTAACACGTAGAATGAGTGTTGTGACAATCAAGAAGACCAATATCGCCATCGTCAACCATGACACAAAGCGTAATAAACGTGTCAAACGTAAGCTCACAAAATTTTTATCAGCATAAGACAACAATATCAAACTGCTCTCAAAAATAAAATGGTTCAGCTTGAATACATACAATCGCCCCTAGTTCACCAATATGAATTAGAGAAGCAGTATAGATTAGAAGCTGCTCTGTCTTTTACGCATTTTTACATTCTCATAACCTTCACATCCAAAACAATGAGAATAAAAAAGGTTTTCAATACTTTTTCAGTATTCCTCAAACATCATACAGATAAAATCTGTAATGATAATTCTATCCAAATTACATACTCTCACTTGAGAAAAGCTATTTTTTCAAGACTATGACAACCAACAAACTCATTATTAAAGAGTACCGCATATTTCACATTTGGGTTCTAAGACTTTTGATTATTACAAACCCCTTAACTTTAATATCTTGAGTTCAAGACTTAATTCTTTCAATAGCGATACGAAATTAACCATAGCATTTATTTTTAACTCTCTGCAAAATAAAGTGATATTAAAAATTAAACTAGACACCTTTAAGTTCYTCAAAGATCTTTGATAAGCTGAACAACAATATTCTTTGTATTAAATATTAGATACGTATAAAAATATCAACAAAAGCCAAGAGCATTCTAGAGAATGCTTGACTAACTTTTCCTTTTCAGATTTTTTTAAACAAAATCACGTTTTCCCTTAAATTTTAGAACAAATTTTTTAAAGAATTCGATTCTTAAATAAGCATATGCGTTTCATTCAGCATAACATTTAACACCAGCTCTGCAGCCGTACAGAACACTATCAAAGTAAAATTTTAAGAACAAGCAACAGGTAGCCCTAATAGCCCTAAAATAATCACTTTCCGCTATCGATCATTTCACATTCCAATGACGGCGGGCTTTTCGCATTAATAAAAAGACCCAAGGCCAAAGCACACAGTTAACCAAACTACTCCATAAAGAGAGAAAATTAAAAGTGATATCTTGAATTAAGTACTCACCAAAAAAAATGAAAACTTTCAGAACTATTGATAACAAAGCCATTACAATCGCCTGCTGCCATAAAGCCATATTACGCAATACTAAAAAATTCAATGCCACGACGTAAGAAACAATAGACATCATCATACCTCGTATACCAAGCATTGAACCAAGTAATAAATCCCACAGCAAACCAAGTATCAATGCAGTGCCTACATTAATGCGATGCGGTAAGGATAGTATCCAATAGCAAACGACTAAAAGTAACCAAGAAGGACGAAGCAAATTAAGGATACCCGGCCACGGAAGAGTCTGCAAAACTAACGCGATAAGAAAGGAACCACTAATCACCAGTTGACTTTTCAACACACCATTACCCATAGACACATACCGATTTAACTTTCTTGAAAATCTGACTGCATCATGCTACCTGTACGGGATCCATTGGACCAAATCAGAAGCAAATACCTTAAACGTTCAAAGTTTGTAACTACATTAGCACTGATTGACACAAACTCCCTCTGATTATCACGATTAATTGTGGATATGTAAGCAACAGGATAACCTTCAGGATACACACCACCCAAACCTGAAGTAACCAGCAAATCACCCTCTTTTATATCAGTGCTAGCCGGAATATGCTCTAACTGAATAGTTTTCACATTCCCAGTACCCGATGCGATAATTCTAATATCATTACGAATAACTTGAACCGGAATTGCACTATTATTATCGATTAACAATAAAACTCGACTACTGTGGGCTGCAACAACAGCTACCTGGCCGACAATTCCATTTTCACTAATTACTGGTTGACCTTCATAAACACCATCAACACGACCCTTATCAATGACAACTTGACGACGGTATGGCGTACTGTCAATCGCCATAACTTCAGTGACAATTTTCCTTTCGTCACGTATGAATGAGGAATCAAGAAGTTTGCGAAGTCTTTTATTTTCTTCTCGATATTGCTCTAACAGCATTAAGTCGCTTTTGAGATATAAAATTTTTTCTTTTAAACTTTGATTTGAATGAATTAATGACTTGCGAGTATTAATACTTGAATAAAAACCACTAAATATTATTCGAGGCATATCTGCCATATAGTGCAATGGTGAAACTAAAGTATTAAGCAAATACCGAACATGTGAAAATGCATCTAAACGGCTATCAGCCAACATAAGAGAAATTGAAAAAATTATCGCCAAAAATAATCGAAGTTGAAGTGAAGGTCCTTTACCAAATATCAGCTTCATTCTATTAAAGATCCTACTAATACGAGTTTTAAAATACAGGTTACATGATTTAAATGTACCGATACAACTATACTATTTATTAAATATATCGAAGGATTCTGACAAAAACTTAAAATTATTCCTCGCTGAACAAATCACCACCATGCATATCAATCATTTCTAACGCCTTACCACCACCCAATGCGACACAAGTCAACGGGTCCCCTGCAACTACAACCGGAATACCAGTTTCTTCAGTTAACAAGCGATCAAAATCTCTTAATAGAGCACCACCACCAGTTAAAACCATACCATTTTCTGAAATATCAGAAGCTAATTCTGGCGGACATTGCTCTAATGCCAGCATGACTGCTGAAACGATACCTGTCAATGGTTCCTGAAGCGCTTCCAGAATTTCATTTGAGTTTAAACTAAAACTACGAGGAACACCTTCTGCTAAATTGCGACCTCGCACTTCAATTTCTTCAACCTCGTCTCCTGGATAAGCCGAACCAATTTTGTGTTTAATTCTTTCTGCTGTTGCTTCACCGATTAAGCTACCATAATTTCGACGTACATAATTAATAATTGCTTCATCAAAACGATCTCCACCAATACGAACGGAAGAAGAATACACTACGCCATTTAAGGATATAACTGCAACCTCAGTCGTGCCACCACCAATATCAATAACCATTGAACCTGTTGGTTCAGAGACACGAAGACCAGCACCAATCGCAGCAGCCATAGGTTCATCAATAAGATAAACTTCACGAGCACCAGCACCCAATGCTGATTCACGAATAGCACGACGTTCAACTTGTGTTGAACCGCAAGGAACGCAAACTAAGACACGTGGACTGGGTTTTAGAATGCTATTATTCTTATGAACTTGTTTGATGAAGTGTTGAAGCATTTTTTCAGTTACATAAAAATCAGCAATAACCCCATCTTTCATGGGACGAATCGCTGAAATGTTACCGGGAGTACGACCTAGCATTTGCTTTGCAGCACAACCAACAGCTGCAACACTTTTTCCCGATCTAGCACGATCCTGACGAATTGCGACTACTGAAGGCTCATCCAGAACAATACCTTGCCCTCTAACATAGATAAGCGTATTAGCAGTACCTAAATCGATAGAAAGATCATTCGAAAACATACCACGAAGTTTCTTAAACATGTTCTTCGCTAGCCCTAAAAATTAAAGTTGAGATAGTTGAATAAACGAATTGCCATCACGGCATCTAAAGGGTAAATGCATAAATTATCGTTCCAGCACACTTAAATAAAGAAAATCAAAAGAGCAGCTGAACGCGTTGTCAAAATAATAACGACAGCAAACAACCTACATCACTATTGCATAATTACATTGCATGGAACACTTAACTGAAGACATAGTATCTGTTCCTTGTATCCAAATCAATACCAAAATACTTCTGTGTTGACTAAGAAAAACTTTTTTTGAAAAAGCAAATTACCTATATTACTGCACTAAACTATGAAAATAATTATATTCGCCATTATACACTTATTTCTTTATGATAATACAACATAAAATCTTGTAGTATCAAAATCACGAGAATTTATATAGACGGGTAGTAAATTCTTCAAGGAAAAATCTTCCTTCCAAACAAACGGAAAATTTCCCTCTCTATGACAGTTATCAGATCTAATAATAAAAGTACATCAACTATCAAACGTAAAAAAATTCGTAGCAAAAATTAAGTGTATTACCGAAACCTATGAATCGACAAAATTCTGACTAGTTTTGATGTTAATAAATACATATTGATACTTTGTAAAATGAATCTTTCGGAGCAGCAAGCACTCTAACTATGCATAAAAAAGAACTAAAAAGACAGTGATGAAGAGAACTCCGTATAGATATGTATTCTACATTCTTCTCTTTAGGAAAATAAATAGAACAAACAAGCTGCGAGGACAACTAGATTAACAAATTTTATCAAAATCGCTAACAGGACTAAGAACGTTGATAAGGCAATTAATTTATTTTTTCTACTACTACGATCTCTTACATACGCTCCAAGGTATCAATACCTAGCAAAGATAAACCCTGTTTGATAATTCTTGCTGTTAGTGCAGACAACTTCAAACGACTTTGTTTAACGGATATATCTTCCGCAGTTAAAATAGGAAACATTTCATAAAAACAAGAAAATCGGCCTGCTAGTTCAAATAAATAGCTACACATCATATGAGGCTGCCCTTCACGAGCCACTGATCGCACTACTTCTCCGAACTGCAAAATCTTAATAATAAGTGCTCTCTCTTTCGCGTTGGTAATTTTAATCTCGCCTTCAAGAAACTCCATTGAAACACCTGCTTTGACAAATATAGAAATAACACGAGTATATGCATACTGCATATACAGTGCAGTGTTTCCTTCAAAAGATAACATCTCATCCCAATTAAATACATAATCGGTAGTACGATGCTTTGAAAGATCTGCGTACTTAATTGCTGCTATTGCAACTGTGCTAGCAATATTTTCTTTTTCTTTTAAAGACAATTTTGGATTTTTCAACTCAACTATTTTTATGGCACGTTCTTGAGCTTCATCCAATAAATCTGTAAGATGAATAACGTTACCCAATCGTGTCTTAAATGGTCGACCATTTTCACCTAACATCATACCAAACGCATGATGTTCTAAAGACACATTTTCAGGAATATAGCCCGCTTTACGAGCAATGATCCAAGCTTGCATTAAATGCTGATGCTGACGAGAATCAACGAAATAAAGTATACGATCAGCACCCAAACACTCACAACGATACTTTACACAAGCAATATCAGTAGTAGTATAAAGAAAAGCACCATCTCGTTTTTGAACAATGACACCCATAGGATCGCCATCTTTATTTTGATATTCATCTAGAAAAACAACTTGTGCACCATTGTCTTCTTTAGCTAAACCTTTCTTCTTAAGATCGGCGACTATACCCGGGAGCATTCCGTTGTATGTACTTTCTCCCATAATATCGTCCCTAGTTAAAGAAACATTTAATCGCTCATAGTTACGCTGATTCTGAACCATTGTGATCTCAACCAATTTTTTCCATATGTTACTACAAAATTGATCACCATTTTGTAACTTAACAACACAGCTACGAGCTCTAACCGCAAACTCCTCATCTTCATCATAAAGCTGCTTCGACTCGCGATAAAAAGCCTCCAAATCAGACAGATTCGTCGACACTACACCTGATTTTTTCTGAACAAATTCAAGGTTCGCAATGAGCATACCAAACTGAGTACCCCAATCTCCAATGTGATTAACACGAATAACTTTATGACCTAAGAATTCTAGTACGCGCACAACAGCATCACCGATAATTGTGGAGCGTAAGTGACCAACATGCATCTCTTTTGCAACATTTGGAGCAGAATAATCGACAACTATAGTTTGAGTGACTTCTTTCTCTATTCCAAGAGAATCATCTCCAAATGCAAAATTTGCCTTTGAAAGTAAAAAATCCTCATTTAAAAAAATATTAATGAAACCAGGTCCTGCAATTTCTATCTTGTTTGCAATTCCGCTAAGATCTAAGAAGTCAAGCACTTTCTTTGCAAACGTTTTTGGATTCACACCTAGATTTTTGGCGATACCCATGACACAATTTAACTGGTAGTCACCAAACTGTACCCTTGTTGATTCGCGAACAGCGACAAAACTTCCTTTAGGTGCACCAGCGTCTTCAAAAGCTTGAGATATTTTATTATTAAGTAGTATTTGAATATTCACACGCGCTATCTTGAACTCCTAAAACTTAATATCACTCCAAAGTAATAGAAATCTAAACTTAATGAGGCTTCGAAATTGATACATATCGAACATGAACTGTAAAAATTCTAAAGAAGTTTAGCCTGAATCCAAGGCCAAACCTGCTTTTTACGACTCAGTGTATTTTCCATTACAAGCATGCCCTTTTTCCAAAATTTATCTAACTTAAATGCCCACTCACCCCTATAAATTAAACAAGTTCGATTCGTTGTAATATCCGTAAGCATCAAGACAGCAAGTGCCAAATCATTTTCTTTACAACGATGCTCAAGATCAAATCCTAACGCCTGGATCATACTATCCGCTTGTTCTAAAGCCGCAAGCTCAACTTGAGCAACAAGGACATTACGAGCATGTACCAGATACATTTTAAGATCTTTCTCCACTAACTGAGTTGCAGATAAACCCTTAATATTTGTCTTGGCAATCATGAGCATCTTGATAAATGCATCTAAATCTTCAATTTCAGCAATTTTTGATAGCTCTTGGACTGCTTTTCTATCTTTTTGTGTACAAGTTGGAGAGGCAAAACCTACTGTATCAGAAAGAATCGCGGATATCATAAGAATTGCTAATTGGTAAGTGATTTTTATCTCTTCCATCTGAAATAGGTAAAACAAAATAGTGCATGTACAACCAACAGGCCAAATCCAAACTTCTAGAGGGTTCACTGTGGTCACATCACCTAACCTATGATGATCAACAATACCTAAAATTTCAGCTTGATTAATATCATCTGGTGCTTGCGATAAATCAGTATAATCGACTAACCATACTTTTTTACCAGCAATGCTTGTGATCAGTTCAGGTTCTTCCACACCTGCAGTTTTAAGAATGTACTTCGTCTCATAATTAATTTCACCCTGACGTATCGGCTTTGCTTTGAGACCACGTGCTTTAAGCAACTCTGTGGCTGCTAAAGCGCTACAGATACTATCGCTATCTGGATTTTTATGACCAATAACTAAAATCATCCTTAAGTTTCCCATTTTAAAGCATGCTAGCTTTTATCTAAAACATTACCAATTAAGCACCGCATCTTACCTCTTTTTTCAAACATTGTCATTCTCTACCAAGAAGACTCTTGCTTCCCTGTTCTTAGTCAGATAAGCAAGCTTTCGTTGCAATTATTTTAAACAACACTATAAAACATTAAAAAATTTCAAAATCAACGTGCAAAAAACTCATATTCTCCCACTCACCTTGTATTTAAACGTACATTTTATGATAAATTCTAAAACAGAAATAGATATTCAGGTGTACAAATACAGAATAGTTAACTAACAAAACTGCTAGTAAAATACCTATCAATAAGTACACTACTTATGAAAATGTTAAATATTGAGGTAGGTAATTATGAAAAAAAATATCGTTCTTAGCGGTATTCAACCATCAGGTGACTTAACCATAGGCAATTACCTGGGAGCACTACGTCAATGGAAACAAATGCAAGATGATTATGATTGTCAATACTGCATAGTAGACCTTCATGCTATTACAGTTCGTCAGAACCCCAAAACACTATACGAAACAACCCTAAACACGCTTGCTATCTGCCTAGCTGTTGGTGTTGATCCAAAAAAAAGCTCTTTGTTCGTTCAATCACATATACCACAGCATACTCAACTCAGCTGGCTTTTGAACTGTTATACGCAAATGGGAGAATTAAAGCGTATGACTCAGTTCAAAAATAAATCTCAACGCTATGCTAACGATATAAATATAGGTTTATTCAATTATCCTGTATTAATGGCTTCAGACATTCTGCTTTACGGCGCTCATCAAGTTCCTGTTGGCGAAGATCAAAAACAGCACCTAGAACTAGCCCGTAATATTGCGATACGCTTCAATAATCTTTACAGTCCTCAAGATCCGATCTTCACTGTACCCAAAGCGTATACTCAAGATGCAAATGCACGAATAACTGGATTACAGGATGTAGATAAAAAAATGTCAAAATCAGATGATAATCGTAAGAATGTGATCACCCTTCTAGAAGAACCCCAATCAATTATTAAGAAGATTAACAAGGCTCAGACTGACTCTGAAATACCACCACGTATTGTTTATAATTCAGAAAAAAAAGCTGGAATTTCAAATTTAATAAGTCTTTACTCAGCAGCAACGGGTAAAACTTTTTCCGAAATCGAAACACAATATCAAAATGTTGAAATGTATGGATCGTTTAAAAAAGACGTTGGTGAGGCAATTATTGAAATGCTTCAACCAATAAAAAATGAATATAAACGTGTTCGTCAAGATCAAAGTTATTTAGATTTAGTAATGCGAGATGGAGCAAAAAAAGCTTCAATCCGTGCCGAAAAGCAATTAAAAAAAGTGTATAAGACAATTGGATTGATTACTCAAAAATGAGAAATGTATTACGGTTTTTTTTCAAAAAAATTGGCAACCTTTAATAAATTCAAAATTTGGAGGGAAAAATGTCACCTAATACCATTATGGGGTTGTTCGCGCAATCCCCGATTAAACCTTTGCAACGCCATGTGGTTTATGTAAATGAATGTTGTTCACATCTGGTAGATTTTTTTGAAAGCTCTTCGCGAGGAGATTGGAAAAAAGCATCCGACATTCATTTGCAAATATCTCGTCTAGAAGAAAAAGCTGATAAATTAAAACATGAGATTCGTCTTAAATTACCTAGCGGTTTGCTGATGCCTGTCAACCGTACAGACATGCTTGAATTACTAACTCAACAAGATAAACTTGCTAACCTAGCAAAAGATATTGCTGGTCGCGTTTATGGTCGTCAATTGATTATACCAAAAACGTTGCAAGAGGGCTTCATCATTTACTTAAAACGCTGCCTGGAGGCAGCTAATCAAGCGCAAATGGTGATTAATGAACTTGAAGAGCTATTAAGAACTGGATTTATAGCTCGTGAGATAACACTAGTAGCTGAAATGATTCATCAACTCGATGAAATTGAAGATGATACTGATAACATGCAGGTGAAACTACGTCAAAAATTAATGGAAATAGAAGCAGAACATAGTCCTATTGATATCATATTTTTATATGAGATTATAGAATGGACAGGTGGAATCGCTGATCAAGCTCAACGTGTAGGTACACGTTTAGAACTTATGCTTTCGCGTTCTTAACATATACGATACATAACTTAAAAATAAAAAAATGGATGTTTTAATAAACTATGGCACTATATTAGTGATTATTTCGGCAGTTTTCGGTTTCTTTATGGCTGTTGGGATAGGAGCTAATGATGTCGCAAACTCAATGGGAATTTCAGTCGGTACAAAGGTATTGACTGTTAAACAAGCAATTTTAATAGCAATAGTCTTCGAATTTGCAGGTGCATATTTTGCGGGAGGTGAAGTAACAAGCACAATTCGAAAAGGCGTCATTGAAACTTCTTCTTTTGTTCATCAGCCAGATATTTTAGTCTATGGTATGATGTCCGCCCTATTAGCTGCAGGAACGTGGCTATTGTTGGCCTCCTATATGGGATGGCCGGTATCTACGACTCACTCAATTATAGGAGCTATAATCGGGTTCGCTTGTACATCAGTTGGAACCCACATCGTGGACTGGGTATCCGTTCAAAGGATTGTAGCCAGCTGGGTCATCACGCCGGCAATTTCTGGACTTATCGCATATGCTATCTTTATCAGTGCGCAAAAGCTAATATTTAACACAGCAAATCCTCTTGTAAACGCAAAACGGTTAATACCTGTTTATATGTTCCTCACTGTAATGGTTCTTTTCTTTATAACAGTTAAAAAAGGTCTTAAGCACATTAACTTACATCTAAGTAATTCTGAGGCCTTTTTTTGGTCAGTGGGTGTATCTGCAGTCGTCATGCTTATTGGTTATATAAATATTCAAAAAAAATACCCTAACCAAAAAAGTGAGGAGAATAGCGATGAAAATGAAAGCAAAGGTGGTTATTCTGATCTAGAAAGGGTATTCGCCTCATTAATCGTTGTCACCGCATGTGCTATGGCGTTTGCGCATGGTTCAAATGACGTGGCCAATGCGATTGGCCCTTTATCTGCCATTGTAGCAACCGTTGAAAACATAGGAGAAATTACAACCCAAAGTAGAATCGCATGGTGGGCCCTTCCGTTAGGTGGTCTGGGTATTGTTGTTGGCCTCGCTGTCCTTGGATTTAGAGTTATTGCAACAGTGGGAACTGGTATAACAGAACTGACCCCAAGTCGTGGGTTTGCAGCTGAACTAGCAACTGCATGCACTGTGGTGCTGGCATCCGGCACAGGTTTACCAATTTCTACTACACAAACCTTGGTAGGTGCAGTACTCGGGGTTGGTTTTGCTCGTGGTATTGCTGCTCTGAACCTAAGAGTAGTGCGGAATATTGTGGCTTCTTGGATTGTGACACTGCCCGCAGGTGGATTGCTTTCAGTAGCTTTCTTTTACATAATTAAGAATATTATGCTGGGCATTTAAACATTTGAGAGATTCCACCCACATGAGGCGATAATCATTGTGTTGTCTATTAAGGCTGCAACTGTCATTGGACCGACACCACCAGGTACTGGAGTAATAAAGCTGGCATTTTCTTTTGCCACGCTATACTCCACGTCTCCGACCAATTGACCGGAGTCTAAGCGATTAATGCCAACATCAACTACAACAGCACCTTTCTTGATCCAAGATCCAGGAATGAAATTAGGTTTCCCGATAGCGACGACGACTAAATCAGCTTGGCGAACATGACTTTCAAGATCTTTGGTAAAACGATGGCATGTTGTTGTAGTACAACCTGCTAAAAGCAACTCCAATGTCATTGGACGACCTACAATGTTTGAAGCACCCACTACTACTGCATGCTTACCACACAAACTAATGTTATAACGATCAAGAAGAGTAATAATACCCTTGGGAGTACATGAACGTAATTTCGGAATACGTTGAGCAAGACAACCAATATTATACGGATGGAAACCATCCACATCTTTTTCTGGCATGATACGTTCTACTACACTCATAGTATTAATACCGAGAGGCAATGGAAGTTGAAGCAAAATGCCATCAATTTCAGAGTCCGTGTTCAATTTATCTATGAGAGTCAACAGGTCTTTTTCGCAAACCGTCTCCGGGATATCATAAAATTTATAAACAAATCCTACCTCTTCACAAGCTTTACGCTTGCTGTCAACATAAATTCGAGAAGCCGGATCCTCACCAACTAATACCACGGCAAGCCCAGGAGCACGTAACCCTACTTTAATGCGTTCCTTAACGCGAGCTGCAACTTCTGAACGAACAATCCGAGAAATCAGCGTTCCATCGATATTTTGAGCAGTCATGAAAATCCTTCATTCTGATCCATAACCATTGGGCGCATTGTCGCAGAAATTTATATCAACATCCATAAAAAATATTTGCTTTGCTCTTCGTTTAAGAACACCTTAACTAAAAATTGTTGATTACGTTAATTAAATCAGTACAATGAACTCCTCAAAATTTAAACGCGCTCTTAGCTCAGCTGGATAGAGCACATCCCTTCTAAGGATGTGGTCGAAGGTTCGAATCCTTCAGAGCGCACCACTTACAATTTTAAAGTACATACCTACTACGAAATTGAAATAGCAGTCGAAACTTGCCCCTCAATGATAAACACCTGAACTGGTATGAATAAACTAACTGCAACTCCACAAAAATGTTACAACACTAAGCATGCTTGGAGTTTAATCACTCGTCAAGGAAGCTACGAAGTGTTTCGGAACGACTTGGATGACGTAATTTACGTAGAGCTTTTGCTTCTATCTGACGTATGCGCTCACGAGTAACATCAAACTGTTTACCCACCTCTTCAAGAGTATGATCGGTGTTCATATCAATACCGAAGCGCATACGCAAGACTTTCGCTTCACGAGGAGTTAAGCCAGATAAAACATCTCTAGTTGCAACTTTCAAACTCGTTGAAGTTGCAGAGTCTAGCGGTAACTCCAAAGTGGTATCCTCAATAAAGTCACCTAAGTGCGAATCTTCATCATCCCCAATAGGTGTTTCCATTGAAATTGGCTCTTTAGCAATCTTCAGCACCTTGCGAATTTTGTCTTCCGGCATTTGCATACGTTCTGCTAATTCCTCTGGCAAAGGTTCACGTCCCATCTCTTGCAACATTTGACGAGAAATTCGGTTTAATTTATTAATTGTCTCGATCATATGTACTGGAATACGAATGGTACGTGCCTGATCCGCAATTGAACGAGTGATTGCTTGACGAATCCACCATGTCGCATAAGTTGAAAATTTATACCCACGGCGATATTCAAACTTATCTACCGCCTTCATTAAACCAATGTTACCTTCTTGGATAAGATCTAAAAATTGCAAACCTCGATTGGTGTACTTCTTAGCTATAGAGATAACCAAACGTAAATTTGCTTCAACCATTTCTTTTTTTGCACGACGAGCCTTCGCTTCACCAATAGACATACGACGACTTATTTCTTTAATGCTCTGCACTGTCAAAGAAGTTTCATTCTCAATAATATCCAATTTTTCTATGGAACGACGAATATTATCCTCACTAGATTTAATTTTCTCTACATATGGCTTATCTGAGGCGAAAACTTCATCTAGCCATACTTGACTCGATTCATTCCCTGTAAATCGTGCAATAAATGATTTCTTTGGCATTTTGCCGTATTCAACAGTTTGATGCATAATTAAGCGTTCTTGAGTACGCACACGATCCATTGAAATACGCAATTCATTCACTAAGTAATCAAATTGCTTTGGTGTGAGACGAAATTCAGAAAATACCTCCTGCAATATTTTAGTTGCTTGAAATACTTTAGTACTTTCGACACCATACTTATTAATTACTAATTGAAGTTCCTGATAAGATTTACGTAAATCAGTAAATTTTTCAAGAGCTAAGTCTGGATCAATACCTGTACTTCCATCTTCTTCCTTGTCTTCATCTTCAAGATCAGATTCCGTAAGATCAGAACCAATATGTGTAGCAGTTGGCGCTGCAGTTCCATCATCGTTAAGGTCAACGAACCCGGAAATTAGATCGGTCAAACGCAACTCTTCTGCTTGAACCCTATCAAACTGTTCAAGGATGTAAGGGATAGTACCAGGATACTCGACTACTGCATTCTGCACTTGACTAATCCCATCTTCAATACGCTTGGCAATATCAATTTCACCTTCTCGAGTTAATAACTCCACCGTTCCCATTTCTCGCATATACATACGAACAGGATCTGTCGTACGGCCAATTTCGTTTTCTACACTTGATAAGGCGGCAGCAGCAGCTTCAGCTACATCCTCATCTGTAATTGTACTGTCATCATTTAGAGCTAGATCGTCTGCGTCAGGAGCAGTTTCTACTACTTTAATTCCCATATCATTAATCATCTGAATAATGTCTTCCACTTGTTCAGAATCTACAATTTCTTCAGGCAAATGGTCATTAACTTCAGCATAGGTCAAATAACCCTGTTCTTTACCTTTAATAACAAGTAACTTTAACTGTGATTGCGGATTTTGATCCATAGATGGTATCCAACTTCATAATCTAGTAATAGACTTAGCAATACGAGTTGCAAATCGTAAATACTAACAAATTCATTTATTTCTAGTCAATTAAACTGACTTATGCTTTGAAATCTAACATCAAAGCCAATAATTCCTTTCTTTCTTGGTCTGGTAAACCAGCACTTCTATCTTTAGCTTGCAAAACCTCAATTTTCTTTTCTACACATCGAGCTAATATTTTATCTAACGAATCTAAAAATACATCTTTTTGATTCTCTTCGTTTAATAAAGGAATCTCACAATTCGCTAGACGAAATAAAAGCACTCCATTCTCTTTATATCGCCAATGTTCCAGTAATTGACCAGCCTTGATGTTGGGGTGAACTCGACAATAATCAAGAATTTCAAACAATAAACCCAATCCAGGTAACGATAATTCTCTAACACTTGAAAGATCTGGTACCAAACTAGCGTAATTTGGATTTTGAATGAGCAAAGCAAGAACTTCTCGCATCGGAGTTCGTTTAAAATTTTTACCTAACTGAAATTGATTTTGATAAAAGCACGACTTTGTTTGCCTTAATTGACTATCAAATCCAGTCTTTGCGTCTAGCAATTTATCTAGAACTTCCTGAAAATAAATATCAGGAATTTTATTAATTAACTTACTAGCATAGGC
The DNA here is from genome assembly GCF_000731795.2 of Candidatus Photodesmus blepharonis. Lineage (GTDB taxonomy): Bacteria > Pseudomonadota > Gammaproteobacteria > Enterobacterales > Vibrionaceae > Vibrio > Vibrio blepharonis. Next base: position 107,593 of record NZ_JGVK01000027.1, on the reverse strand, counting down.
ACGTAACGCTGATTTACCTTCATTTGTTCCTAAATTTAACTGATATAATTTGATTAAATTTTCAAATAAATACGTAGAAAACTGAGTCGCATTTTTTATTAATGCCTCGAATCTATCTTTACCATATTGACGAATATAACTGTCAGGATCTTCACCATCAGGCAGGAATAAAAATTTAAGCATACCGCCAGTTTTTAAGTATTTTAATGAATTCTCTAGTGTACGCCATGCTGCTCCCTTACCTGCTTTATCTCCATCATAACAGCAAATAACAGTGTTAGTTTGCTGAAAGAGTGTCCGCAAATGATTACCCGTCGTGGATGTTCCAAGTGAAGCAACGGAATAATCGATACCATACTGAGCTAAAGCAAGCACATCCATATAGCCTTCTACAACTAAAATTTTGGGAATCACGCAACAGCAATAGTTTTTCAACACCTCATAAAGACCATAGAGTTCCCTTCCTTTATGGAAAATAAATGTTTCTGGCGAATTAAGATATTTTGGCACGCTTTCCTTAAGAGCACGTCCACCAAAACCAATAACTCGACCACGACGGTCATGAATTGGAAACATAATCCGATCGCGAAAACGATCATAGTGTTTATTTTTATTTTTTTTAACTAGCATACCGAGATCAATAAGCATTTCATGCTCTTGAATAAATTTTTGACCTATTAAATTCCATGCATCAGGAACATAACCAACACCGAATTTTTGAATAATTTCGCTAGAAAGCCCACGCTTTCTTAGAAAACTTACAGCAACCACAGACTTAGTAAATTTTAACTGATCGCTATAAAACTGAGCAATTTTATTCATCAGATGATATAGGTTACGTTTTTGCTCAACGTTTCTCGTAAATTGACCAGACCTCCATCGTTCGTGTGGAACATCAAGACCTGAAAGTAAAGCAAGCTCTTCTATAGCCTCAACAAAACCTATCCCATCATATTTCATTAAAAAATCGATAAGGTTACCATGTACACCACAGCCAAAACAGTGATAAAATTGTTTTGCTGAACTTACGGAAAAAGAAGGAGTCCTCTCAGTATGAAATGGACAGCAAGTAGTATAATTCTCACCTTTCTTCTTCAGTTTAATACGCGTGCTAACAATGTCCACGATATCAAATCGGGCTAGAAGATCAAGAATAAAGCTACGAGGAATACGCCCTACCATAAAAATCCGGAAATCGAAAGAACAGAGACAAGCCAGTTATGTATCTACCGCCTACTATCTCATTCAAGTCCTGAAACCAATACTCAAAATGCTTTATTACGTGCTTACAAATAATTAAATAAAAATAATTAATTAAATCAGCAAATTTCAAAAAACGCCTACTACCAACTTGTTATCCTGCTAAGTGTCTAGATACTCTCAGTATAAACGGATCCGGCGCGCGTTTTCACGAGCTAGTTTTTTAAAGTGACGTTTTTGAGCTGCTGCTTTTGCGCGTTTACGGACTGTTGTCGGCTTTTCATAGTATTCACGACGACGCACCTCAGAAAGGATTCCTGCCTTTTCACAAGACCGTTTAAAACGACGCAGCGCAACGTCGAACGGTTCGTTTTCACGCACTTTAACTATTGGCATATACCCTTCCACCTTAGAAATTATTCATTAACACTTATATCTATGTATAAAAAAAGTTGCTACCTTTAAATAGCCTTATCTAAGGTAGCATGGAATTTTAATCTGATCACAATTGTTTTGTAAAGTATTTTATCCTGACACATTTTGCATACAAAACTTATTTGCGAAACTTAAGTAAGCAGAGTAGAGTAGATCCACTTTACTCAAGTTCTTAAAGTACAAAAAATATTTTAACGAAATGCGTGTTATTGGTATTGAAACTTCTTGCGATGAAACAGGTGTAGCCATATATGATGAAGAAAAGGGGCTGCTTTCTCATGTGTTATATAGCCAAGCTAAATTGCACTCTCAATATGGTGGTGTAGTCCCAGAATTGGCATCGAGAGATCACATTAAAAAAATAATCCCGTCGATTAAGCAAGCCCTCCTAGAAGCTCAGCTGACGAAAAAAGATATTAATGCTATTGCGTATACTGCAGGTCCTGGCTTAGCTGGTGCCTTACTGGTTGGAGCTACAATTGGACACAGCATCGCTTACGCATGGAATATCCCTGCCCTACCCATACATCATATGGAAGGACATTTATTATCACCAATGCTAGAAGATATACGCCCCTCCTTTCCTTTTATAGCCCTGTTAGCATCCGGAGGCCACACTATGATAGTAGCAGTAAAAAGTGTTGGAAGATATAAAATTCTCGGAGAATCGCTTGATGATGCAGCAGGAGAAGCATTTGATAAAACTGCAAAATTACTGGGCTTAGATTATCCTGGTGGTCCCTTGCTCTTTCATTTAGCCAAAAAAGGCAATCCAGGTCGTTTTAAATTCCCTCGTCCAATGACAAATCAACCGGGGCTAGACATGAGCTTTTCAGGTTTAAAAACATTTGCTGCCAATACTATTAGATCTCACCGTAATGATAGTCAAACACGTGCAGATATTGCTTATGCATTTCAAGAAGCAATTTGTGATACCCTACTCATCAAATGCGAACGCGCACTACAGCAAACTGGAATGAAAAGCATCGCTATAGCCGGTGGAGTCAGTGCAAATAAGCAACTACGCAAGTCTTTTGATAAACTAACCAAAAAAATTGGCGCTAAAGTTTACTACCCAAGAACTGAATTTTGTACCGACAACGGCGCAATGATCGCATATGCTGGGATGCAAAAACTGAAAAACAATGAAACTTCCAATAATTTATCTATCCAAACTATACCTCGTTGGCCAATTGATCAAATCAAACTAATACAAGAAAATTCAATTAATTAGAACAACGTAGCTTAACTAGAACGCTCGACAATTTCTTCTGTTATTGTTTCACTCTTAGGTGAAGACTGTATCAACAACATCTTTCGAAGTTGTGCATCAATCTTTTGTGCTAACTCTACATTTTCACACAAATACTTACTTGCATTTATTTTACCCTGAGCAATCTTATCACCATTGTAACTATACCAAGACCCCGATTTTTCAATCAATCTGTGTTTGACACCTAAATCAATTAGCTCTCCTTCACGATTAAAACCTTGACCATATAGAATTTGCATTTCAGCTTGCTTAAATGGTGCAGCAATCTTATTCTTGACCACTTTAATACGTGTTTCGTTACCAATAACTTCATCACCTTCTTTAATGGAACCAACACGACGAATATCTAGGCGAACTGAAGCATAAAACTTAAGAGCATTACCGCCAGTAGTCGTTTCCGGGTTACCAAACACAACACCAATTTTCATGCGAATTTGGTTGATAAAAATGCACATGCAACTAGACTGCTTCAAGTTACCAGTTAATTTACGCATGGCTTGAGAAAGCATACGGGCTTGCAAACCCATGTGGCTGTCTCCCATCTCTCCTTCAATTTCTGCTTTCGGCGTTAGTGCGGCTACAGAATCAACAACCATAACATCAATGGCTCCAGAACGAGCTAAAGCATCGCAAATTTCTAGTGCTTGCTCGCCAGTATCTGGCTGAGATACTAAAAGTGCATCAATGTCAACACCTAATTTTTTTGCGTAAATTGGATCCAATGCGTGCTCTGCATCAATAAACGCACAGGTTTTAGCTGCACGTTGCGCGGCAGCAATCAATTCAAGAGTGAGGGTTGTTTTACCGGATGATTCTGGACCATAGATCTCTATAATACGTCCCATTGGCAAACCACCAGCACCTAAAGCAATATCTAAAGAAAGCGAACCCGTAGAAATAGTTTCAACGTCCATCGCTCGATTATCACCAAGGCGCATAATTGCCCCTTTGCCAAACTGCTTTTCAATCTGATTTAGAGCTGCAGCTAGGGCTTTCTGTTTATTTTCGTCCATCACTTTCTCCAATATATCTGCTTATTGATAGATAACTGTTCATTGCTCAGCATGTACAAGACATCACTCCAGACTGGTTAAGCTTACCATGAATTGCCATTCTACTGTTTACTTATCAAGTTTTAATTTTTTCAACAAAACATTTTTAAAGCCACTGCTTAACTCATTGAAATAAGACTTCATCATAATTAATTTTTTTTCAAATCTATTACCTGAGAACGCAATCCTGAGCATTTTAAATCTATTTAAATCTTTTCGTATAACCATAATTCACGTATTGTGTTTCACACAACATAAATAAGAAATGTGCTTCCATGCAAAATGATCAAAAACACACCCCCATGATTCAGCAATACTTAAAATTAAAGGCCGAACATTCCGAAATATTGCTATTTTATCGTATGGGAGATTTCTATGAGCTTTTTTATGACGATGCAAAACTTGCTTCGCAATTATTAGATATCTCCTTAACTCATAGAGGGAAATCAGCAGGAAAACCAGTTCCAATGGCTGGTATCCCATTCCACTCACTTGAAAACTATCTAGCAAAGTTAATTCAACTTGGTGAATCGGCAGCTATTTGCGAACAAGTTGGTGATCCACATACTAACAAAGGACCAGTAGAAAGAAGAGTAGTACAAATTATAACGCCAGGTACTGTTACTGATGAAGTTCTATTACCTGAAAAAATTGATAACTTAATTGCCGCTATCTATCATTGTAAAGGCAAATTTGGCTATTCAACCTTAGATATAACTTCTGGTCGATTTCAGCTAACTGAAATCGAAACAGAGGAAGTAATGGCCTCAGAATTACTGCGTACTTCTCCAAGAGAGCTTCTTTTTCCAGAAAATTTTGAACCCATTCAACTAATACACAACCGAAATGGCAATCGATGTCGCCCTGTTTGGGAATTTGAATTTGACACAGCAAAACAACAACTCAATCAGCAATTTGATACAAACAACCTAGTTGGATTTGGAATTGAAGAAGCAATCTTAGGTTTATGCGCTGCAGGTTGCCTAATACAATATGTAAAAAATACCCAACGTGCTGCACTACCTCATATTCGCTCTTTAACTTTTCAACATCAAAAAAAATTTATGCTATTAGATGCGACTACACGGCGTAATCTAGAAATCACTCACAATCTATCAGGTGGTAGCGAAAACACTTTATCCAAAGTACTTGACCATAGCGCGACTACTATGGGAAGTCGCATGCTTAAACGTTGGTTACATCAACCAATTCGCTGCATTAATACTTTAAATAAACGTCTTAGTGCTATCGAAGAAATCAAAGATCGCTTCCTGTTTTCAGAACTTAGACCTATCCTAAAACAAATTGGCGATATTGAGCGTATTATAGCACGAGTAGCACTACGTTCAGCAAAACCTAGAGATATGACCCGTTTACGTCAAGCTTTAGAACAACTACCTAAACTAGAAATCATACTAAGCTCCGTGACTCACCCCTATTTGGCTGAATTAGCTATGTCATCAAGATCTAGAGAAAAAATATATTTATTATTAAAGAACGCAATAAAAGAAAATCCTCCAGTTCTAATACGTGATGGTAATGTAATTGCTGAAGGCTATAATAAAGAACTAGATGAATGGCGTAACCTAGCAAAGGGTACAAAAGATTATCTCGATAAACTAGAAATTAATGAACGCAAGCGTCATAGTATCGACACGCTTAAAGTTGGTTATAATAGTGTACACGGTTTCTTTATTCAAGTTAGTCGTAAACAAAGTCACTTAGTACCACCTAATTATTTTCGTCGTCAAACATTGAAAAACACCGAACGTTATATAATTCCAGAATTGAAAGAGTACGAAAATAAAGTTCTTAACTCACGCTCAAAAGCTTTAGAGATAGAAAAAAAACTTTGGGAAGAACTCTTTGATCTGCTCATGCCAAACTTAGAATCATTACAAAACCTCGCATCAGCGATTGCACAGATCGATGTCTTGCAAAACCTTGCTGAACGAGCAGAAACATTAAATTATTGCCGTCCTTTTTTGACTCAAAACTCTGAAATTTATATACAATCGGGACGTCATCCAGTAGTTGAACAAGTGATTGATAAACCTTTCATTCCTAACTCAATTGAACTTAACGAAGAACGAAAAATGCTAATTATTACTGGTCCGAATATGGGAGGAAAATCAACCTATATGCGCCAAACAGCATTAATTGTCCTAATGGCACATATCGGTTCTTATGTACCAGCAGAATCGGTTCAAATTGGTTCTGTCGATCGTATTTTTACTCGTGTTGGAGCATCAGATGACTTGGCTTCTGGTCGTTCAACCTTTATGGTCGAAATGACAGAAACAGCAAATATTCTTCATAACGCCACCGCTTACAGTTTAGTGATAATGGATGAAATTGGACGCGGAACTAGCACTTACGATGGATTGTCATTAGCTTGGGCAAGCGCGCAATATCTTGCTGAAAAAAATAATTCGTTGACACTGTTCGCTACTCATTACTTTGAGTTAACCAAGTTGCCAGATCAACTATCTAATCTCGCTAACGTACACTTAAACGCAGTAGAACATGGAAATAAAATTGTCTTTATGCACTCAATACAAACAGGCCCAGCAAACAAATCCCACGGTTTAGCTGTCGCTAGGCTAGCTGGAATCCCAAAAATGGCTATCAAAGAGGCTTTCATAAAACTAAAAGAGCTTGAAGAGACTGCTATAAAACCGAATGAAACAAAATTTCGTTTAGCAGCCGTTAGGAATCAGAAAAATATCATACCTACTTTAAACTTACTAGCGAAAGCTTTAAGAGATATACAGCCTGATGATCTTACGCCTCGTCAAGCATTAGATGAGCTTTATAGATTAAAGGGAATCATTCTAAATGGCAACAAAAAAAATGACCAGAAATAAACCTATTACTCATCTTCAACATTAAATAAATTTTCCATATTTAGACCCTGCCTAACAAGAATTTCTCTCAATCTGCGCAAACCCTCTACTTGAATTTGACGGACGCGCTCCCGAGTTAAATTGATTTCTCGACCAACTTCTTCTAATGTTGATGGTTCGTAACCTAATAGACCAAAACGGCGCGCAAGAACTTCTTTTTGTTTGGAATTCAGCTCGTTTAACCACTGAATTAATGAGTCCTTAATGTCACTATCTTGAGTGAATACTCCAGGATCCGCATTATTCGTATCGGGAATAATATCCAGTAATGCTTTTTCTCCATGACTGCTGATCGGCATATCTACAGAACTCACACGTTCGTTAAGCCGCAAAACTTTACTGACATCGTCAACAGACTTATCAAGCTGAATTGCGATCTCCTCCGCTGTAGGTTCATAATCTAATTTTTGCGATAATTCACGGGCTGTCCGCAAATAGACATTCAGTTCTTTAACAACATGAATCGGTAAGCGAATAGTTCGTGTTTGATTCATCAATGCACGCTCAATAGTCTGTCTTATCCACCAGGTGGCATACGTTGAAAAGCGAAACCCCCTTTCTGGATCAAATTTTTCAACTGCGCGAATCAAACCTAAATTACCTTCCTCGATAAGGTCAAGAAGCGCTAAACCACGATTGCTATATCGACGAGATATTTTCACTACCAACCGAAGATTGCTTTCAATCATACGCCGACGAGCGACCTCATCTCCACGCAAAGTACGACGAGAGTAAAGCACTTCTTCTTCTGCAGTAAGCAAAGGAGAAAAACCAATTTCACCCAAATATAGTTGTGTTGCATCTAAACTTTTCGCGGATACTTCAAATTCTTCCTTTTCGTTAGCATCCATTTGTAAAATTTTAGACTTGCTTTCCTCCTCTTCAAACCCAACAATAAACTCCTCTTCTAAATTGAGTTCTTCAATTTTCGTCGCCATGTTGTCAACACTCATAACACCTCCCTGATTTAGCAAGACATCACTGCGAATTAATTGCGAATTTTGATTCCAAAAAGGTAAACTTTATGGTAGATAGCGTCTAGGATTCACTGATTTTCCCTTGTATCGAATTTCAAAATGCAAATGAACGTTTCCAACTTCTGAGCTACCCATTGTTGCTATTTTCTGACCTGCGACAACATTTTCTCTTTCACCTACGAGCAAGCTTTCGTTGTGCGCATACGCACTAATATAGTCATCATTATGTTTTATAATAATCAAATTTCCATAACCACGCAGGGCATTTCCAGAATAAACGACTACCCCTTCCGCTGCAGATAACACGATCTGACCGCGTTCTCCAGCAATATCTATGCCCTTATTTCCTTGATTTCCAGAGGAAAAATCTTTAATTATCTTACCACTAGTCGGCCATAACCACTTAACAGCATCATTGTTTTGAAGATTAGCATGACTAACTTTCTTAGTGGTACTTAACTTATCTCCAGGCTCAACATACTCCTTTGATTTCAATTGTTCAACCTTATTAATAGGTTCTTTTTCGATCAATTTCGAATTTTGACGACGATCATTATCCAATTTACGAACAATATAAACTGGAGAAACGTCATCTGTTCTAGATTTGTTGAAAACATAAGAAAATTTCCACAATCGAAGTTTCTGACCAGGATAAATAATATAAGGTACTTTTAAATTATTATAACGAATAATTTCTTTTACATCTTTACCTGTAATATAAGAAATGAAATATAGCGTATCACCCTTCTCAACCTCATAATAACTGCCACGATAACTACCCTGATCATAACCCTCATTTAACTCCCAATCTGAAGTAAATTGACTTATGGCACACCCTAGCAACGTACTAAAAATGCATATAGTTAATAAATTTTTATAAAATATTCCCATTCTACTTTTAATTTACCAGGAAGAAAAAATACGAAGTGGTATATTTTGTAATGCTCATCAACATTTTTGTCTAATAACAAGAATTACTTGTCTACAATCTGTACCTTCTTTTAAAAACTCAGAAAAATCTAGCTAAAACAGTAATGCGATTTCATGGAGACTCTTCCATCTCAACTTAATAAGTACCAGAATATTTATCGAAAATATTAAAATCATCTGGCTCATACAATTTTTGGAAAATTTTATATTCTCTGATTCCAATAGTGCCTAGAAAAACATTGGATAATGCATTCTATTTCTACAATATCTCGCAACAAAAAAGGATACAGGCAATTTATATTACAAGAAAACTATTTACGAACAAGCAAAACCACCGTCTCAGACGCGATACCTTCTTTACGTCCAATAAAACCTAAAGCCTCAGTTGTTGTTGCCTTCACATTAATATCTTTGACATGTACTTTAAGATTCTTTGCTATAACTTCACGCATCGACCTAATATAAGATATTATCCTCGGATATTGAGCAATAACAGTAATATCTGCGTTACCTAGTACATAGCCTTGATTACGAACCTTATGATATACATCTTTGAGCAATTCACAACTATCAGCGTTTTTCCACTTGTCATCTTTGTTAGAAAAAAAATGACCAATATCACCTGCAGCAATTGCACCTAACAATGCATCACATAAAGAGTGTAAGACTACATCACCATCTGAATGAGCAATTAAACCACATTCATAAGGAATTGAGACTCCACCAAGGGTAATTGGACCTTTACCACCGAATTTATGAATATCAAAACCATGACCAATTCTCATTACAACCTTTATGTTTGAAATAAATAACATTTAGCTAAATTAAGATCTTCTACGTAAGTAATTTTTATATTGTCTGTCCGACCTAAAACCAACGCAGGTTGCTTCCCTAACAATTCTAATGCTGACGATTCATCAGTGACAACAGCTCCAGAATCTAAAGCATTATTTAATGCATGAAGTAAGATCTCGACTTTGAACATTTGTGGAGTTAAAGCATGCCATAACTTTTCCCTATTCACAGTATAGCGAATATTTTGTTCTTTGTTTGCCCGCTTGATTGTATCTCGAACAGGCAAAGCCAAAACAGCACCAACATCATGCTTTAGCGCACTTGCAATGACTTTATCTATGTCCGACAATTGGATACAAGGACGAACTGCATCATGAACGATAACCCACTCAGACAGCTGATATTCTTGTACATGTTTAATCCCTAAAAGTACTGAATTAACCCGTTTTTTACCACCTGCAACACGAATAATATTAGGATTTGTTACCATAAACAGACTTGAATAGTAAGGGTCAAAATCAGCAATCGCAACAACTACTTTGTTTATACATTGGTGACTTAACAATTTTTCTACTGTATGCTCAAGGATAGTCTTTCTATAAAGTGTTAAATACTGTTTAGGCTTGTCAATCTTCATACGACTTCCAACACCTGCAGCAGGCACAACAGCTACAATAGAATCCAATAACTTCATCCTATTTCTACTTCCTTTATGACTAGGCGATAGAAAGTTTCCCCCTCTTTTACCATACCGAGCTGATACCTTGCACGTTCTTCAATCGCGTTAAACCCTCGACGTAAGTCATCTATTTCAGCAAACATCTCAGCATTACGCATCTGAAGACTAATATTTATCTGATTTTGAGCTTGAATCTCATTACTCACAGTTTGAAAATCAATCATCCCGTTTTTATCAAACCAAAATGCATATTGCAACCAACAAAACAAAAACACTAGGATAAAAGTAAAAATTCGCATTGAGTTATCGTATAATATTGTGGAGAAGTCACGCGATGAGGAACACTAGGCAATACCTATAATATTTCGGATCAATTCAAAAATAGAAATGCAAATAAAAAAAATCCGAGAATCAAACGATAAATTACAAAAGGTGTAATACCAATGGAATTAACAAGTTTTAAAAAAAAATGAATACAAATATAAGCGCTAGTAAATGATGTTAAAACACCAATTAATAAAAGGTCTTTACGAACAAACTCTTCACTTGTAACAAATTCTAAACCTAAATAGGCACTGGCTAACATGATAACTGGGATAGACATAAGGAAAGAGAAACGAATAGAAGCTTTATATGTAAAACCTAGATATAATGCAGCAGTAATAGTTATACCAGAACGAGAGACACCAGGAATTACTGCTAATGCTTGTGAGATACCAATAAACAGTGATTTTTTCCAATCTATTTCATATTCATGATAAATACAACTAACATTATTAGCTACATACCAAAGCAGCAAACCAAAAAATACAGTGTTAATCGCAACTACCTGTACGTTACGCAAGTACAGCTCAATGATATCTTCAATAAACAATCCAAAAATACAGGCTGGAACACTTGATAATATAACCATCAAAAATAATTTGGATTCTTTATTTGAGTCACCTAATAGGATAGAAGTTAAAAAGGATTCAAACAACAGGACAATTTCTTGTCGAAAATAAATTATTACTGCTGCTAACGTTCCCATGTGCATTGCTACATCAAACAACAAACCTTGATCCTGCCAATTAAAAACAATCGAAGGTAAAATCAAGTGAGCAGAACTAGAAATAGGCAAGAACTCAGTAAAACCCTGAATCAAAGCTAGTAAAAAAACTTCAAAGTAATTCATTTGACTGTGTTCCAGACTTAAAGGGATAATGCACATTGAAACTAATTTCAAGAAAATTTGCATAAATTTTTACATAGCAAATTGTACTGTTACTAACAGACTCCCAACGTAAGAAATTTACAAGATCTACCAATATTAAAACAGTGAATTTAATAATACGTATAAGCAACAAGATTTTTGATATATAAATGCTTTTATCAAATATAGCGTTGAGTTTAGCTAACAATCTACAATTTCCTTCTTAACACTGATATAGCAGAAATCGTAGCACGCTTCTACATCCTACGCTTACTACGTTCGATCACCACACCTGCTCCTTTTCCTTTCGGAATTACTCCAAGTTTAAGCAGACGAATTCTGATCCAAGATACGGAAAAATAGGCCATAACTAACTCTGCAACCTCTTCTGCTACTCGTTCAATTAAAAAAAAGCGGCCACTTTCAATATGAGTTGAAATTAACTCATTGACTTTAGAATAGTCCAATGCGTCAACAATGTTATCACTTCTGCCTGCAAGCCGATTGTCGTATGCCATTTCAATGTCTAAAACAAGCTTTTGTTTAATTTTTTGTTCCCAGTCATATACACCAATACTAGTACTTACCTCTAATTGTTCGATGAATACTTTGTCCATATCAAACATTGCTCCTTATTTAAAACTTTTTTGTCAAAAGGCACCTAGAAGCAAACAGTTTGAAGCTCTAAGTTAAAGATTGATTAAAATACTGAGATCCAAATTAACATATTTTTGCTGATGCATTTCTCTAGGACTAAATAAAGCATTTTTAGAAACCCTGATAGCAAACTGCAATAACAGCGTTTAGTTTTGCTAAAAAGTTTGACTAAATCATTAACTTAAAGGCAAAATACAAGAAAACCGACTCGTAATTTTAACCGATTTCAGTCCTGAAAAACACCATTTATAAAAAAATTTAAATTTAGCTATATAATCAAATGAATACAAAAATTCTTGCTTTAAGTACGGCGACCGAAGAGTGCTCTGTTGCTCTTTCGATAAATAATAAACTTTATACTCGTAGTGAAATTTCCCCACAACAGCATGCTAAGAAAATCCTACCTATGGTTGACGAAGTACTAAAGGAAGCCAATGTCAATTTATCCGAAATCGATGCGATTGCGTATAATCGTGGACCAGGTAGTTTTACTGGTATACGAATTGGAGTTAGTATCGCTAAAGGACTGGGATTTGCTGAAAATCTACCAATGGTTGGCATTTCGAACTTGAAGGCGATAGCTCAGAGTGCATATCGCCAACTTGGTCTAACTCGGGTAGCTTGTGCAATAGACGCACGTATGAACGAAGTGTACTGGGGATGCTTTACTCATCAAGAAGACGGTAATTGGAAAGAAGTTGATACTGAATGCGTAATCTCGCTTGGCGATTTAACAAAACACTTGTTTAATGACAAGCTAATTTGGGGAACAGCAGGCACAGGTTGGAGTACATACCCTAAAAAACTAGGCAAGTTTATAAAAAATTATCAAAATAGTCAGATACTTTACTCACAGGCCCAAGATATTGCCTATTTAGCTAAATTTGAATTGTTGAAAGGCAACGCAACAGATGCCGAACAAGCAAATCCCGTGTATTTACGTGACATAATTTTAAAAAAATGATTTTATTTTAAAGGGGTATCATGCATTCAATCAATAAGTTACCTGCTTTAGTAGGGGTATTAGATGTAAATAAAAACAACAAAGTAACAAAAACTGCTAAAAAAAACAAAGCTAGTAAAAAGCAAGATAGCACACTTGTTGATCAGCCAATGAATATCACTTCAGGCTCAATCAGCAGTATTGAGAAACTAAAAACTTGGAAAAACCAAGTCCAATATGACTCACCTAAAGAAAATATATACAAAGCAATACAAGTATATCTTGGAATTGTCAATCAAGCTCACAAAGAAGAATTAGCCCAGCTATTTGGTGTCGATCTATATATCTAACAAAGTAACTGTTGTGATACTAGGAAACCTATAACAGGAAGAACGACAATGTACCTAAATCTCCATAAACTGAATTAAACTCAACGTTATAACTCAAATCCTTTCAAATCATCGGCATGAACTTCGTTGTCAATTTGACCAACGAGATATGAACTAATTTCTGCCTCTTGTGGAGCAACCTGAACATTATCTGAAGAAAGCCAGGCATTAATCCAGGGAATAGGATTGGATTTCGCTGCTGGATAAGCGGAATCCAGACCAACAGCTTTCATGCGAAGATTTGTAATATACTCAATATATTGACAAAGTATATCATTGTTCAAACCTATCATTGAACCACCCTGGAATAAGTATTCAGACCATTCCTTCTCTTGCTCTGCAACTTTTTTAAATAAGCTAAAACATTCCTTTTGGCATTCTTTAGCAATTTTAATAAAGGAGACATCATCTTGACCATGACGAAGAAGATTCAGCATATATTGCGTACCAACTAAATGTAAAGCTTCATCACGTGCGATTAATTTAATTATCTTTGCATTACCTTCCATCAGTTCACGTTCTGCAAAAGCGAAAGAACAAGCGAAACTTACATAAAAACGTATTGATTCAAGTGCGTTTATCGACATCAAACATAAATAGAGCTTTCGCTTTAAATCATTTAAACTAACTACAATACTTCTTGTGTTGACTTTATGGATGCCCTCACCATAACGATGATAATCATTTGTCGCTTGAATCAAGCTATCATAATAATATGCAATGTCTTTCGCACGTTTTAAAATATGCTCGTTTTGAATGATATCATCAAATATAACACTAGGATCATTCACAATATTACGAATAATGTGTGTATATGAACGAGAATGGATTGTTTCAGAAAACGACCATGTTTCAATCCATGTTTCTACTTCAGGTAATGATACTAACGGAAGTAGTGCGACGTTTGGACTGCGACCTTGAATTGAATCGAGTAATGTTTGATACTTAAGGTTTGAAATAAAAATATGTTTTTCATGCTCTGGCAACCCATTATAATCAATACGATCATTAGAGACATCTACTTCCTCTGGACGCCAAAAAAAACTTAACTGCTTTTCAATAAGTTGTTCAAAAATCTCAAACTTTTGTTGATCATAACGAACCACGTTTACAGATTGACCAAGAAACATTGGTTCTTTTAATTGATCATTATGCTTTTGAGAAAAAGTGCTATAAACCATAGTGTATCACTCTCTTTTGTAAATAAAATGGAAGCTGGAGTAGAATTATTCCCCTTTGTTTATGGCTCATCAAATTTTACAACTACCATCTTGACAATCATTCCCCTGCACCACTACTGGACTTGGTTGCTCATCATTAGCTCCATCACGTGTATTATGATAATAAAGCGTTTTTACACCAAATTTGTATGCAGTGAGTAAATCTTGAAGTAGCTTTTTCATTGGCACTTTACCATTAGGAAAAATATTTGGATCATAATTTGTATTAGCAGAAATGGCTTGATCCACGAATTTTTGCATAATCCCAACTAAGTGCAAATAATTGTCATTAGAGCCAATATTCCATAATAACTCGTATTCCTCTTTTAAGTTGAAGAAATCGGGAACCACTTGTTTTAAGATGCCATCTTTTGATGCTTTAATGGATACATATCCGCGTGGGGGTTCAATACCATTTGTTGCATTAGAAATTTGAGACGATGTCTCAGATGGCATTAATGCAGTCAAAGCAGAATTACGTAGACCATACTTTGTAATATCTTTTCGTAAACCACTCCAGTCGTAATATAATGGTTCCCTACAAACTAAATCAACGTCTTTTTTATAGGTATCGATAGGCAACAAGCCTTTTGAATAATTTGTCTCATTAAATAACGGACATTTACCTTGTTCTTTAGCCAGCGCAACCGATGCCTTCAGTAAGTAATACTGGATAGCTTCAAAGGTACGGTGAGTTAAATCATTTGCGCTTCCATCAGAGTATTTAACGCCGTTCTTAGCTAGATAATAGGCAAAATTAATGACGCCAATTCCCAGTGAGCGACGGTTCATTGTTGATTTATATGCTGCTGGTAAGGGATAATCTTGATAATCAAGTAACGCGTCTAAAGCACGAACCACCAAATCAGAAAGCTCTTCTAAATCGTCCAGTGATTCCAAAACACCTAAATTAAAGGCAGAAAGTGTGCATAGCGCAATTTCACCCTGACTATCCTGAACATTTAGTAATGCATTTGTTGGCAGAGTGATTTCAAGACATAAATTAGATTGACGAATAGGAGCGACCTCTGAATTAAATGGACTATGCGTGTTACAATGATCGACGTGCTGAATGTAAATACGACCAGTTGATGCGCGTTCTTGCATAAGCAAAGAAAACAATTCGATAGCACGAACGCTTTCCTTTTTAATTGAAACAAGACCTTCATACTTAATATAAAGACTTTCAAATTTATCTTGATTTTCAAAAAAAGCCTCGTACAAATCAGGAACATCTGAAGGAGAAAACAGAGTAATATTTCCTCCTTGAAGTAAACGAGAGTACATCAATTTACTTAGTTGGACACCGTAGTCCACATGACGAACACGGTTTTCTTCAACACCGCGATTATTCTTTAATACTAACAAAGATTGAACTTCACTATGCCATAACGGGTAAAATAGAGTCGCAGCACCACCACGCACCCCCCCTTGAGAACAACACTTCACAGCTGCTTGGAAATATTTATAAAATGGGATACAACCAGTATGAAATGCCTCACCCCCACGAATCTCAGAACCAAGAGCACGAATACGCCCAACGTTGATGCCGATTCCCGCTCGTTGTGACACATAGCGTACAACCGAGCTTGCCGTCGCATTAATAGAATTCAAACTATCACCGCATTCAATCAGAACACACGAGCTAAATTGACGTGTGGGAGTACGTACACCAGACATGATGGGAGTAGGCAAAGAAATCTTAAATAATGAAACCGCGTCGTAAAAACGCTTGACATAACTCAAGCGTATTTTCTTTGGGTAATTAGCAAACAGGCAAGCTGATACCAAAATATACAAAAATTGTGCACTTTCATAAATTTCACCTGAAACACGATTTTGTACAAAATATTTACCTTCTAGCTGTTTTACAGCAGCATACGAAAAATTTAAATCACGTTTATGATCAATGCAACTGTTCAGTTCATCAAACTCTGCTTTTGAATAATCTTCTAATAAGTGTTTGTCATACTTCCTTATACCTACTAATTCTACAACATGATCATAGAGTTTTGGTGGATCATATTTTCCATAAGCTTTTTTTCGTAAATGAAAAATAGCCAAACGTGCTGCTAGATATTGGTAATCAGGTGTTTCTTCTGAAATTAAATCGGCTGCAGATTTAATAATAGTTTCATGAATATCTGAAGTGGTAATACCATCATAAAATTGAATATGAGCTCTTAGTTCTACTTGCGATACAGAAACATTTTGCAGTCCTTCCGCAGCCCATGTAATGACGCGGTGCAGCTTGTCAAGATCTATGATTTCTTTACAACCATTACGTTTAGTAACAGTAAGTTGTTCGTTCATTCTATTTTATTTTCCTGAAAAAATTTATCAAAGTCATATTTTTTACCTTTCTTATAACTCAATCCTAGATTAGCTTTGAAATGAGAAAACATTATATTATCAAATATAAATTCCTTAAATTACAACAAAGACTCGATCGAAATAAAAATTTGAAAAATATAAACTGTTTCAGCATTTAAGGAGAAGTTGATGGGGGCATTCCCCTAACAACTAAACCAAACTTGGATATAAATGTAGAAAAAGCATGAAACCAAGACATCCATCTAGCTATAACAACACCTGTTATTAATTTGTTTTTTTAAAAAAACGTCTCAAATTTCAACTGTGTAGTCATAATATCATTAGGAACACAAATTTAGTACAGAAACAACCAGCAAAAATAATGAATTTCAACTAAATCCGAACTTATCTATTAAAAATTAGAAAAAACCATACTTAAAACCTATAATTGCGGTTACAATTTTTCGATGCAACTAGGAATGCGAACGAATATATGCTTGAAAAGATTTGTTCATTCTGACATAAGGAAGTACTACACCTAATATTCGTTTTAAACTACTTCAAAATCGGACGTCCTATATAGCTATTAGCGTCGTGGTGTAAGTTTCTCAATTCTAATCGATATTTAAGTGCATTTTTCGCTAAGAAAAATTTTCAATGATTCGTATTGATAGGATTTGATGTATGAACTATTGCAATTCCAAAGTATGGTGTTTTCAAGTACACCAGATGGAAAATAAAAAATTTTAAACCGTTAAATTTCGTGAGTGTTTAAGTGTATAAAAGCATATTAGAGTTCTTGCTTAACTGTAACTATAACAGTAAGCATGTTAAATCTGATGAATAAATAATGATGGAGATAGGATGAAGAATGTTTGTAGAATTGCCAGTTCAGTCGCAAAAGGAACTTGGAAAACCATAACTTTAATTCGTCTTACCCTTGCTAATTTGTTTTTTTTAGCCTTACTCTCGAGTTTGATATACTTCGCCTACATGAGTTTGAATCCTTCGCTTCCCAAAATTCAAGAGAAATCAGCCTTAGTACTTAATCTATCTGGACCTATTGTTGAGCGCAGTAGTTATGCAAAAGCAATGGATTCTTTAGCAGGATCACTCTTTAGTAACGATTTCCCTAAAGAAAACGTACTATTTGACTTAGTCAATACTATTCGCTACGCAAAAGAAGATAACCAAATCTCCGGGATTGTGCTGGCATTGCGTGATATGCAGGAAACTAACATAACTAAATTACGTTATATTGCTTCAGCGCTAAACGAATTCAAATCATCAGGAAAACCCATTTATGCCGTAGGCGATTTTTATACCCAAAGTCAATACTATTTAGCAAGCTATGCAAACAAAGTATATTTAGCTCCAGAAGGTGGCGTCTCAATTAAAGGTTATAGATCTTACTCTATGTACTACAAAACATTCTTAAAAGAGCTAAACATCAATGCCCATGTATTTCGTGTTGGTGCTTACAAATCAGCCGTTGAACCGTTCATCCGTGATGACATGTCAGATACAGTAAAAAAATCGACATCTCATTGGCTAAATCAGTTATGGGATAAGTATGTAGACGATGTTTCCAAAAATCGTAAGATCAAAAGCGAAATATTAAAGCCAACTACAGAGAATTTTTTAGCTGAACTAAAAAGCGTTGATGGAAATATGGCAGCTTTATCACTTAAATTTGGTTTGGTTGACGAACTTGCAACCCGTCAACAAATCTGTTCCGAACTAACTAAAATATTTGGTGAAAATGATAAAAATAGCTATAATGCGATAGATTACTATGATTACATTACAACAATTCCAATTAAGATAGATACCAAAACTGATGGTGTAGCTGTGATCGTTGCAAGCGGAACTATTGTGAATGGTTCTCAAATACGAGGTACAATCGCTGGTGATACAATAGCTATTTTACTCCAACAAGCAAAAAACAATCGCAATATCAAAGCAGTTGTGCTGCGTGTAGATAGTCCAGGTGGCAGTGCGTTTGCTTCTGAGGTTATTCGCAACGAAATCCAAGCACTAAAACATGCAGGCAAACCGGTAGTAGTTTCGATGTCTAGCATTGCTGCTTCCGGTGGCTATTGGATCTCTATGAGTGCTAATAAGATCATTGCTCAAGCAACTACATTGACAGGTTCGATCGGTATCTTTGGTATAATTACTACCTTTGAAAAAATCCTCAAAAAAATGGGAATTCATACTGATGGTGTTGGCACCTATCCATTCTCAGACGTTGGGGTAACAACTGGACTTTCTCAACCAGCCTCTGATGTCTTTCAAATGGAAATTGAGCATGGGTACCAACGTTTTGTTACTCTAGTTAGCAAAAATCGTAATATTACGCTCAAAAAAATGGGTAATCTCGCTCAAGGCAAAATTTGGACCGGGGAAGATGCTATGGAACTTGGTTTAATTGATCAGATTGGTAATTTTGACGATGCAATTATTGAGGCTGCAAAACTTGCTGAACTTGAAACTTACAGAGTGTACCGAATTGAAGAAGCATTTTTATCCCCAACTAAGCAATTTTTTCAGGATATTATGAGGCAGATAAAAATAAGTCTAGAATTTAATAACTTAGACATATTATCAAGCCCGATAAAACCACTCACAGATCAAATGACTAGATATGCAAATCTTCTACAAAACTTTAATGATCCTAAAGGGCATTATGCTTTTTGTTTAAACTGCCAAATCGAACAGTACTATACTTAGTGATTTTATTCGCTTATATGATAAATTTTTTTATTCTTCTGCAAAAATTATTTCAATAAAACTTCAACCAATTCAGAAAATAACTAAAATGTTGGTTAACCTGACATTATAATACTTTCGAATTTGTAGATACTACAATATCAATCGTATGATTATAAATAAAAGCTAAACCGTTTGTCTTTATCTAATCTCTTGGAGTTATAGCTTGTCTTTATTTTCCAAAATACTATTTCATACTAAAGGTAATTTTCTGCGTAGTGTTATTACAATAGCAATACCCATTACACTTCAAAGCATCATGTTTTCAAGCCGAGGATTAGTTGATCTACTAATGATAGGAAAATTGGGAGAAGTAGAAATTGCAACTATTGGAGTAGCGGCAAGAGCAACGTTTATTACTACAGTCGTATTAATTGGCGTGACAACAGGCGGATCGCTTTTAACTGCCCAATATTGGGGAGCTGGTGATGAAAACGGAGTCCGTGAGAGCACAGCATTAACTTGGTTAGTTTCAATGTTGTTTGCAGCATTAATTGCTACTTTTTTCATTCTATTCCCTAACCAAGTTATGTTATTAACAACAAGCTCTGAAAAAGTAAAAGCTTTGGGTAGTCAATATCTCTCCGTTACAGCTGTAAACATGTTCGCGATTGCTTGTATTGCAAGTATGTCTGTTGGATTACGTACAATACATCAACCCAGCATCAGTACGTTCTTTAGCGGAATTGGTATTTTGTCTAATATTTTTTTAAACTGGATATTTATTCTAGGAAATTTTGGCGTCCAACCTATGGGTGTTGAAGGAGCAGCAATTGCAACAGTGTTCAGTGGCATAATTGAAGTACTAACACTATACGGTTATTTATATGCGAAAAAACACCTTTTAGCTTTTAGGGTTTATGACATCACTCAAGCCATAGAATGGAAGAAGATAATCAGATTTCTCAAACTATCTTTACCTACAACATTTAATTTTTTCGTGTGGGCAGCAGGTCTATTTGCCTACCATGCAATTATGGGTCGATCGAGTATTCAAGGTTTAATCGCACTTTCAGTTATGATACCGATAGAATCCATTTCGCTAACATTACTAATTGGCATGTCAAACGCTGCCGCAGTACTAGTAGGCAACCAACTAGGAGCTAAAAATTATGACGTAATCTACTACCAAGCTCTAGGATTAACCGCTCTTAATTTGATGCTTGGTATCATAGTCTCAATTACGCTGTATTTACTTCACATCCCAATCCTTAATTTATTCAGTGCGTTAACCACAGAAACAAGAGCATTAGCCGAAAAATTTATCATCATATTAAGTCTTGGTATTGTTCTTCGTTCCATTCCTATGATTGTTATCATTGGCATACTCCGTGCGGGCGGCGACGTCAAGTTTTGTTTATACCAAGACTTGATCGTACAATGGCTGGTTAGCATTCCATTATCTGCCTTTTCTGCTACTGTTCTAAACTTACCACCTGAATGGATCTACCTGCTTTTTTTAACAGAAGAAATAATCAAGTGGACTGGTTCATTACATCGGATGAAAAGTAAAAGATGGATGCAAAACTTAATTGAGAATTAAACAATCAACATAAAATAACGAAGGAGTATAATATACCTCAGCAATGTACTCTAGACGACCGCTTGTAATCTTATCAAAATTAAAACTTTTGACAATGAACGATATAATTTATATCAACACTGCTACTAAACCTACAATTATCGGTAACTGGATTGTAATGCAACCCAGCGATCCCTGATACCTGGAGATCCGTTCTGTCAATCATTCGCATAAGTTCAGACGGACGAATAAATTTTCTATGACTATGGGTTCCTTCTGGAATAATTTTAAATAGTTTTTCAGCAAAAATAACAGCGAACAAGTAAGATTTTAAATTTCGGTTGAGAGTCGAAAAAAATACGTGACCGTCAGATTTGACTAACTTCGAACATGCAAACACCACTGAAAACGGATCTGGAACATGTTCTAACATTTCCATACATGTCACAATATCGTAGATGCCCGTGTGCTTACAAGCGTGGGCTTCTACTGTGCTGTGAATATAATTCACACTGACTCCCGTCTCTAAGGCATGCAAACGAGCGATCTTCAACAATTTCTTTCCCATATCAAGCCCAGTAACTTCAGCACTCTCTTTTGCCATACTTTCAGAAAAAATCCCACCACCACAACCAACATCGAGTACTTTTTTACTAAATAATCCATTTGTTTTTTCTAACACATAATCGAGTCTTAAAGGATTAATTCGATGAAGCGGCTTGAATTTTCCTTCGACATTCCACCAATGAGGGGATATTTCCTCAAATTTTTTCACTTCGCGGAAATTAATATTTCCTTTTTTTATTACAGCTTTTTTATTCATATACCTAAGGTATCATTCCGCAACTAATTTTTTTTGAGATTCTAGCAACGTTCCAAGATATTTTTTTAAAAAAAGTGGAATTTATAATCAATCTCACAACCTTGCTACAAGATATAAAAAAAATAATGCTAGACTTGATCTATTATACTAGAATTTTTCGTTTAACTATCGATTTTTATCCAATAAGGAAACAACGGCTCTATGAGCGAACCAAGCAAAGAAATTACGCCTGTAAACATCGAAGATGAGCTTAAGGGATCATATCTAGATTATGCAATGTCAGTTATTGTAGGACGCGCTCTACCAGATGTACGTGATGGATTAAAACCAGTGCATCGACGCGTTTTATTTGCGATGAATATACTAGGTAATGATTGGAACAAAGCATATAAGAAATCTGCCCGCGTGGTGGGAGATGTGATCGGTAAATATCACCCACATAGCGATAGTGCAGTGTATGATACGATTGTCCGCATGGCTCAGCCGTTTTCATTACGTTATATGCTGATAGATGGTCAAGGTAATTTTGGATCCATAGATGGCGATTCAGCAGCAGCAATGCGTTATACTGAAGTTCGTATGGCAAGAATTGCCCATACATTATTGGAAGATCTAGATAAAGAAACCGTAGATTATATACCTAACTATGACGGTGTAGAGGAACTTCCCTCAGTCCTTCCCACAAAAATTCCTAATTTATTAGTAAATGGAACTTCTGGTATTGCAGTAGGAATGGCAACCAATATTCCTCCACATAATTTAATGGAAGTAGTTAACGGTTGTTTAGCTTACATCGAGAATGATGAAATCACTGTTGACGGACTTATGAACTATATTCCAGGTCCAGATTTTCCGACTGCCGCGACAATAAGTGGTGATCAAGGCATTATAGATGCTTATACAACTGGTCGTGGTAAAATTTATATACGCTCAAAAGCAAAAATAGAAATTGAAAAAAACGGCAAAGAAACCATTGTTGTTACAGAAATTCCATATCAAGTAAACAAAGCTCGCTTAATTGAAAAGATTGCAGAGTTGGTTAAAGATAAAAAAGTAGAGGGCATCACCGCATTGCGCGATGAATCTGATAAAGACGGCATGCGCATTGTCATTGAATGTAAACGCGATGCATTAGGAGAAATAGTCTTAAATAATCTCTATGCTCATACGCAACTCCAAACAACCTTCGGAATCAACATGGTTGCACTAAATGGT
This sequence comes from Candidatus Photodesmus blepharonis, assembly GCF_000731795.2. GTDB lineage: Bacteria > Pseudomonadota > Gammaproteobacteria > Enterobacterales > Vibrionaceae > Vibrio > Vibrio blepharonis. Next base: position 84,300 of record NZ_JGVK01000027.1, on the reverse strand, counting down.
AATGGTCAACCACAGCTATTTAATCTGAAGGATATGTTGAAACATTTTATTGATCACCGTTGCGAAGTTGTAACCCGTCGCACTATGTTTGAACTAAAAAAAACACGCGAACGTACTCATATCTTAGAGGCATTAGCCTTAGCCCTAGCAAATATTGACGAAATAATTAAACTAATTCGTCATACAGAAGTACCAGCAGAAGCAAAAACTAGATTGGTTGCTCGTGGTTGGCATCTCGGTAACGTTGCAACAATGCTTGCAAACACTGATATTCATGAGGCTCGACCAGATTGGTTACAAAAACAGTACGGCATTCATAATCAGCAATATTTTCTGACGAAAATACAGGCGCAAGCAATTCTAGATCTACGTTTACATAAGCTAACCGCTCTGGAACATGAAAAGATTCTAAAAGAATATAAAACACTTTTGTGTGAAATAAAAGAGTTAAAACATATTCTTACAAGTACTAAGCGTTTAATGGAGATCATTTCTGAAGAATTAAAGCTGGTTCGTAAAATTTTTGGTGATGACCGTCGTACAGAAATTACAACTGCTATTCATGATATCGATATGGAAAAATTAATTGCCTGCGAAGATATTATTGCAACACTATCTCATGCAGGTTATGTTAAGTATCAATTATTAAGCGATTACGAGTCACAACGCCGAGGTGGCAAAGGCAAAAGTGCAACAAAAATGAAAGAAGAAGATTATATTGAGCGTCTTCTTATAGCAAATACTCATGACAGCATTCTGTGCTTTTCCACTCGTGGAAAAGCATACCGACTGAAAGTTTATCAATTACCATTAGCTAGCCGTATAGCACGCGGCAAACCAATTGTTAATATCCTTCCTTTAGAGAAAAACGAACGCATTACTGCAATTTTACCAGTGTCCAAATTTAATTCTGAGAAATTTATTTTCATGTCAACAAACGATGGTATAGTGAAGAAGACTCCGTTGGATCAATTCGCTAATGTACGTTCTAATGGCCTCATTGCGATTAATTTACACGATGGCGATTTACTCATTAATGTGGATATCACAAATGGGGAAAGTGATGTCATGCTATTTTCAAAAATGGGGAAAGTGGTTCGCTTTAACGAAAAAAAAGTTCGCGCAATGGGACGTACTGCAGCAGGTATTCGTGGTATAAAATTAGCTGATAATGATCAAGTCGTCTCATTGATCGTTCCTTCAAATGAAGGTAACATCTTGACCGTAACACAAAATGGCTATGGAAAACGTACTGAGTTATCTGAATACCCTACAAAAAGTCGAGCGACTCAAGGTGTTGTATCTATTAAAATTTCTGAACGCAATGGCTCTGTAGTAGGTGCTGTTCAAGTTGGAGAAAATGATGAAATAATGATGATCACTGATGCTGGTACTTTGGTTCGCACTCGTGTATCTGAAATTAGCCAGATTGCTCGTAATACCCAAGGCGTTACATTAATTCGTACTAATGAAGATGAAAAAGTAGTTGCCTTACAGCGCATTATTGACGAAGTTGAAGAAATAAAATTATCCAAGAAACGAAATCTTTTGTTATCTGACTAGAATTTACTACTTAATTTTTCTCCAACAAGCAAATGAAAATTTACATCAAAGCACGGAACACTGCTTGGTAATTTGTGAAATAGGAGTTTTGTCACTATTTTATACTATGACTCAAAAATATAACGCCAAAGCCATTGAGGTTCTAAAGGGCTTAGATCCGGTACGCCACCGACCAGGAATGTATACAAATACAGCTACTCCAAACCATTTAGCTCAAGAAGTTATCGACAATAGTGTTGATGAAGCATTGGCTGGATATGCTTCTAAAGTACAGGTAATTCTTCATTCTGATCAGTCTCTCGAAGTTATTGATAATGGACGTGGCATGCCCATAGACATTCATCCAAAAGAAAAAATTTCTGGCGTAGAGCTAATTTTTTGTAGATTACATGCTGGTGCCAAATTTTCTAATAAAAACTATCAATTTTCGGGCGGATTGCATGGAGTAGGAATTTCAGTCGTCAACGCACTTTCCAAGTACATTAGAGTGAGTATTTATCATAATAGCCAAGTGTACGAGATGGCATTCAAAGACGGTAATAAAGTAGAAGAGCTTACTATCGTAGGACAATGTAGTTCAGACGATAGAGGAACCAAAGTTCATTTCTGGCCTAATAAGAGCTATTTTGATTCTGTTGATTTCTCAACTACGCATCTAATCAAAAATCTTCGAGCTAAAGCATTATTATGCTCAGGACTTGAAATTTCATTTTCAGATAAGGTCAATAATAATGAATATAAATGGCTTTACAAAGATGGTTTAAAAGAATATTTAATCAAGGAAATAAAAGGCCATGCAGTATTACCTGAAAATCCATTCACCGGTGAGTGTACTGTAGAAAAAGAAGTAGTACATTGGGCTCTTATTTGGCAACCAAAAGGTGGAAAAACAGTCGCTGAGAGTTATGTTAACTTAATTCCAACTTTGCAGGGAGGCACTCATGTTAATGGTTTACGTCAAGGTTTGCTCGATGCAATCCGTGAATTTTGTGCGTTTCGTAGCTTGCTTCCCCGTGCTGTCAAACTTACCGGTGACGATGTTTTTGACTGCTGTTCATATATTTTATCGGTTAAAACGCAAAACCCACAGTTCTCAGGTCAAACTAAAGAACGCTTATCCTCTCGTCAAACCACATCTTTTGTTTCGAACGTTGTAAAGAACGCCTTCAGCTTATGGCTTAATGAAAAACCAAAATTAGCAGAACTCTTGGTTGAACTTTGCATCCTCAACGCTCATCGTCGCATTCAAAAAAGCAAAAAAGTTATTCGAAAAAAAATAGCATCTGGTCCAGCCCTTCCTGGTAAGTTAACTGATTGCTCTATACAAGATTTCAACCGAACTGAAATTTTTTTTGTGGAAGGCGATTCAGCAGGAGGTTCTGCTAAACAAGCTCGTAATCGTGAATATCAAGCAGTAATGCCATTGAGAGGCAAAATCTTAAATACATGGGAAATCTCCCCAGAACGAATACTTGCTTCCCAAGAAATTCACGATATTTCAATTGCATTAGGAATTGACCCTAATAGTAATAACTTAGATAAACTACGTTATGGAAAAATCTGTATTTTGGCTGATGCAGATTCGGATGGACTTCATATTGCCACTTTGTTATGTGGTTTGTTCACACGTCATTTTCGAACTCTCGTCGAGGTGGGTCATGTGTATGTAGCTATGCCACCTTTATACCGAATTGATTCTGGAAAAGAAGTCTTCTATGCCTTAGATTCTAACGAAAAAGATGCTGTATTAAAAAAATTAAATAAAAAAAACAAAATTAATATACAACGCTTTAAAGGGTTAGGTGAAATGAATCCATTTCAACTCCGTGAAACAACTATGGATCCGAATACTCGTCGTCTTATCCAACTAACAATTAATGATAATGAAGTTACCGATAAAATGATGGATATGCTACTTGGTAAAAAACATGCGGCTGATCGTCGCATTTGGCTACAGCAACATGGAAATATGGCTAAGGTAATAAAATAGATGTCTGAAAAACTTCCAATGCATAAATTTGCTGAAGAGGCTTACTTAAACTATTCCATGTACGTAATTATGGATCGTGCCTTACCACATATTGGCGATGGCTTAAAACCAGTTCAACGACGTATCATTTACGCAATGTCAGAACTAGGTCTTTCATCAGAATCGAAGTATAAGAAGTCTGCTCGTACTGTTGGTGATGTATTAGGCAAATATCATCCTCACAGTGACTTGGCCTGTTATGAAGCAATGGTACTTATGGCTCAACCCTTTTCTTATCGTTATCCACTCATCGATGGTCAAGGAAACTGGGGAGCAGCAGACAACCCAAAATCTTTTGCAGCAATGCGCTATACTGAAGCAAAATCATCAAGATTTTCTAAAGTTTTGCTAGATGAATTACATCAAGGCACTGTTGAATGGGAAGCTAACTTCGATGGTACCATGAAAGAACCGAGGATACTTCCAGCGCGCCTCCCTAATATCTTGTTAAATGGTGCAACTGGAATCGCTGTAGGTATGACTACGGATATTCCATCTCATAATGTACACGAAATTGCTAAAGCAACTATTGCTCTTATTGATAATCCTAGATTAGGACTATCAGATGTTATGAAACACATCAAAGGTCCAGATTATCCGACAAAGGCAGAGATTATTTCTTCAAAGTTTGATATTGAAAAAATTTATCGAACTGGTCGTGGTAGTATCAAGGCACGTGCTGTCTGGCATCAAGAAAAAAATGAGATAATTATTACTTCTCTACCTCATCAAGTATCTTCTTCTAGATTGCTTGAGCAAATTGCTGAACGAATGCGTACCAAAAAACTATCAATGATTGATGATCTGCGTGATGAGTCAAACTACGAAAACCCTACCCGTATTGTTATCGCCATTCGTTCCAATCGTATCAATTGCGATCAACTAATGAATTATTTATTTACTTCAACCGACCTAGAAAAAAGTTATCGCGTTAACTTAAACATGATTGGTTTAAATAACCGTCCTCAGGTTAAAGGTCTAATACAGATAATATCTGAATGGGTTGAATTTCGTCGTAAAACAGTTCGTTTGCGTTTACGGCATCGATTAAACAATGTCTTAAATAAATTGCATATCTTGGAAGGTTTGCTAGTTGTCTACCTTAATCTAGATGAAGTGATTGAAATCATCCGAACACAAAGCAGGCCAAAAGGTATACTAACAAAACGTTTTGAAATTTCGAACATTCAAGCTGATGCAATCCTCGATACTAAACTTCGTCACCTAGCTAAACTAGAAGAAGAAAAAATTTGTAACGAACAAGATAAATTTAGGAAAGAGCACGAAAAACTAAAGCAATTATTAGCTTCTGAAAAACGATTAAATACATTAATAAAGAGAGAAATTAAGGTTGATATTGAAAAGTATGGTGATGAACGACGTTCTCCTATTGTTCAAAGTACAGTAAAAGGGACAATTTCTACTTTAACTAATTTAGCACCTACTGAACCAATTACAGTCATCCTTTCAGAAAAAGGTTGGATTCGTTATGCAAAAGGACACGATATAAATACAAAAAGTTTAAAATATAAATCAGGTGATAGCTATTTTACTCACGCGTACGGCAAAAGCAATCAACATATCATTTTCCTTAGTAATGATGGACGTAGTTATTCTCTCGAACCTAACTCTTTACCATCAGCACGAACCCAAGGTGAACCAATTACCGGTCGTTTAAACATCAATACACCCACTAAAATACGCCAAATAATCATGAGCACAGACGAACAATTTTGGCTTGTTGGATCCGATGCAGGCTACGCTTTTATATGTAAAGGTACAAACTTTCTATCTAAAAATCGATCTGGAAAAACTTTAGTTTATTTACCAAAAAATTCTAAAATGATAATTCCAAACAAAATCAATAGCTTGGATTCTGATGAAATCTTAGCCATAACTAATCAAGGCAGAATATTACTTCTATCAGCGAAATCTTTACCAATATTATCTAAAGGCAAAGGAAATAAAATCATCAAGGTTCCAAATAACAAATCATCAAAAGGATGCCGTAATTTTATCTCTCATCTAATCGTATTATCTCAAGGGGAATCAATCACACTTTATTCAGAAAAACGTAAACTCGTCCTAAAACCTAAAGATATTAGAGATCTTCATGAGGAAAATGATAATAAAGGCAAACTGCTACCCAAAGAATTACAGAAAATCATTTCTGTTGAAAAACACCAGCAATTGCTCTAATTCTTTAAATTTTCTAATCCCCATTGATATAATGCATTTTTTTTTGAGTCGCAAATTTTCGCAGCTATCGCCGCCGCTTTTTTCAATGGTAACTCTTGGTTTAAAATAGTTAGTATCCTTATAGCTTCATTTCCTAAATAATCATTTGATGAAGAATACCCGCGAATTAGCAATACCATCTCACCACGTTGTTGATTTAGATCCTTATTAATCCATTCAATCAGCTGACCCAGAGGCATACTTTGAATAGTTTCAAAAATTTTTGTTAACTCGCGAGCTAAAACTACTTCTCTTTTTGAGCCTAAAATATCCAACATATCTTCAAGAGACTGAATGATACGATGTGGTGACTCATAAAAAATACAAGTACGATTAACCTTAGCTATTTGAAAAAATTTATCTCTACGACTTTTTCTTTTTATGGGTATAAATCCTTCAAAACTAAATCTATCAGATGGAAGACCTGATGCGCTTAACGCTGTAATCGCCGCACATGCACCGGGCAATGGTACAACCCTAATACCTATCTGACGACATTTGCTGACTAAACGATAACCAGGATCACTAATTAATGGAGTACCAGCATTAGAAACCAGCGCGATAGATTTTCCTTCTAATAATCGTTCAATTAAAATTTGTGCTTTTTGTTGTTCATTGTGATCACACAAAGAGAAAGTTTTAGTTTTTATACTAAAGTGAGACAATAGCTTGCTTGAGTGCCGAGTATTTTCAACAGCAAGAAGATCTACGCTTGATAAGATTTTAACAGCACGTTTCGTAATGTCCTCTAAGTTTCCAATAGGAGTAGGGACTATGTAGAGAATTGGTGTTTCTTTTAGCAACATTTGTTTACTATTAATTGAATAGTTAATACGGAAGAATCTTACATTTTTTAAAAATAATATTTATGGTCATAAAAAATTATAAAAAAATTAGTTTTCTACATTCACTAACGCTCGTTTCTCTTATAATAACATTACTTGCTTGTTCCTCTAAACCGTTGATATCTAATAACATAGATATCACCCTTGATGCATTAGGACCCGCACAAGAGTACCTGATAGAATCATATTACAGTAAAGGTGATCTAAAAAATAATTGGTTAATTATGGCCCTTAAAGCTGCCATCAACCATCAAGACTTAAACTTAGCTCAAGATTTAAACAATCACATCATAAAACAATCGCTATCTGAAGTCCAAAAAGCTGAATTGAAATTAATAAAAACTAAATGGTTCATGACAATGAAACAATCTGAAACAGGATTATCTCAGCTTTATTTTCATCCAAATTGGAAATTACCAAACAAGCAGTGGAAAAAATATCACGAAATTAGAGCAAAACTATATGCTGAACAACACAATTATTTTTTCGCTGCTAAAGAATTAATTAAACTGACACAATATGAAACGATAGAGCAACAAAACAAAATCGCAACAATGATTTGGAATTACTTAAATCGATACGACAAACAAGAAATCGCCAATCTAAATATTACTCCTGAAGAAAAAATTTTAAATGCTTGGATTGAACTTACTTTGTACACAAAAAAACTATCGAATAATATTCCTAAACTTAAAAAATCTCTACAACAATGGTTTACAAGAAATCCTCACCATCCAGCAGCGCTTCACACTCCACAAGCTATTATCGACATTTTGAGCATAGAAATAACTCAACCAATTAATATTGCATTATTTCTTCCATTGTCGGGTCCTTTTATCAAGCAAGCCCAACTTATTCGAAATGGTTTCATAATTGCTATGATGAATGACAAAAAAAAAGATACAGATACAAAATTGATAATTATTGACAGTTATAAAACTTCTATGCAGACACTTAAAATAACTTTGATTAAAGAAAACATCGATTTTATCGTTGGTCCTTTAACAAAGGACAACGTCAAAAAGCTAGAACAAATTCAAGTTGAACTAAAACCGCATATTCAAGTGTTGGCCTTAAATATTCCTAATAATTTTACTAATAAAACAAGTACTTGTTATCTGACACTATCACCAGAGCAAGAAGTCACACAGGCCGCTAAATACTTGCTAGATCAAGGCTTCGAGTATCCTCTTATTCTTGCGCCTCAAGGTCATCTTGGAAAACGCATAATCGAAGCTTTTATTACAGAATGGAAAAAATACAATAATAATAAAGTGAAAATAGGATTATTTGGTGATAAAGATCAACTACAGCAAGATATCAATGTAATATTTGGATTAGAAGCAAGTAAGCAGAATATAATCCAGATAGAGCATATAATCCAGATACCTCTTAAAAGTCAACCGCGTAGCCACCGTGACATTGATTCAATATATATCGTAGCCAACAACTCCGAACTTACTCTGATTAAACCCTTTATTGAAGTTGCGATTAATCCAGATGCTCGTCCACCGAAGTTATTTGCAAACTCATACAGCAATAATGGTAGCAAACAGTACGAAGATTTAACTGGAATAGAATATAGTGATATCCCATTTTTACTACAACCAGATATCCTATTACAAACCCAAATGGAAATGTTGTGGAAAAATTCTAACGCAGAAAAACGCTTACAAGCACTCGGTATGGATGCGTATACGCTAATCAAACAGCTACCAAAAATGAAATTAATCGATGGGTATTCAATCAATGGCAAGACTGGCTTACTAACTATCGACGATCAATGTGTAATACAGCGTAAAATTAGCTGGGGTAAACATGGCGTTTTTTCACCGTTGGAACACAAGTGAAACCATTCATTAATAACATTACTTTGGAAATTTGAAAACATTGAATATTTGTTTAAATAATTTCCGTTCTGATATAATCGGCTTTTATAGACTTAATGAGTGTGAAAATAGAATAAACTACTTAAGGAAAATCAATGCTAAGCAGCATTAAAGATAGTTTTACAGAAAGTATCCAAATTCAAATTGCTGCAGCTGAAGCCTTGCCGAACTTTATTACTCACGCAGCTCAAGCAATGGTTGCAACTTTGCTCAACGGCAATAAAATATTATGTTGTGGCAACGGCGGATCTTCTTCAAACGCCCAACAGTTTGTAGCATGCCTTTTAAATCGATTTGAGACTGAACGTCCAAGCCTACCAGCTATAGCACTCACAGCTGATAACATAACGATCACCGCTGTTGCTAATGATTCTCACTACCATGATATTTTCTCTAAACAAGTACGCGCGCTTGGTCAAACTGGTGATGTTCTGTTGGCTATTTCCACTAGCGGTAATAGTAAAAATATTATAAAAGTGATGGAAGCAGCAGTGACCAGAAACATGACAATTATCGCTTTAACAGGTAAAGATGGTGGTGAAATGGCAAGACTACTAGGTGAAAATGATGTCGAAATTCGTGTTCCATCTCATAGAAGATCTAGAATTCATGAAGTTCATATGGTAACTCTACATTGCTTATGTGATCTCATAGATCAAGTACTATTTCCAACCCACAAAAATTAACTATGAAATTATTTATCAAATTTACCCTTTTACTGATCCCATTAACTATATCGCTATTAGGTTGCGCAAGTTTATTTACAATAAATACCTCGCAAGATGCCATATATTCACGAACGATTAAAGAAATATGGAAGGACAACAACATAAAACTCGAAATTGCAGGACTTAACAATAAAGCATCGCTAAAAGGCCAAGTAAGAGTAACAGGAGTTTCGTACAATGGTACAGTAGTTTTACTAGGACAAGCTAAAAATCAAAAAAAATTGGACGATTTTAAAAATCGAGTAAAAAAAATACCTGGTATCACCCAAATACATAATCAGGTTAAAATTAAGAATCCTCTTTTTTCTATTAAGCAGGTTGGTCATGACGCTTGGATTACATTAAAGGTAAAAGCAGCATTGTTGATTAATGCTGAATTAAACGGAATGGACACCAAAGTCATGACAGAAGATAAAGAAGTATTTTTATTTGGTTTCGTTTCTCGGAAAACTGCAGATACGGCAGCAAACATAGCACGCAATGTATCAGGTGTAAAAAGAGTCATAAGAGCTTTTCAATATCTGGATAAATAAGTAAATATTGGCCAAACCTAACTTTATTTAATTTTAGCTTATCACAATGAGGTAGCTCATCTGTTTAACCACCTACTACTGTGTTTAAATCATCTTTGAAAAAATTGGCTAGATTATCAGGGATATAAACTTTTCCAGATTCAAATACTGTACCCACTCCGTTTTCGCGTGCGTAGATGGCCTGAATAGAACGAAAAAGAAGAACCACTGAGTACAAACCACCGCTAAAACGAGTATTAATTGATTAAAAGTAACTATTTCATTGCCAAGGTTCAAATTCCCGACTGTTCTCGGAGCAAATGTGGTGTGAAAGCATTATCAATTAACCAACCGTAGAAAGCACGCAGTATATACGGATGCAGCGCTGTCATAGTAGATAAACTATAAACTCAACGGGCTATATGTTGTTCAGCTTCTGTCAATGAAGCTAAGAAAGAATCACGCTTGAAAACACGATTCATATAAACTTTAAGATCCTTCGAACCTTTCCCAATTAACTCAATTCCTAACTCTGGAAGACGCCACAATAATGGAACCAAATAACAATCGATCAAGCTAAACTCTTCGCTCATAAAGTATTCATACTCAGCAAAAATTGGAGAAAGAGCAAGTAAATCATTGAACAGCTTACAACGAGCCCTGTCAGACTCTTTTGCATTACCTTTCAATACCCGCTCAGATAAAGAGTACCAATTACGTTCAATACGATAAATCATCAAACGACTACTAGCACGAGCTACAGGATAAACAGGCATCAAAGGAGGATGAGGGAAACGTTCATCTAAATATTCCATGATAATCTTTGAATCATAAAGCGCTAGTTCGCGATCGACGAGAATGGGTACCGTTCTATACGGATTAAAGTTAACTAAATCCACAAGCAAATCCACTTTATCAACCAATTCAATTTCTACACTAACACCCTTTTCGGCCAAAACAATACGAACCTGATGACTGTATATATCGGATGATCCGGAAAACAAAGTCATTACAGAACGTTTATTGGCAATCGCAACCATGAAGTTCTCCAGAATGAAGCAGAACAAGGATAGCCTTCTAACCTACCTTCTCATTCGTGTGCAAAGTACAATTATAACACGATTAGTACACGTCACGCCAATATTCTTTTTTCAGTAATACAAAAACGATAGTAAACAAGGACAAAAATGCCATTACCCACCAACCGAGTATATGTCGTTCCAATTTTATTGGATCAGATGAATATTCTAAAAAATTAACTAGATCAAGTACAGCCTGATTATACTCCTCCTCATTCAACTCACCAGTACCATCAGACTTAACACCAACCACTACCTGAACCTGTTCATCACCAACCATTTCAGTTGCGTAAATAGGCTGAGGAATACCTTGTAATTCTTCTAGAATGTGTGGCATACCAACATTCGGAAAAACAATATTATTTACTCCAAAAGGACGAGAGAGATCGTAATAGAAAGAACGCAAATAAGTGTATAACCAATCTGTACCACGCACCCGAGCAACAAGAGTGAGATCTGGAGGTGAAGTACCAAACCATTTGGCTGCAGAATCCTTTGGGATTGCATTTTCCATTAAATCACTTATTTTTGCTTCAGGATCAAAGATCAAATTTTCTTTCATCAATTCTATAGGAATACCAAGATCCTTAGCAACTCGTTTATAACGTTGATACTGAGTAGAGTGGCAACCAAAACAATAATTCATAAACAACTTAACACCATTTTGTAATGATGGAAGACTGGATAAATCATTATTGGCTTTATCTAAATGTAAAACTCCAGCAGTTGAATGTGCTAGAAAGGGTAGCATTGTAAATAGGATTACAATCCATTTCTTCATTTAAATTTTACTCTCTCTGGAAGAACTTTAGTTACTTCATTTTTACTATAGAAAAACAAAAAAACAAAAAACATAAAGTAACCTAAACTGAAAATTTGAGCTAACAAGGTACGATTCGGTGTTGCAGGCAATGCACCTAAAGCACCAAGAAAAACGAAACTGATGGTAAACTGGATTAAATTTAAAAGATGAAGTCTACTACGATAACGATAAGAACGGACTGTACAGCGATCCAACCAAGGCAATATAAACAATATGATTATTGACATCCCCATCGCAATAACTCCTGCTAACTTATCGGGGACCGCCCGCAAAATTGCATAAAATGGGGTAAAATACCACACGGGAGCAATGTGTTCTGGTGTTTTGAGAGGGTTCATAGCCTCAAAATTAGATCCTTCAAGAAAATAACCTTCCATCTCAGGATTGAAAAACAGAATATAACAGAAAAAAAACAAAAAAACAGATACACCGACCATATCTTTAACTATACCATAAGGATGAAATGGTATAGAGTCGATGATATCATACTTTTTTGTGTAGCTTTCATGAAACTTAAACTGAGTTATATAATCCTTACCCATACTACCCTTGGGCAGTTTAGTATCAATACCATCAGGATTATTTGAACCTACTTCGTGTAATGCTAAAATATGCAAAACAACGAGCAATAATAGAACAATAGGTAGTGCGATAACATGAAGGGCAAAGAAACGATTTAATGTTGCTCCAGAAACAACATAATCACCACGTATCCACAATGCTAATTCATCACCAATAATTGGAATAGCGCCAAATAGAGAAATGATAACCTGCGCTCCCCAATAAGACATTTGCCCCCAAGGTAATAAATAACCCATAAATGCCTCGGACATTAAAACCACAAATATCAACATCCCGAACAACCATAACAATTCACGCGGTTTTTGATAAGAGCCATAAATTAGACCACGAAACATATGAAAATAAATCACAATAAAAAATGCTGACGCACCTGTCGAATGCATATAACGCAATAACCAACCGTATTCTACATCACGCATAATATACTCAACAGAAGCAAAAGCCCTCTCAGCAGAAGGCACATAATTCATCGTTAACCAAATACCTGTAAGAACTTGATTAACTAAAACAAGCATTGCTAATGCACCAAAAAAATACCAAAAATTAAACGTTTTCGGCATTGGATATTCGGATAAATGCTTCCTAAAAGCGTTCATCACCGGTAACCGTTTTTCCACCCAATTAAGTAGTTTTTGCATTATGCTTCCTCTACTTCATCAGTACCTATGATGATTTTACTATCACTTAAATACATATGTTTAGGCACAACTAAATTTAATGGTGCAGGAACACCATGAAACACACGCCCTGCGATATCGAATTTAGAACCATGACAGGGACAAAAAAAACCTGATTTTACATTCTGGATCTGTGTGTTAAAATTGTCCGATAAATAAGTAGGAGAACAACCTAAATGTGTACAAATACCAACAGCAACGAAATACTCAGACCTAATTGAACGATAAATATTCTGAGCGTACACAGGTTGTTGCTTTTCCTTTGACTGTGGATCACGCAATTGAGAATCAAGTTTCTGCAAAGCATGAACAGCCGCCTGAGTACGACGGACAATCCATACAGGTTTTCCACGCCATTCAACACGGAGCATCTGCCCTTCTTGAAGTTTGCTGATATCGACCTCGACAGGAGCAGCAGCAGCTTTAGCTCTCTCACTTGGATTCCAATATTTAATAAAAGGAATAGAAAATGCAGAAACTCCTAAGGCACCGACAACCAAAGCTGTTGAAGTTAAAAAACGCCTACGACTATTATTCACGGGAACATCGCTCATCTAGAACATCCTCCTAATTCTGTTGCTTACTTCCAAGCATCGTTATTTTTCTTATTAAAGCGTTATCAAAAAATGCAGATTTAACCATGTCCATCATTAATGAAAAATGATAGTTCAAATATTACTTGCCAACAAGGTAATAAGGATCTTTTTACAACATTACAGGATCTTAAAATCAGGAACAAATTTTAGTTATTTTAAAAATCTATTAAGTTAAGCAAAACAACGGAACAAAGCCTAGAAAATACTAGGCTCGTTTAGAATGACAATTGGATAATATAGAAATTAACGCTTAGAAAACTGTGGACGGCGACGAGCTTTACGTAAACCTATTTTCTTACGTTCAACACTACGAGCATCACGAGTAACATAACCAGCTGAACGCAAAATAGAACGCAAAGACCCGTCGTACTCTATCAATGCACGAGTAATACCATGACGAATAGCACCAGCTTGACCAGAAATACCCCCTCCCTTCACAGTAATATACAAATCTAACTTTCCATTTAACTTAACAAGCTCTAAAGCCTGCTTAACCACCATGCGAGACGTCGGACGACCAAAATAAACATCAAGGCTACGTTTGTTAATCATAATCTCACCACAGCCCGGTTTGATAAAAACACGAGCTGTCGAACTTTTACGACGACCTGTGCCATAATATCGATTATATACCATTTTTATGATTTCCAATTAAATATCTAGTACTGTCGGTTGTTGAGCAACATGTTTATGTTGATCACCAGCGTAAACCCTTAGCTTACGGTACATAACACGACCAAGAGGACCACGAGGTAACATACCTTTGACGGCTAGCTCAAGCACCATTTGAGGTTTGCGATTAAGCAATTTTTCAAAGGTAACAGATCTCAGGCCACCTGGAAATCCAGAGTGACGATAGTAAATTTTTCCTCTAGCTTTATTACCAGTTACAGTAATTTTTGCAGCATTTAAAACAATGATATAATCACCTACATCAACGTGAGGAGTATATTCTGCTTTGTGCTTACCACGAAGACGAGAAGCGATTTCACTCGCCAGACGACCAAGAATTTTACCTTCAGCGTCTACAACATACCAATCTCGTCTTGCAGACTTCAGCTTAGCAACGAAAGTTTTCATGCTAACAATTACCTATTTAAAATTAACATTTCGAGAAATAAAGTTCCCGTTTATTCATGTAGAGATCCGCGTATCACTCCTGCAAGTGTTGAGACCTCGCTAAAATTTCTGCAACTTAAAACCCATGCAGAAATAGCATAAGTGACGATTATAGAGAAAAATGATTAGAAAAACACTTATTTTCGAACAAAATCTCAATTTTAAAATTGAGACATCACATCTAGTTTATGTTAAGTGTTTTTTAGATAAATAAACACAACTCTGCATCTCAATCAATCGAGATTGACAACGTCTAAATTCAAACTCCAATTTTCCCTGGGTATAAAGAGATTCTAACTTAACTTCTGCTGAAATAACTAGCTTAACATTGCGCTCATAAAACTCGTCAACTAAAGAAATAAATCTCCTCGTAGCATCGTCGCTAACGCAGTTCATCTTTTTTACGTTAGCCAATAGCACAGTATGATAGTTTCTCGAAATTTCGACATAATCATTTTGATTGCGAGGAGTTTGACACAATTGCTCAAACGTTGCATGCAATATTCCGTCCAAAGTGTCAATGACCGTTATATTACGATAATTAATCTTGATTCTATTCTTCCTCTCTTTCGTTTTTTCGGACTTATTTGGATAATGAGCAAGCAATTTTTCATCTGCAACTGCGTTCAAAGGATAATAATAAATTTGAGCTTGTTCTAATTCTCGCAATCGATAATCAACTCCATTATCGATACGCATAACAATACAGTTTTTTTTAATCAAATCAATTACAGGCAAAAATCTAATACGGTTCAACCCATTGCGATACAAATTGCATGGAGGCATATTTGAAGTAGCAACCAAGATAATTCCACGCCTAAATAAGCTCTGGAACAATGTAGCAAGAATCATTGCATCAGCAATATCTGAAACAAAAAATTCATCAAAACAAATAATTGTACTCTCTTCCTGCAATTTCTTAGCTACTATCTCCAATGGATCACTCAAATTCTTTAGCTGATTTAACTCATTATGAACTCGAGACATGAAGCGATGGAAATGTATTCGTATTTTCTTTTGTATCGGTAAAAACTCGTAGAAAGAATCCATAAGATAAGTTTTTCCTCGTCCAACCCCACCCCAAAGATAAACCCCTTTAGGAATTTGGGGCTTTGCGGTCTTTCGGGTAAAAAACTTCCGTAATTGAATAAAAAAACTAGAGGAAGTACTCCAATATTTAACGATTTCTAAGTACAAGTCATTTAAAGCGTTGATCGCTTTTTGTTGGGCTATATCTTTTTGAAATTCCAATTTCATCAAATCTTTTTGAAATTTTTCTTTAAATGTCACAAGCACACCACTATCATGCTAGTACCATAGGGTATATTTTATTTTTGTAGGATACGGATGATCGTAACAGCATCACATAATATTTCGTTCTTTGGATTTAAGTACTATTAAAACAAAGATGATCCTATGCGATTTTTACTTCTCCTTTACTCTAATATTATCAGAATAGGGCCCGGCATGCGAAACTGATAAATCGATATGCACTGAAATTTTAGAGTCCTTGATCAATTAAGGCAGTCTCCTGTATCTAATTAATAAGGCATATCTAATACTTGTCAGAAAATAACATCAATTAACTATCCCAAAATAGTCCTAATTTTTAGAAAAAAGAACCAGAAAACGACTGACTTAGCACATTCTATCTAATTGCTATAAAGCACTTCATAACCAATATAGGAGTTTTCATATGAAAAAAAACTTGCTTTCTATAACCATTTTATCTTTGAGTGTTCTCATCTCCGCATCATTTCTATGCAGTGCAGCTTTGCCTACAGGGCAACTTCCAAGCCTTGCACCAATGCTACAAAAAGTCACTCCTGCGGTTGTTAGAATTTCTGTAGAAGGCACGCGAATATCTCGTCAACAATTACCTGAACAATTTCATTTTTTCTTTGGTCCTAATTTTCCTACAGAGAGACTACAAGAACGCCCGTTTAAGGGATTAGGTTCTGGAGTGATAGTGAACGCCAATGAAGGTCATATTGTTACCAATTATCACGTGATTAATGGTGCTGAGAAGATCCGAGTTAAACTCCACGATGGTAAAGAATATGATGCTAAACCAATCGGTAGCGATCAATTGTCTGATGTTGCATTGTTAAAGCTAGAAAAAGCAAAAAATCTTACTCAAATTCAGATATCTGATTCAGATAAATTACGTGTAGGAGATTTTGCTGTAGCAATCGGTAATCCATTCGGTCTTGGACAAACTGTAACTTCAGGAATCGTTTCAGCACTAGGAAGGAGTGGTTTAAACATTGAGAATTTCGAAAATTTCATCCAAACTGACGCGGCCATTAACAGTGGAAACTCTGGTGGTGCTTTAGTAAATCTTAATGGTGAACTTATTGGTATTAACACTGCTATTCTGGGTCCAAATGGAGGAAATGTCGGGATTGGCTTTGCTATTCCATCTAACATGATGAAAAATCTCATCGAACAAATAAAAGAATTTGGTGAAGTAAAGCGCGGTATGTTAGGCGTTCAAGGTGGAGAAATTACTTCAGAGTTAGCTGAGGCCTTGGGTTATGAATCAAGCAAAGGTGCTTTTGTTAGCCAAGTAGTACCTGAAAGTGCTGCTGATAAAGCAGGATTAAAAGCAGGCGATATCGTAGTTTCTATTAATGGAAAAAAAATTGATACCTTTGGAGAACTTAGAGCGAAAGTAGCAACTGTGGGGGCAGGAAAAAAGATTACTTTAAGTGTTATAAGAGATGGGAAGTTAAAAAAATTTGATGTAACATTAGGCGAACATCTAATTAATAAAACTTCTGCTGGTAAACTGCATGAAGGATTAGCCGGAGCTGAGTTAGCTAATACGGAAGAAAAAGATTTTGTTCAGGGAGTAAAGATAATTTCTGTTGCTCAAGGCTCAAACGCAGCAGCATATCAGCTAAAACCGGATGATATCATCATGGGTATAAATCGTAAACGAGTAAAAAATCTTTCAGAACTTCGTGCTATCATCAAGAGAAAGCCTGGGATATTAGCTCTTAATATTCAAAGAGGGGACCGTACTATCTATTTAGTCATCAAATAAGCAAAAACAAGACCTCACGCAAATCGCTTTAGTTTAGTGTGCGTGAGGTTCTCTTACATTAGAAATAGCAGACTACAATCTATCCAAAACAAAAAGACGAAATATAGAAAAGATGTGAGCTCTAATGCATCTGCGATAACATTAAATAGGTTCCATACCAGCTAGTAAATTTATCAATAAATTTCAAAACGATAAACGCAATGAGAGGCCAAATAGCACTGAAACGGCACTTATTTTTAAAACTTAGATAGGAAAAAGTGACCGAAAAAGACTGAATTTAAAAACCTTTAGAAGGCTAAGAATCTCATAGGTTTCAAGGCTTGCAATTGAAGCTGACTCATTAACAAAATACTAAATTCTTACAAAATCTATATGTTCAATTTGGAGCCTAAATGCATGACGTTGGATGTCTTGTAACTTAACTTTAATCTCTTCACTACTTATCATTAAAGTGATTCTTCCTTCATAAAATGAAGGTTTGTCTATTTGATTCATCACTTCATTATGTATCAACGCAATAGAGATTGGCACTGCTTGGTTACCATAAACAATCGCTGGAAATCTACCAGCACGGCGGAGGCGGCGACTTGCACCTTTACCTAACTCAGTACGTACTATCGCTTCAAATTTCATTACTTTACTCTCAATGTTAGTAAAATTAAATATCACTTCAGCTTTGCTGCTAAATTGAGAGAACTATTATCACATAGGACATGCTTGCAAGCAATAAATTATTTGTCTTGACATAATCATCTCAACCTGAAAGATTTCGTTAGAGCCATTTCGCATAGGTCTTGCTTTAAAATATAGAGCGTATCGTCAAAACTAAAATACGTAGTCATACATAATCGAAAATAAAGAAGTATAATTCTGATGACAAAAATGCCCTGGCATGAAGCATGCCAACTTGATTCCTCATTGCTCTCTCTTCAACGTTTATTCAAAGTTTCTCCAGATTATGCAGAGACTCTTACTGAAGGATTAACAAACTGTCCCTGGAGAATAATGCTAACTAATGGAAATTCATATGTCTGGAAGTCAAATGCATCCATAGTTAAAACCTTCTCCATTTCTCGGTTCCAAGAATATCACATCCTCTCCAATATCAGATCTTCCTCAATTGCATCTAATCCTATTCTTGTGAACGATCAAGGCTTACTTGTTGACTGGATCGAAAAGGATCCACTAAGCTCTCAGTTGAATTTTGATTCTTTGCTTAAAATCATGGTCAAAATCCACCAGATTGATCTTAGTTGCATATCACTCCCTCCATTTAATTTTACCAAATGTGTAGATCGTTATTGGCTACAGATCAAAAACGAATTTCGAACTTCTGAGTATTGGCAATTGTATCACTCTTGGAGAGATTCTCCTAATTTAGTTAATAATGTTAAGAATACACTTTGTCATTTTGATCTAACACAAAAAAATATCATTAAAACAAAGTTTGGAAATAAAGTTATTGATTGGGAGTATGCTTCGATTGCTGATCCACGCTTAGATTTAACTTTAACGATTAACACAAACAAAGCAGATGTACTAAAATCCGTATACCGTTACTGTCAACTACGTAAGATAGAAAAAATAGATGATTGGTTTCAAAGTGTCTTAGTTTGGCAACCTAAAGCAATGATGATGACAATGCTATGGTACTTATTAGGTTATCAACTATGGAAAAAGAAAAACTATTTACGCGAAGCTGAAGGACTTAGATCTCAATTGAGAAATAATAGCCTAAACAATTTAAACTAGCAAACAATGCTGACCTGTTCTATTGTTTTGCCCAGAGTAACATAAATCTTTGATTAAAATTCCATTTTAACGTATGTAATCCACTATATAATGTGCACAAATATTCTCTTTTTCTTCAACTTAATGCAAGTTGCATTCATTTTTTAGAAAAAGCTAATTTAGATTGTGTTTAGTTAACCACCATGAATGGAAAGAAAAATTATCAGAACACTTCAGTTGGATCATGGCAATTTATTTAACATTTCCCAATTTTTCCAGATCAAGTCCGACTTATTATAAATTTAACAATAATTTAAATTGGGTGCATTGATCAAATTATTCCATATCTAGAATTCAAGATAATAACCAAACACGAAACAAAATGGACTTTGTTTAAGATAGTAGCAACTTGAGAGACATAAGAATCAAAGGTACAGTAAAATTATCAAGTTCGGAGGATTCACTTACTTATTTTTCAATTATTTTATAACGAGAATCAGCATTTTTAGAGATCATGCTAAATTGGTAAGTGTAGTTTTAAGCAATGCTTTTTGTAACATAAATCAAAATGCAGATCTTACTTCACAAAAGTAAAGAATGCAATATTGAACTGGATATTAAGACAATATAAAGAATTGAAGATGACTCTCAACTATTAAATAAATGAAAAGAAGAACTGATCGTTGCTTGCTATTTTAGAAATAAACGTGAAACAGCATATCCAAAATTACAGATTTAGCTAGGACGCCATGCGCTGTATTTTCTGTTTTTTTAAAGTAGCAAAAATATTGTATCAAAATTTCACTGATATATTTATACAGATCTTCATCCGAAATGTACAAAAATTATACTGCATATACACATGATATAAATAAAAGAAAAATGAAATGACAAAAACGAAATTTACATACATATGTAGTAATTGCAATACAAATTTCCTACGTTGGCACGGACAATGTAGTTCTTGCAATACATGGAACACTGTGTCTAAAATCACATCAGTCACACCAACTATTTTTGAAAAAAAAGATAGAGAATTATCAGGTTACACTAGATTCAAACTTGAAAATAGAGCACGAACGCTATCCGAAATTAATCTGAAAAAAGCACCGCGTTTTAAAAGTGGTTCCAAAGAATTAGATAGAGTTTTAGGTGGTGGAATCGTTCCAGGTTCCGCTATCTTAATTGGTGGCAACCCTGGTGCAGGTAAATCTACTTTACTGCTGCAAACGATGTGTTTGTTATCGAAAACAGTACCCATCTTATATGTTACCGGAGAAGAATCCCTTCAACAAATCGCGATGCGTGCATTACGCTTAGAACTTCCTACAAAGCACATCCAAATACTGTCTGAAACCAATATTTCTAAAATTTGCCAAATTTCCACTAAAGAGAAATCATGTATTATGGTTATTGACTCTATTCAAGTTATGTGTACTAGTGGCCTCCATTCCCCACCAGGCAGTATAGCTCAAGTTCGTGAATCAGCTACGATATTAACTCGTTATGCAAAGCAAAACGATATCACAGTATTTATTGTAGGACATGTTACTAAAGACGGAACCTTAGCTGGTCCGAAAGTTCTTGAGCATATCGTAGATTGTTCTATATTGCTAGATTCTAAAATGAATAATCGATTTAGAACACTTCGTAGTTATAAAAACCGCTTTGGTGCAGTCAACGAACTTGGAATTTTTGCTATGACAAAACAAGGTCTAAAAGAGGTGACTAATCCTTCTGCAATCTTTTTATCAGGAGACACAGAAGAAACAGCAGGTAGCTCAGTCATGGTATTATGGGAAGGTACCCGTCCACTTCTTGTTGAAATTCAAGCTTTAGTTGATGATTCACAATCAATCAATCCAAGACGTATTGTAGTCGGTTTAGAACAAAACAGATTGTCATTATTGTTAGCCATACTACATAAGCATTGTAATCTCAAAATGGCTAATCAAGATATATTTGTTAATGTAGTTGGTGGTGTAAAAGTCATGGAAACTAGCGCAGATCTGGCTTTATCCATAGCATTACTTTCTAGCTTCAGAAATCAAGCATTACCTAAGGATGTTGTAGTATTTGGTGAAGTTGGTTTATCAGGAGAAATACGTCCAGTCCCTAATGGACAGGAACGTTTAGTAGAAGCATTCAAACATGGATTCAAAAAAGCAATTGTTCCAACTTCCAACATCACAAAAAATCATACTGATGGAATACAAATTTATGGTGTTAGAAAGTTATCTGAAGCAATAAAAATATTTGAAGAATTATGACATATGAGTTAGATAAATCTTGCAAACATTCCAAAACTAAGTCGTTTTATATGAATTTTAATATCCAACATACTACCTAATATATTTTTTTCCTTTTTAATAAGTAAAAGTCTGTTGGATATAACGAATTATGATATACTCCGCACGCGGTTTTGTATCCTATATAAACAGAGTAATAGATAATGGTAGATTTATCAAAATACAGAAACATTGGTATCTTCGCACACGTTGACGCAGGTAAAACAACCACTACTGAGCGTATCCTAAAATTGACTGGTCAGATCCATAAAACAGGCGAAGTTCACGATGGAGAATCAACAACTGATTTTATGGAACAGGAAGCTGAACGTGGTATCACTATTCAATCCGCAGCTGTAAGCTGTTTCTGGAATACCCATCGTCTAAATATTATCGATACTCCTGGGCATGTTGATTTTACAGTGGAGGTATACCGTTCACTCAAAGTGCTTGACGGTGGCCTTGGTGTATTTTGCGCCTCTGGTGGTGTAGAACCTCAATCAGAAACCAATTGGCGTTACGCTAACGAATCAGAAGTAGCTCGTCTCATTTTTGTCAATAAACTAGATCGTATGGGTGCTGATTTTCTAAGTGTTATTAAACAAATAAAGACCGTTCTCAATGCAAATCCTCTCATTATGACCCTTCCAATTGGTTGTGAAGATGAGTTCATAGGTGTAGTAGATATACTTAACCGAAAAGCATACGTTTGGGATAGTACTGATCTTCCTGAAAATTATACAATTCAAGATATTCCAGCTAATATGCTGGATGATGTTGAAACTTATCGAGAGGAATTGGTTGAAACTGCCATAGAACAGGATGACAATTTGATGGAAACCTATATGGAAGGTATAGAACCTTCCATCGAAGAAATAAAGCTTTGTATCCGTAAGGGTACTCGTAATCTGCAATTCTTCCCAACATTTTGTGGATCCGCGTTTAAAAACAAAGGTATGCAACTAGTTCTTGATGCAATTGTTGATTATCTACCTGCCCCAACAGAAGTAGATCCACAACCGTTAATAGATCCAGACACTGGTGAAGCAACCGGCGAAGTGGCTACAGTCTCTCCTGATGAGCCACTACGTGCTCTAGCATTTAAGATTATGGATGATCGTTTTGGTGCTCTGACTTTCCTTCGCATCTACTCTGGTCGAATGAGAAAGGGTGATACTATTCTTAATTCCGCGACAAACAAAACTGAACGTATTGGCCGTATGGTTGAAATGCAAGCAGATGAACGCAATGAATTAATCACTGCGCAAGCTGGTGATATTATTGCAATTATCGGTATGAAAAATGTTCAAACTGGTCACACGTTGTGCGACGTTAAAAATCATTGCATGCTTGAACCAATGATCTTTCCAATTCCTGTAATTTCGATCGCTGTATCTCCAAAGAATAAAGGTGGCTCTGAAAGAATGAGTATTGCGATCGGCAAAATGATTTCAGAAGATCCATCTTTTCAAGTTGAAACTGATAAAGATACAGGAGAAACTATACTCAAAGGTATGGGTGAACTCCACCTAGACATCAAAATTGATATTCTCAAGCGTACCTACGGTGTAGACTTAATCGTTGGTGCTCCACAGGTGGCTTATCGTGAAACCATCACGAAGATCGTTGAAGATAGCTATACACATAAAAAACAATCTGGTGGTTCTGGCCAGTTTGCTAAAATAGATTACCGCATTAAACCAGGTCAAGCAAACTCTGGTTTCACCTTCTCTTCAACGGTTGTTGGTGGTAACATACCCAAAGAATTTTGGCCTGCAGTAGAAAAAGGCTTCGCATCTATGATGCACAACGGTATTCTCGCCGGTTTCCCTGTATTAGACGTTGAAATTGAACTATTTGACGGTAGTTTCCACTCAGTTGATTCATCAACTATTGCCTTTGAGATCGCATCAAAAAACGCATTCCGTCAATCTATGCCTAAAGCAGGCGCGCAGCTTCTCGAACCAATTATGCATGTTGATGTATTTACTCCGGAGAATCATGTTGGCGATGTAATTGGTGATCTGAATCGTCGTCGTGGTGCGATCAAAGATCAACAGGCTGGGAGTACTGTACGCGTTAAAGCCGATGTGCCTTTATCGGAAATGTTTGGATATATTGGCCACCTTCGTACAATGACCTCTGGCCGTGGTCAATTCTCAATGGAGTTCAGCCATTATTCAGCATGTCCTACAAGCATTGCCGAAACTATAATCGCTAAGACTAAAGAATCCGAAAAAAATAAGTAACCAAAGAGATAAATACAGATAACAATGAATGGACATTATCATCGAAAATCAAGGAAAATACGGTTTAAGCTCATTTTTCCGTGACGAGTGCCATCATCATTTCAATATGTAAACTTGAATCGTTCAAACAAGGTATGAAATTGAATTGAACACCACCAGCTTCTATATAAATTTTCTTATATTGCTTAGAAACTTCCTCCAAAGTTTCTAAGCAATCAGATGCAAAACCAGGTGTAAGGACATCGATCTTTTTAATTCCGTTGTTATAAAGTTCCTTCAGCATTTTATCGGTATAAGGTTTTAACCATTCTCCTCTACCCAAACGAGATTGATACGATATCCCAATTTGTCTGGAATTTAATCCTAATTCTCGAGCAAGTAGACTCGTTGTTTTTTTACATAGTTTAGGATAAATATCTCCGTTAACCGCATAGCTCTCCGGAATACCATGGTAAGAACATAGTAAATAATCACCTCTATTATTTTTTTTCCAGAATTGTTTAACACTTGCAACAAGCGCTTGAACATACAAGGTATGATCATGATAACCAGAGATGAATCTACACGACGGTATCACAGGTATCTGTTTAAATACCCTTGATAAAGCATCCATAACTGCAGCTGTTGTTGTTCTTGAATATTGAGGATAAAGAGGTAAAATAATAATATCTTCAACGTTTTTTAACATTAATTTCTCTATCCCAGATTTTAGGCTTGGTGAACCATAGGTCATTCCTAATTCTACTGGTAGTTTTAGTCTTTTTCTTAATTGATTGACCTGACTCTGAGAATAGACCATCAAAGGCGAACCTTTCTCCATCCAAATATTTTGATATAACTTAGCTATTTTCTTTGCTCTAATAGGTAATAACACAGCATATAAAAATGGAAACCATAACCAAGGAGTCACATCTACAACCCTTTTATCTCGTAAAAACTCACCTAAAAACTTCTTTACTCCAAGAACTGTCGCTTTATTGGGTGTTCCAAGATTAACTAACAGAACACCTTGTCGTTTGTTATGATGTGTTATATTACCCATAATTCTAGCTAAAACTTTGAAGATAAAATCTTAACGATGATAGCAAGGATTTTTTTAAAAAAATCAAACCTACGATAGAACTCTTTCAACATCTTCACTTACTTCAGTTACTTCTTTACTACCATCTAACCTAAAGTATTTTGTCTTACCTTTCTCAACTTCTTTATGATAATAGGAAATTAGCGGAGCTGTTTGAGCATGGTATACATCTAAACGAGTACGAACAATCTCTTCTCTATCATCATCACGAACAGCCAAATCCTCTCCTGTCATATCATCTTTCCAGAGCACTTTAGGTAAGTTGTACATTGTATGATAAGTACGACCAGAAGCAAGATGTATACGACGCCCAGTAATTCGTTTAATAACTACATCATCGGCAACATCAAATTCAATGACACAGTCTATACGCACACCCATCCTTTTTAGAGCACGAGCTTGAAAAACAGTCCGAGGAAAACCATCTAATAAAAAGCCTCTTCGGCAATCTTCTTGTAGAATGCGTTCTCTAATTAAACCTAGAATGATTTTATCAGAAACCAATTGACCGGTATCAATCATAAGTTTAGCTTGCTTACCGAGCTCAGTATCTGCCTTAATGGAAAAACGCAACATATCGCCGGTAGAAATTTGTGGGATACAATACTTCTCCATAATAAATTTAGCCTGTGTACCCTTTCCTGAACCTGGAGAACCTAAGAGAATTATGTGCATATTCGACCCTCTTTAAGTAAAAACCTAAATCTACACTGAACTCATGTCAGTATCAAAATTAAGATTTAACAGCAGTCCAATTATCAAATGAAGAACATCTGAACTTACAAGAACAAAACATAGCATAGTCAAAAAAAACGCTACAACAACTATCTAAATCATAAACCGAAGAAAAAGCCCGCACTTATACGAGCTCTTTAAAACTACTCAACCTCAGCTAAAAGTTTATTAATGGCACTTAAAAATTGAGACGGATCCTCTACAGAACCACGTTCAGTCAACATTGCTTGGCCAAATAAAACCTCAACCCAACGACCGAACACTTCTTCATCAGCTTCGTCAGCCATACGTTTGACTAATTCATTTTTTGGATTAATTTCAAAAATATACTTCACTTTTGGTACATCCTGACCAGAAGCTTCTAAAAGCTTAGCCATTTGGGTACCCATTTCAAAGTCATCAGTTACGACTACAGCAGGCGTCGTCAGTAACTTAAACGTTGTACGCACTTCCTTAACTCGATCACCCAAATACTCTTTAGTACGATCAATTACGGATCTGAATTCTTCTTCAGTCTCTTTTTGTTTCTCCTCTTTTTCTTTATCCTCAAATTTACTCAGATCTAGCCCTGCCTTTGTAATAGACTGAAATTTTTTCCCATTAAACTCAGTTAGGTAGTTCATAAGCCATTCATCAATACGATCAACCATAAGAATAACTTCAATACCTTTTGCATAAAATTGCTCTAAGTGAGGACTATTTTTAGCTGCCGCGTAGCTATCTGCTGTCAAATAATAAATTTTCTCTTGATCTTCTTTCATACGCTCGATATAAGCAGATAAACTTACTGTTTGATCAGAAGAATCCACTTGTGTCGAAGTAAAGCGAAGTAATCCTGAAATTTTCTCTTTATTCGCAAAATCTTCTGCGGGGCCTTCTTTCATGACAAGACCAAATTCTTTCCAAAAAATTTGGTATTTTTCTGTATTACTTTTAGCTAAATTCTCTAGCATCGATAATACGCGCTTAGTACACGCGCTACGCAAAGATTGGGTCACCTTATTATCTTGCAAAATTTCCCGAGAGACGTTAAGCGGTAGATCATTTGAATCCACGAGACCGCGAACAAAGCGCAAATATGACGGCAACAATTGATCAGCGTCATCCATAATAAAAACGCGTTGCACATACAATTTTAAACCAGATTTACGATCACGGTTCATCATATCCCATGGAGCTTTGGCTGGAATATAAAGTAAGCTGATATAATCATTTTTGCCTTCAACACGGTTGTGACTCCAAATCAAAGGATCAGCGAAATCATGAGATACATGCTTATAAAATTCTTGATATTCTTCTGCTTTCAGATCTGACTTATTCCGAGTCCAAAGCGCTTTGGCTTTATTTATCTGCTCCCACTTAGTTTCCTCTGTCTCCTTACCTTTTTCATCCTTTACCTTTGTCATAACAAAAACTGGAATACCAATATGATCGGAATATTTCCCGATAACTTCACGCAAACGCCATTCATTGAGGAACTCTTTGCCTTCTTCACGCATATGAAGTATAATGTCTGTACCTCGCGATTTCTTGTTAACATCCTCAATAGTATATTCCCCTTCTCCTAAAGAATGCCACTGGACGCCAGAGCTAGATGAAAGAGCAGAACGAGTGCGAACAGTTACTGCTTTAGCAACAATGAATGCCGAGTAAAAACCTACACCAAACTGACCAATAAGCTGTGAATCTTTACTTTGCTCTGCTGAAAGCTTAGAGAAGAATTCAGCGGTCCCTGATTTAGCAATTGTACCTAAATGTTCGATTACGTCATCACGGCTCATACCGATACCGTTATCTGAAACTGTTAGAGTACTAGTTGTTTCATCAAATGATAACCTAACACCAAGATCAACATCACCTTGGTAAAGATCTGGATTTGAAAGTGCTTGAAAACGCAACTTATCAGACGCATCCGAAGCATTAGAAATTAATTCACGAAGAAAAATCTCTTTGTTTGAATAAAGAGAATTGATCATCAAGTGAAGTAACTGTTTGACTTCCGATTGAAACCCACGCGTTTCTTTGTTTATCGTCGCCGTTTCGCTCATGTTAACTCCATAATATCTACAGTTTAAGGATACCTAAAAAAATACTAATTTAAAAAGCATTTGCTAATTATTGAGGCTCTGCCCGTGCCAAATGGGGATAACCAAAATAAATATCAAGGCCAAAGATAAGAAAAATAAAACACACCAACGACTGCTCTAATCTCTGGCTAAATTAAGAGTCGATTAACTTAAACTACTTTAAAGTGAAAAAACCAACCCTTAACTTAATTTCTTTTTTGCATCAGTAAGCTCAACGATCTGCTGTTTATTCGAGTCAGTTACATCATCAAACTGACCACCGATTAAGTTATCGTTGTAGAGCGCTTTACTAACACCACCGCTCTCCTTCTGCTCAGAATTCGAGTCAGTTACACCATTAAATTTACCACCTGGCTCAATACTCAAGTTATCACTGTAGATCGTTCCATGGACACTACCTTGATTAAGAATTTCTATCCTTGTAGCACGACAGGTTCCTTCGAAAGAACCGTTAACAATTACTCGTTCCGCAAAAATTTCACCATTAACAAATCCGGCTTCGCTAATAATTAATGTTTTATCAACGTGCACCTGTCCTTCTACAGTTCCATCAACTTGCATATCACTTTTTAGCCTGAGCTCGCCGCTAATTGCACAACCCTTTGCGATGAGAGTTGAAGTTGACTGCTGACTCTGAGCTCGACTTTGTTTACTAAAGATTCCCATCGAATACCTCTTACTTTATCAAATATACTCTCAAAATTATTAATAGTCCAATCAACAAAAGGAATTGGATCTAACGATCGCCCAATAAAACGAATCTCATAATGCAAGTGAGGACCAGATGATAAACCACTATTTCCAGAATAAGCGATCAAATCACCTTTCTGAACAAAGTCACCGTTCTTTACCTTGAACCTTTGCAAGTGAGAATAGGAACTACAAAATCCATAATTGTGCTGTAGACGCAAAAAATTTCCAGACCCTTTACCGCTAGAACGAATAACTTCAACTACTCCGTCAGCTGATGCATAAACTGGTGTTCCAATATTTACCGCAAAATCTTGACCACGATGAACACTAGTCTTTCCTGTGATTGGGTGCTTTCGCCTACCATATCCTGAAGAAATCCGTGCATTACGTACAGGAAAACCACTTGGTATCTGATTTAACATCATCATTCTGACTGATGACGTGATCGCTGCAGTGTTAAGACGCGACTCTAGTTCACCTTCGCTATCGTTCATACCCAACACTTTTTCTAAATCACTAAGCCTATATGAAACCAAATTTATTTTTTCTTCACGTTCAATTAAATCATTTTCTAAAGTAAATTTAAGTTCCCGAAGAGAAGCGACCTCTTCCCTTAAAGACGTTGATTTACTTTCAAGTTCCTGCTGTTTTAATTTAGCGAAATCAACCTCGTCTAACAAATAATAAATCACACCAACTATTGTTAAGACTCCAAACACAAAAAAATAACCAAAACCCTTTAGAAAACGGTGAAACCACTTATCAAAATGAAAATATCGAGTACCGTGAATAGAGGAAATCGAAACAACGACTCTTTCTGTCATAATTTTTTGATTTGCCAAAATAAAAACTGCTTTAATTTTAACAAATGATTGATTCCCCAGTCTGTGATTCAGCATTGATCTTATTAATTTACTAAAAGTCTATTAATTTTTGAAATTATTGCTATGGATAACTATAACCTAAGATCGCTGAATATAGGTCTTTCTTAAAAAGAAAAAATCTTTTAGAATGACTGCATTTTCCCCTGCGATTCTATCACAATTATGAACAAAAGCTTACTTACCAATATTCTCGCTTTAATGGTGCTGATGGTAGGTTACTACTTGAACAATCAGTTTTTTTTAAATGCTGGTCTTTTTGCTTTCTCCGGTGCAATCACCAACTCATTAGCCGTCCATATGCTGTTTGAAAAAGTTCCTGGACTTTACGGATCTGGTATCATTCCAGCTCAATTTGAAGGATTCAAAGCATCAATTAAAGACTTGATGATGGAACAATTCTTTACTACCGAAAATATAGATCGCTTTCTAAACAAAGGAAAATCTCGTAGCATCCCTCTAGAATTGAATCTAATACTGAAAGAAATTGACTTTAATCCAACTTTTGACTCCCTAATACAAGTAATTTCTGAATCCCCATTCGGAAACATGCTGGCTATGTTTGGAGAGGATACGCTTCAATCACTAAAACAACCTTTTGTCAAAAAAATGCAAAAATCAATGATTGACATAACTCAAACTCTAGAAGTGAAAAATACGCTCAAAAAACAATTTGAACTCCCTATGGCAAACGAAATTAAGGAGAATATCGAAAAAATCATCAATCAGCGCTTAGATGAATTGACGCCGGAATTAATTAAAAAAATGGTCCAGACTATAATAAAAAAACATCTTGGTTGGCTAGTAGTTTGGGGAGGAATCTTGGGTAGCATAATTGGTGTCATATCTTCGTTTTTTACTTTAATCTAACTTTATGTTCTAGCCGTGCTAAACATACCTTACTTCTCTACATAAGTTGCCAAGTATTTTTCGGTGTTTTCCATAATATAGCTAAATCTAGCTGAAACAAAGCTAACACTGAATTAGAACTGAACAATGAATCTAGAATCTCTCTTACTACAAAAAATAAAATAACTAGGCTAAACAATTTAAACCCAGCTACCTTTGCCATTAAGACTTAATATACAACCTTTTCCTTTGCACTAAAATATTGAAAGTTAAGCTCACTTTCCCTAACTGACACTTTAACTACTCCACCATAAATCAACGCACCAAACAATAGTTCGTCTGCCAAAGGTTTTTTAAGTTTCTCTTGAATCACTCGACTCATAGGACGAGCCCCCATCAATTTATCATAACCTTTCCTTGCTAACCAATGCCTTGCATCCGAAGAAACTTCTAAAGACACACCACGCACGTCCAGTTGAGCTTGTAATTCTACTATAAACTTATCAACTACTTGATGGATAATATTTTCATCAAGACTGTTAAACCAAATAACATTATCTAAACGATTTCTAAATTCAGGTGTAAAAACCTTCTTAATTGCAGATAGAAAGTCATAGCTGTTATCCTGCTGAATTAAACCTATGGATTTCTTCTCCATTTCTCGTACTCCAATATTAGTAGTCATTACTAGAATTACATTGCGAAAATCTGCTTTACGACCACTATTGTCTGTGAGTGTGCCATTATCCATAATCTGAAGTAACAAATTTAAAATATCAGGATGCGCTTTTTCAATTTCATCCAGAAGTACAACTGAATATGGATTTTTATTTACCCTACCAGTTAATAAACCACCTTGATCGTAACCGATATACCCAGGAGGTGCACCAATGAGACGACTTATAGAATGACGCTCAGAATATTCCGACATGTCAAAACGTATTAACTCAATACCCAATAGTTTTGATAGCTGAATAGTAACCTCTGTCTTACCTACTCCTGTAGGACCTGCGAATAAAAAAGAACCAACTGGTTTCTTGTCTGATTTTAAACCTGCACGAGTTAACTTAATCGCTTCACTCAATACATCAATCGCAAAATCCTGACCGAAAACTGACATCTTCATCTTTTTACTTAATTTTTCTAAAATATCCTTATCAGATGACGACATCGACCTCTTTGGAACACGAGCAATTTTTGCAACCATAGCCTCAATATCAGCAACACCTACAGTTTTCTTACGACGACTTGCAGGAAGCAAACGACTACGTGCACCAGCTTCATCAATAACATCAATCGCTTTATCTGGCAAATGACGTAAATTTATATATTTCGCCGATAACTCTACAGCAGCACGCAAAGCTTTATAGGTATAGCGAACCTCATGATAAGCTTCATATTTAGATTTCAAACCAATTAAAATTTTCATAGAATCCTCTAAAGAAGGTTCTAGAATATCGATATTCTGAAAACGACGAGACAAAGCTCGTTCTTTTTCAAAGATATTGCTGTACTCTTTGTAAGTAATTGAACCAATACATCGAAGCTTACCACTTCCCAATAATGGTTTAATCAAATTTGCAGCATCAACTTGACCGCCAGAAGTAGCACCAGCACCAATAATAGTATGAATTTCATCAATAAATAAAATGGTATTCTCTTCTTTTTCAAGCTGTCTTAAAAGCACTTTAAAGCGCTTTTCAAAATCACCTCTATACTTTGTACCAACTAATAAAGAACCAATATCTAAAGAGTAAATAATACTATTCTGGATGACTTCAGGCACCTGACCTTCCATGATTCTCCATGCTAAACCTTCGGCAATTGCCGTTTTTCCAACTCCAGCTTCCCCTACCAAAAGCGGATTATTTTTACGACGACGACATAAGATCTGAATGATACGCTCAAGTTCTCTATCACGACCAATCAACGGATCAATACCACCTTGTTTTGCAACTTGATTCAAATTAATAGCAAAATTTGCTAAATGTTCTTCAGAATTCACTTCTTCAATATTGTTTTCATTTTGTAAAGAGTCTAAAGATTTAGTAATTCTATGAGAAATAAAGTTAACAATATCTAGACGACTAATATCATTTTTTTTAAGTAAATATGCAGCATGAGATTCTTGCTCACTAAAAATAGCGACCAAAACATTTGAACCAATAACTTCACTACGTCCAGAAGACTGGACATGAAATACAGCCCTTTGCAGAACCCGTTGAAAACTTAGAGTAGGTTGTGTTTCCTTAGTCATATCGTTCTCGGGAATAAGAGGGGTAGTTTGATCAATAAACAAAGCCAAATCTTGACGTAAAACTTCCAAATTTACCTGACAAGCTAGTAACGCTTCCCTAGCGGCACGATTATCCAATAGTGCCAACAAAAGATGCTCAACACTCATAAACTCGTGCCGTTTTTCTCGAGCATTGGCAAAAGCACCGTTTAAACTCAACTCTAATTCTTTGCTAAGCATAAGTACCTCCTTTGAGAAAAACTCCATAGCATTAAACTTTTTCCTTTTGTACGGTAGTGGATATTTATTTTGTCAGGTAAACGCTAATTTGATAGGCCTTTGTTCCAGCAAGCATAGCGAGGTAAGTATAAACTGCTTTTTTCTCCACAATTAAGCATAAAGCATATTTTATCAGGAATCATGATTAAATGAATCTTCGAAGATTTTGATAAAAAAACTCAGTTTTGTTACCATGTTTACCGCATATTTTGAAAATATGGACAAGTAGATAGATCTAAATTTTTAATCTTTTTTACATTAAAGACTAATGCAGCATTAAAGCTGCTGCAAATAAAAACATATTATAGAATGATTCGTATTTCATTTATAATTTTTTCTTTAACAGGATATTATAACTTTCTCTGCAAAAAATATTCGCCATCTATGACGAATTGAGTTGAGACATAAAAAATCTAAAATTATTGACCACACTAAAAATAAACTAAATTAGTAATTTAAGAAATTTTAAAATGAACAACAACTGGATTTGTATTCACAATACAAAACTGAATCACACATCTAACCCAGTCATTTAAAAATATCAACAAAAACAAGGGATTTATTTTTCATTTCACACTAAGAAGGGATAGAAGTATTTTTGCTTATCATTCCAGTATAAAACAAGATGGATACCGATCAAAATCAGAACACCAAGTTGCATCATGATATAAAAGCTACCATGCGAGTGTTATCAAACTTACGAAAAACAGCATCAAAACAATCTCAAAATAAACCAACCATGTCTATTATACAGATTTTACACTGGTCAAGTTCGCTGATTTAATCGCTGCAGCTCATCAATAACTTTATTTAACGCTGAACTTGGACGCATCAACGCAACAGTTTTTTTCTTGTCAAACAAATAGTAGCCTCCTAAATCTCCTTCTATACCTTGTACATTTCTAAGTTCAGACACAATCGTACCTTCATTTTCAATAAGCGCCTTTGCAACAGGAATAAACTCGATAGCCAGCTCTGAATCTATAACTTGCTCAACTAAGGCTTCTGCCCAGTAAAGTGCCAAATAATAATGACTACCACGAGTGTCCAACTCACCAACTTTATATGAAGGAAACCTATCGTTATCTAGATATTTACCTATAGCTTTATCTAAAGCGCAAGCCAAAATTCCTGCTTTTGCGTTATCGCTTGATAAACTTACATGTTCTAAAGAAGCAGATAATGCTAGAAATTCACCTAAAGAATCCCAACGCAAGTGATTTTCTGTTTCAACTTGCTTAACATGCCTCGGAGCTGAACCACCAGCACCAGTTTCAAATAATCCACCCCCATTCATTAATCGCACAACTGATAGCATTTTTGCAGATGTGCCTAATTCAAGAATTGGAAATAAATCAGTCAGATAATCACGCAATACATTGCCTGTTACTGAGATTGTATCTAATCCATTTCGCATACGCACCAAAGAGAACTGACATGCCTCTGAAGGAGATAAAATCTTAATATTTAAATTAGAAGTATCATAATCGGATAAATAAATCTTTATTTTCTTAATAAGTTCAACATCATGCGCACGATTTTTATCCAACCAAAAAACAGCTGGTAAATTCGTGATACGAGCACGCGTTATGGCTAATTCGATCCAATCTTGAATTGCTGTATCTTTAGCTTGGCACATGCGAAAAATGTCTCCCTTTTCTACATTCTGTTCAAACAAGACTTCTCCTGAAATATCAACAACTCTAACTGTACCTTCATCATCGAGAATGAAAGTTTTATCATGTGAACCATATTCTTCTGCTTGCTCAGCCATCAAACCAACATTTGAAATGCTCCCCATTTTTGAAGGATCAAAAGAACCATTCTCTTTACAAAAGTCAATTATAGTTTGGTAAATACTTGCGTAACTACGATCTGGTATCATAGCTTTTGTATCTTTCCTCTGACCATCCGGCCCCCACATTTTACCGGATGAACGAAGCATCGTTGGCATGGATGAATCGATAATAACATCACTTGGAACATGAAAGTTAGTAATACCAAGATTTACATCAACCATCGCTAATGCAGGCTGAGTTTTATATACATTATCGATAGCTAATTCTATCTCTTCTTTTTGAGCTTGTGGCAATAAAACAATTTTTTCATACACATCACTTAAACCATTGCTTGCGTCTACACCTAATCTCTTAAATACATCATCGTACTTTGCAAACACATCTTTGTAATACGCTCTAACAGCATGCCCAAAAATGATTGGATCAGAAACCTTCATCATGGTTGCCTTCATATGTAAAGAAAGAAGTACATTCTTATCTTTGGCATCAGCAATCTCTCTTTCAAAAAAATCTATTAATGCTGACTTACTCATTACTGAAACATCGATAATTTCTTTGTCTTGTAATATAAATCTATTTTTGAGTACTCTGCTTGATCCATCATTTGTAGCAAACTCAATTTGAACTTGTGTTGTCCTATTCAGTGTTAATGATTTTTCACTACCAAAAAAATCTTTTTCTAGCATACTTGATACATGAGACTTAGAATCATGTTCCCACGCTCCCATTAAGTATGGATGCTTCCTTGCGTGGTTTTTAACTGATATTGGTATACGACGATCTGAATTACCATTACGCAGTACCGGATTTACCGCACTACCTTTAATGCGATCATAAGTGGCTTTCACAGTTTCTGATCTGAAATCGGTTGGCTTCTCAGGATAATTAGGAAGATTATATCCTTTCATCTGCAGTTCTTTAATTGCCGCTTTTAGCTGAGGAATTGATGCAGAAATATTAGGAAGCTTAATAATATTTGCTGATGCAGTTTTCGCTAAGTTACCTAGTTTTTCCAAAGCATCATCAATTTGTTGTCCCTCTTTTAAATATTCAGGAAAATTTGCTATGATACGAGCCGCTAAAGAAATATCATA
The DNA here is from genome assembly GCF_000731795.2 of Candidatus Photodesmus blepharonis. Lineage (GTDB taxonomy): Bacteria > Pseudomonadota > Gammaproteobacteria > Enterobacterales > Vibrionaceae > Vibrio > Vibrio blepharonis. The sequence goes on along the minus strand of NZ_JGVK01000027.1, from coordinate 48,569 downwards.
AGTATCTATATGAACCGCAGAAGCTGTAAATGATTGGATAATAGGAAGTAATGAATATGTTGCTAGTGCTGGAGCTTCATCGGTGATGGTGTAAATAATTGTAGGTTTTTCTGTAAACATAAAATTTTCCTATATCTAAGCTTTAAATTGAATATCTAAAACGAGGCCAACTCATTATCATTGTTAAGGTATTTATGTCATTTAATTTTAATACATGCGAACCTCCTCTTGCCTACTTGAAACACATAAGCACCAGGTTCAGGAAAAAAATTTGTGTGCATTAACTTCTTACCTTCAATTTTTACTGCGCCCTGCTTAATCATACGAATAGCATCAGAAGTTGATACGCATAGTCTTGCTTCTTTTAAAATTCTACTAATCGGCAAGCCTACCTCAAAGTCAAATTCTGGCATTTTTTCCGGGATAAGCCGTTTTTGAAAGCAATTGATAAATTCTCGTTCTGCCATACATGCATCTACTTGATTATGAAAACGTGCGACAATCTCTTTTGCCAATAGAATTTTAATATCACGAGGGTTTCTTCCTAAGCTAACATCCGCTTTTAACTGACTGATCTCTTGAGAAGAACGGAATGATAATAACTCATAATAGCTCCACATTACACGATCAGAAATTGACATAATTTTACCAAACATTTCAACTGGATTTTCATTAATACCAATATAGTTACCAACTGACTTGGACATTTTTTTTATTCCATCTAAGCCAACTAAAAGTGGCATCATTAATAAAGTTTGAGGACTTTGATCAACCGTTTTTTGTAATTCACGACCTATTAGTAGATTAAACTTTTGGTCTATTCCACCAAGTTCAACATCACTTCTGAGCACTACTGAATCATGACCTTGTAATAATGGATATATAAACTCATGGATAAAAATCGGTTTGCCTCCAAGATAGCGTTTTTTAAAATCATCACGCTCAAGCATACGAGCAACAGTTTGATTTGATGCTAAGAGAATCATGTCTTCAGCACTCAAATTTGATAACCACTCAGAATTAAACCGAATTTCTGTTTTCTCTGGATCTAAAATTTTCAATACTTGTTCCTTGTAAGTTTCAGCATTTTTCAACACATCTTTATGACTAAGCTTCGGACGAGTATTATTCTTACCGGAAGGATCACCTACCATCGCCGTAAAATCACCAACCAGAAAAATCACCTCATGACCAAATTCTTGAAAAATACGCAACTTGTTGAAAACGACCGTGTGACCTAAATGGATATCTGGAACTGTAGGATCTGCACCTAATTTTACACGAAGAGGACACCCCTTTTTCAATTTTAGAATTAATTCTTCTTCAGAAATTAGTTCTTTTACACCCTGTTTAATTTCCCATAACGCCTCTTTAATGTTCGCTATTCCCATTTATCCCCCCTACAAATTTAGAAAAACATGAAAACTATTCATCTTACTTGAACAGCGATATTTTTTAAAATAAACTAAGTTAGCAAAACCACGTTAGTATCTATTAGAATTTGCAGAATAAAGCTCAAAATGTCGTCCATTTTCACTCGAATTTCATCAATCCATAAAATATTTATTTTTTTCCTTCTTTTACTAGTGATCATTATCTCTTTTCTTCCAAATCCTAAGGAACTAAGCCAAGGGAAAAAAAACTATGAAATTGGACCCCTTTATCCCATAAAAATTAATACCGAGGCTCTATCTTCCAGTAACGCTTCCATTCAATCTTCCAAGATTTTGCGCTGGAACAAACATACTATCGGTTCTGGTGAAAACACTGCTGTTTTGTTTCAACGACATAGTCTTTCCTCTCGCCTACTTCATGAACTAATCAACATAAACAGCGATATTAAAAGCCAATTAACAAAATTAAGACCTGGAGACATAATGGAATTCGGGTTCGATGAAAATAACAATTTGGTCAAGATAAGGCGTATATTAAATGCTCTAGAAACGTTTGTAGTTTACAAAACCAATTCAGGATTTAGATCTAAGTTCAATAAAAAAGCATTACACTTTCAATATAATTATAAAGAGGCAAAAATTACTTCTAATTTCTGGAATGCAGGTATTAATGCTGGCTTAACGGGCAATCAAATCATAGATCTTGCAGGAATCTTCAGTTGGGATATAGATTTCGCGTTAGATATTCGAAAAGGTGATCAATTTAAAATTCTCTACCAAGAACAAATAGTCGAAGGAGAAATAATAGGACGAGGTCATATTATAGCAGCTATATTTGTTAATCAAGGCGATACATTTACAGCAATCTTAGATAACGAAAGTGGCCAATATTATAATCTAGATGGCGATGCAATGAAAAAAGCGTTTTTACGTTCTCCAATCGATTTTCGTTGTGTAACATCAAACTTTAATCCTCATCGCTTACATCCAATAACCGGTAAAGTGGAGCCTCATAGGGGTACTGACTACTCTGCACCCATTGGTACACCAATATGGGCTGCTGGTGACGGTGTAGTCCAAAAATCAAGCTATAACAACTTAAATGGACACTATGTATTTATTCGTCACAACTACGACTATATAACAAAATACTTGCATATGGAACGTCGAATGGTCAAAACTGGACAACGTGTTAAGCAAGGACAAATTATTGGAACTCTTGGTGGTACCGGAAGAGTAACCGGACCGCACTTACATTACGAATTTTTATTCAAAGGCATTCATCAAAATGCTCGTACCGTTAAACTACCTCAATCTCAATCTTTAAAAGATAAAGCAAAGATAGCTTTTATCGCAAACGCTAAAATTCTCTTAAAAAAGTTGGAACACTACAGCAAATTGTTATATTGAAGGAGAAAACTATTTTTTTAAAAAAATAGTAGTACGTATCCTCATTCAATCATATCATTCCTATTCTTGTTGTTTTATGGATTGATCTTTGAAAGTATTCTTTTCTACTTATTATTGAGGAAAAAATTATTTAACTAACTATAACAATAAATATAAAGATCTAAGCAGAATTCTCAGCATTGTATTTATAAAAGATTTATGATTACCTTCGTCTTAAAGCAAAATTCCAATCAAGCTCATATTATTTCTAATAAATTAAAATAAACACTGAAAAATTCAGCATAATTCCAAAACTCTGTCTACCCTTGAATAAGAAAAGATTTGTACCTTAATACAGATTATTTGTCAGTTTCATAGGAAATTTTATCATGAGTATTTTTGATCACTTCCAAGCACGTTATGAATCAACTAAAGATGAAGAGCTATCATTACAAGGTTTTTTAGAATTGTGCAAAAAAGATAAAAGCGCTTATGTTAACGCTGCTGAACGTCTGCTAATGGCTATTGGCGAACCTGAGATCATAGATACCGCACAAGATCCTCAACTAAGTCGTATTTTTTCGAACCGTGTCATATCAAAGTATAAAACATTCGAAGAATTTTACGGCATGGAAGATGCTGTTGAGCAAATTGTTTCCTACTTAAAACATGCAGCTCAAGGATTAGAAGAGCGTAAACAAATCCTTTATTTATTGGGTCCTGTAGGTGGTGGCAAATCATCACTAGCAGAGAAGCTCAAAACACTAATGCAAAAGACACCCATTTATGTACTTTCTGCTAACGGTGAACGTAGCCCCGTTAATGATGCTCCTTTTTGCCTATTTGATGTCAATGAAGATGGAGAATTGCTAAAAGATGAATATGGTATTGAAAAACGCTATATTCACTCAATCATGTCTCCATGGGCTAGAAAACGCCTACATGAATTTGGTGGTAATATTGCTCAATTCAAAATAGCAAAAGTTTTCCCTTCTATTTTAGATCAAGTTGCTATTGCTAAAACTGAACCTGGTGATGAAAATAACCAAGATATCTCTTCCTTAGTAGGTAAGATTGATATTCGACAACTTGAGCATTTCTCTCAAAATGATCCTGACGCTTATAGTTATTCTGGAGCCCTTTGTAAAGCTAATCAAGGCCTAATGGAATTTGTAGAAATGTTTAAAGCACCAATTAAGGTTCTTCACCCGTTACTAACAGCGACTCAAGAAGGCAATTTCAATGGTACTGAAGGGTTATCTGCGTTACCATTTGATGGCATCATTCTTGCCCATTCAAATGAGTCTGAATGGAAAAACTTCCGAAACAATAAGAATAATGAGGCGTTTTTAGATCGTGTTTACATTGTAAAAATACCGTATTGCTTACGTGTTTCCGAAGAGGCAAAAATCTATCAGAAATTACTAGATCATTCTGAATTAGCTAAAGCACCATGCGCACCAAATACACTAAACGCACTGGCCCAATTCAGTATTTTATCCCGTCTTAAAGAACCAGAAAATTCTTCCCTCTTCTCTAAAATGCGTGTTTATGACGGTGAAACCTTAAAAGACACCGATCCTAAAGCTAAAAGCTACCAAGAGTATCGCGATTATGCCGGCGTTGATGAAGGTATGTCAGGTCTATCGACTCGTTTCGCATTTAAGATCTTGTCGCGTGTATTTAACTTTGATCAGACAGAAGTTGCAGCAAACCCTGTCCATTTATTCTACGTCATTGAACAACAAGTAGAGCGCGAACAATTTCCTAAGGAACAAACTGAAAAATATTTGGAATATCTCAAAGGTTATTTAGTACCACGTTATATCGAATTTATTGGAAAAGAAATTCAGACTGCTTATCTTGAATCTTACTCTGAATATGGACAAAATATCTTTGACCGTTATGTTATTTACGCTGATTTTTGGATTCAAGACCAAGAATATCGTGATCCTGAAACTGGTCAATTATTTGATCGATCATCATTAAATAACGAATTGGAAAAAATTGAAAAAACCGCAGGGATTAGCAATCCTAAAGATTTTCGTAATGAAATCATAAACTTTGTTTTACGTGCCAAAGTTCATAATCATGGTCAAAACCCAATATGGACAAGTTATGAAAAGCTCCGTACAGTCATCGAAAAAAAAATGTTTTCTAATACAGAAGAGTTGTTACCAGTTATTTCTTTCAATGCCAAAACCTCCTCAGAAGATCAAAAAAAACACGATGACTTTGTCGCTCGTATGATGGAAAAAGGTTATACCGAAAAACAAGTCAGATTGCTATCCGAATGGTATTTACGTGTTCGTAAATCATCTTAATTAGCTTGTAGCGACATGACAACTCAGGAGAAAATTCATGGTACAATTTATAGACAGACGATTGAATGGAAAAAATAAGAGTGCAGTTAATCGTCAACGTTTTCTACGCCGTCACAAAAAACAGATTAAGGAATCAGTGGCTAATGCAGCTAATCGTAGATCAATAACTAATATCGATTCCTGTGAAGATATCTCCATTCCACGTCGAGACATAAGAGAACCAATATTCCGTCAAGGTGACGGTGGTACAAAAGAAAGAATTCATCCTGGTAATGACCAATTTGTTTTCGGTGATAAAATCAAACGTTCTAAAACTAAAGACTCCGACAAAGGAACAACTAATTCGGAGATTGTAGATGAAGATGAGTTTGTATTTCAAATATCCAAAGATGAGTATCTCGATTTATTATTTGAAAATTTAGAACTCCCAAATTTTAAAAATAATCAAATGAACAAAATGATTAAATGGAAAACACACCGAGCAGGTTTTCAGACAAAAGGTGTTCCTTTCAATATCTCAATCATACATTCATTACAGCGGTCCTTTGCTCGTCGCACAGCAATGAGTGCGAACAAAAAGAAAAAACTTAGTGAACTAGAAATAGAACTAAATAAAATTCAAAGTATCAAACCGAATCAAGTTGATGAAGAACAACGTTTAAAACAAGAAATAGAATCACTACGTAAAAAAATCGAGAGCATTCCATTTATTGATACTTTTGATCTTCGTTTTAAAAATTATAAACGACAACCCATTTTATCTAACCAAGCTGTTATGTTTTGTCTAATGGATGTTTCCGGTTCTATGGATAAGATAACCAAAGATATTGCTAAACGTTTTTACATTCTACTATATTTGTTTTTAACTCGTACCTATAAAAATGTTGATGTAGTGTTTATTCGTCACCATACACAAGCAAAAGAGGTGAATGAGCATGATTTTTTTTATTCGACAGAAACCGGGGGTACTCTTGTATCTAGTGCTCTCAAATTAATGCAAAAAATCACTCAAGATACAGACCGTTATCCAATTGCAGAATGGAATATATATGCTGCGCAGGCATCAGATGGCGACAATTGGGCTGATGACTCTCCTAATTGTCGAGAGCTACTGTTAAAAAAGCTCTTGCCTAATTGCCAATATTATTCTTACATTGAAATCACCAAACGTCCCCATCAAACTTTATGGCATGAATATGAAAAAGTTGAACAATCATCCAACAACTTTGCAATGAAAAATATTAAAACCGTCGATGATATTTTTCCAATATTTCGAGAACTATTTAAAAAAGAAATAACTTAGAGCAGGTCTCTTATGACAATAAAAACACGAAAATCCATTAAAAAAAGAAATAAACTACTACCGGATGATCCAGATTGGACATTTGATTCGCTTAAGACTTATCACAAAGAGATAAAACAAGCAGCTGAGTACTACCATCTTGATACCTATCCAAACCAAATTGAAATCATTACCTCTGAACAGATGATGGATGCGTATTCAAGTGTTGGAATGCCAATTAATTATCATCACTGGTCTTTCGGAAAAAAATTTATCCAAACAGAACAAGAGTATAAATATGGTAAGATGGGTTTAGCATATGAAATTATTATCAATTCAAATCCATGCATTGCATACTTAATGGAAGAAAATACCTTAACTATGCAGGCTTTAGTCATTGCACATGCTTGCTACGGACATAATTCGTTCTTTAAAGGTAATTATTTGTTCCAAACGTGGACTGACGCTAGTTCAATTGTTGACTATTTATTATTTTCTAAAAATTACATAACCAAATGTGAAGAAAAGTATGGGATCAGTGAAGTTGAGGAATTATTGGATTCTTGTCATGCATTAATGAACTATGGTGTTGATCGTTATAAACGACCTGAGAAAATTTCGATTTCAGAAGAAAAAGTTCGGCAAGAAGAACGTGAAAGATACTTACAATCACAAGTAAATGAACTTTGGCGTACCGTACCTAAAACCAAAATCAAAGAAGAATATGCTAAGATAAGATTTCCCAGCGAACCTCAGGAAAACATCCTCTATTTTATCGAAAAAAATGCCCCTCTCCTTGAACCATGGCAACGCGAGACTATACGCATAGTTCGAAAAATCAGTCAATATTTTTACCCGCAAAAACAAACTCAAGTAATGAATGAAGGTTGGGCAACCTTCTGGCATTATACAATACTAAATCATCTATACGATACAGGATTAGTATCAGATAAATTCATCCTAGAATTCTTGCATAAACATACTAGTGTAATAGCACAACCGCCATACCATAGTCCTTATTTTAGTGGAATTAACCCTTATGCTCTCGGTTTTGCTATGTTTCGAGATATAAAACGTATTTGTGAAAAACCAACGAATGAAGACAAAGTCTGGTTTCCTAATCTAGCCGAAACTAACTGGTTGGATGCAGTGCACTTCGCAATGCATAACTTTAAAGATGAAAGTTTCATAAGCCAGTATTTATCACCAAAATTAATACGTGATTTCAAATTATTTGCAATAATGGATGATAACAGAAATGACTTTGTCGAAATTAGTGCAATTCATGATACCTCCGGATATCGTATAATCCGGGAAAAACTAGCAGCACAGTATAATTTAAGCAACTTAGAGCCCAATATTCAAGTATTGAATGTTGATGTAAGAGGAGATCGATCATTAACATTACAATATATACCGCATAATCGAATTCCATTAGATGGAAACCAAAACGAAGTACTAAAACACCTTTATCGATTATGGGGTTTTGATGTTATTTTAGAAGAAGTGGAGGAAACAGGAAAAAGAAACATCTTAGCAACTTGTCCTAATAAGCGCAACAATAATTAATTAACATGTAAGACAAGCCAACTCGTTTTAAAAACGATTAGTTAAAATTTCTCTTGCAACTTCAAGATCTTCAGGAGTATTTACCCCTGTTTGGGGTRTTTTTTCAGCCTTTTCCACGTATATTTTTTCGCCATACCAAAGTACACGTAGCTGCTCTAAACGTTCAATTTTTTCTAATACTGTCGGCTTCCAACCAATATAAGTATTGATAAAATCAGCGCGATAAGCATAAATTCCGATATGACGCATCAACAACGACTCCATAATTTCCTTATCTTCATTAACCTCATGCCAAGGAATTGCAGCTCGACTAAAATATATGGCAGAACCATTTTTATCAGTTAACACCTTCACTATATTTGGATCAAAAATTTCGGCTTGATCAGTAATCTTAGTTGCAAGAGTAGCCACTGGACAATTGTTTCTAAGAAGGCTATTAGCAACTTGACGAATAATGCAAGAAGGAATCAATGGCTCATCACCTTGAACGTTCACGATAATATGATCTCTAGGAAAGCCAACAACCTTGACCACTTCTGCTAAACGTTCTGTACCAGATTGATGCCGAGAGGAAGTCAGATACGCCGTACCGCCAAAACAATTAACAGAGTTAAGTATACGCTTGTCATCAGTCGCAACAATAACATCACGAGCACCAGATCGAATTGACTGCTCGTATACCCATTGTATCATAGGTTTATTTGCGATATCAAGCAACGGCTTTCCAGGCAACCTAACGGATTGATAACGAGCAGGAATAATAACAGTAAAAGACATTAACTTTCCTCTTTTACAGATATACAACGAGCCTTGAATTCGAGCAAAACAGGAATACCTGCTTGAACTGGATATGCCAAACGATCCAATTGACATATGAGCTCTTGATTTTCTTTATTAAAGATTAGTTTTCCTTTGCAAACTGGGCAGGCTAGAATCTCAAGAAGACGGTGGTCCATAATACTCTGCTACCTCTTTTATCTTATTTAAAATACGCTCTTTATCTCTTCTGCAAAAGACTGCTGAAACCGGCAAATACCACCAATGATGCTTGGCAAATCCCTGACACTTCATAGCATCTTTTTCTGTCATTATGACATTAAATCTGTGCTCTGAAAGAGCATCTAAGTCTTTTTGTTGAAAATTTTTGTGATCAATAAAACTATGAGTTGTAACCAAACAAGCTCCAAGCTTTTGTAACGTAACAAAGAACCTCTCTGGATGTCCTATCCCCGCAAAAGCAACCAATTCGCCAAGCTGAGATACTGAAACTTTTTTTCCAGTTCGCAAATTAACAGCCAAATCAGCCTTAAGTATCATCGAAATTTCATTATCTACTGCCTTACCTCCATTGATTATAACAAAATCCACTTTAGATAATCTCGTAATAGGTTCTCTCAACGGACCTAATGGTATCATTTTGCTATTACCAAAACGACGCACTCCATCTACAACAGAAAGTTCAATGTCTCTCTCCAAAGCATAATGCTGAAGTCCGTCATCAGCAATAATTATATCAACACCAAACGGTAATAATGCTTTCGCTGCATCGCTACGAGTTGGCGAGACTGCCACTAGAGCCCCTGTTCGCTGCCGAATTAATTTCGGCTCGTCACCACAAATTTTTGTCGGAGTTATAGCTTCTACGATTAGTGGATAAGTTGATGCCTTACCACCATAACCACGGGATACAACTCCTGGTATATAACCTTGACTTTGGAGCAATTTAACTAACCAGATAACAACAGGTGTTTTGCCGTTTCCTCCAACAGTTATATTTCCTACAATAACAACGGGCACGGGAGCACGATAACTTTTTTTCCTGACATTTACATAAAAAAATTTTCTTAGAATGCTTACTTTTAAGAAAAGTACACTCAATATCCACAAAATAGGGAAAAAAAATAGGTACTTCGTTGAATGATTTTGTCCAAACCAAATTTTCTCAATCACACACTACTTGCCAAACTGAACTTGATATAATTGTGCATATACACCACCTTTTTTTATCAATTCGAGATGTAGCCCACGTTCAATAATTTTACCTTCATCGATCACTAAAATTTCATCAGCTTCCTCAATTGTCGACAGACGATGTGCAATGACTAAAACAGTTTTATCTTTTTGCAACTCATCCAATGCTGCCTGAATCGCACGCTCGGATTCTGTATCAAGCGCTGAAGTTGCTTCATCTAGAATAAGTATAGGGGCATCACGTAACAAAGCCCTAGCAATAGCAATTCGTTGACGCTGACCCCCAGATAAACTTATGCCATTTTCACCAATGATCGTATCTAAACCAGAATCCATACTCTCAATGAATTCCATAGCATGGGCTAGATTCGCTGCGCGTTCAATTTCTGTACGACTAAACTGTTTTTTTGCTGCATAGGCAATATTATTTGCGATACTATCATTAAATAAGTGAACATTCTGCGATACCAAAGCAAAGTGACTCCGTAAATTACTCAACATATACTCGCGAACGTCATGTCCGTCTAAACAAATAGAGCCAAAATCTATGTCATAGAAGCGAGTAAATAAGCTTGCGATAGTACTTTTGCCTGAACCAGAACGTCCAACAAGTGCAACCTTTTCACCTTGCTTTATGGAAAAACTAATATGTAATAACGCTGGTTTCTCTTTACCTTCATAAGTAAAGGTTACGTCTTTTACTTCAATTTCACCTCTAACTCTATCTGAGACATACCTACCATTATCCAACTCAGTTTCTAAATCCATCAAATCAAATAAAGTTTGACTTGCTGCCATGCCACGCTGAAATTCTGAAGTTACATTAGTCAATGATTTTAAGGGTCTCATCAAACAAAACATAGCTGAAAATACAACTGTAAACGTACCAGAAGTCAGCTCCATTCGAATAGATTCAATGCTTGCTAGAAATAATATTGTTACTAAAGCAGTAGACGCAATAATTTGAATCACTGGATTAGCAATAGCCTGAGCTACTACTAGTTTCATTGTTTGCTGACGCATTTGATTATTGACATCATCAAATCGCTTACGCTCAACTTCCTGACCTCCATAGGATAAAACAACCTTATGTCCTTTTAACATTTGTTCTGCATAAGAGGTCACATGTCCCATAGTCGTTTGCATATTTTTCGAAATTCTATGAAAACGTTTAGAAACAACACTAATACCCAAAGCAACTGGAGGAGCAACCACAAACAATACTAAAGATAATTGCCAACTGTTCCAAAACATCAGCATTAGCAAACCAATAATACTAGCACCTTCACGAACGATACTTATCAAGGCATGACTAGTAGCGGTAGCGACTTGCTCTGAGTCGTAGGTAATACGAGAAAGCAAGCCACCTGTCGATTCCTTATCAAAAAAAGCCACCGGCATATGCATGAATTGGTGAAAAATATTTCGACGAATCTGCATTACAACATTCCCTGATACCCAGCTTAAATAGTAAGTTGAAACGAAGCTACTCAAACCACGAATTACTACCATAACAAAGATAATAATGGGAAGTATGGATAAAAAATCAGATCCAGCATCTCCAAAACCCTCGTCTAACAAAGGTTTAATCAAAGACACCATATAAGTATCAACCACAGCACTAACGATTAATGCTACAATTGCTGCAACCAAACCCATTTTATACAATCGAATGTATGTCCAAAGTCTATTAAAAGTCCGCCAAGTTGTCTCGTCTTTATGAAGCGACATAGAAACATTTCTTTCCTTAATTTTTAAATCTTTCTTACATTCTACCTTTTTCAATATGGAAAATCACCTATAACTTGCTCTACAAAAGACTGCCGATTATAATGAGTAACTATGCAGAATCCAAACTATATATTTGCGTTCATAACTTAACATCCATCTAAATGTGTCCTGTAATTCACTTTATTGCTTTATCTAAAATTCGCTATAATTTGGAGTATTTCCTTTCCAAAACTTGAGTATGCAGATTAAAGATTAGTATATATACAAAATAAAAGAAATTTTCTATCTCTTCATTTCAATAGCCATGTTCATCGAAACTAGGCAAAAAACAACCATTACCCAAACGTTGTACCTTAGTAGAAATAGAACCATCAGTATGAAGCTCTAGCTCTCTCCAACCAGGAGACAATTTATCTAGCGCAAAATTATTTGAATTTGGTTTGAATTGTACACATGTTGAGGGTGTAGACAGTACTCGTACATTATTAAAATATTGATCCATGTTCTGATGAACATGTCCACATAAGACAACTCTAACGGTATCGTACTTATCAATCACTTTCCAAAACTTTTTACTGTCTTTAAGTGAGTGACGATCCAACCATATACTCCCTACTAATAGAGGATGATGGTGAAGCAAAACCAAGGTATGATAGTTGTGATATTGACTTAACTTTCTATCAAGTAATTCGATTTGCCGCCTTCTCAAATAACCGTAAGGCACACCTATAACTTGAGAGTCAAGCATAATGATTTGCCAATGCTCACTTAGTAATACATGCTCTAAATTGAAAATTCTCTTAGAAGGTACTCCACTCCACATACTAAGTTTATCATCGTGATTACCTGGTAACCATAAACATGGTTGCTTTAATACAGACACACCATCAACAAAACGTTGGTAAGATTTAGCACTATGATCCTGAGAAATATCACCTGTAGCCAAAATAATATCAAACTGAATATCATTTTCTACAATCGCATCTAAAACAGCCCGAAAGCTATCCAATGTTTTAATACTCAAAAGATTACCGTTTGCTCGGGCAAACAAATGAGTATCCGTAATCTGTAATAACTTGATACTACTGCCTAATAAATTAAACAATTTCGAGATCCAAAATATAGTCGTTTATTTAATTTTAGCTAAGTAAATTACAAAACTTGAAAAATATCATGATAGCATTACGTATTTATAGTTTAATTGATACATTTACTTGTTGATATTGTTCCATCGAGATTTTAAGCCAAAATGATTGAGTTCTAACCACTGTAATGCAATTATTGAAGAAGCATTCTCGATACTCCCTTCTTTGACTAAATGATATGCTTCTTTTCGGTTCATCACCAAAACACGAATGTTTTCTCCCCTATATTTTAAACCATGAATACCATATGCCTTAGCCGCATTGACTTCACCAATGAATAAATCCAATTTTTCAGAACAACCTCCAGATGAAGGATAATACGAAGTAATTTTCATCACCCGTCCAATATTAATTCCGGCCTCTTCTATAGACTCCCTACGAACAACTTCTTCAGACGATTCCTCAGCATCAACAATACCAGCAACAATCTCCAATTGCCATGGAGACTGATCTTCTAATGCACCAATACGAATTTGCTCAACAATCACAACCTGATCAGTAATCGGATCATAAGGCAAAATTGCAGCTGCATGACCACGTTCAAACATTTCACGTTCAATAGGCTCACTCCAATTACCCTCGAAAAGTCGGTATCTTAATCTATATTGAATGATCTTGAAAAAACCTTGGAATAACGTTTTTTTTGAGATAATCTCTACATCTTGTGTAGTAAATTCAACCTTTGGATTATTACCAGTAAGTTGCATTTGACACCTCCTTAAATTAGCTTCGCACTTTACTTTAAGCACATTGAGCGGAAATGCATGGGATTGTGCAAATTTCCGGGAAAATTCCTAGTAATCTAGGCTAAAGTTTTAAACAGCGAGCTTTTATGTTTTAGGAAAAAAATGAATAAGCTAATTCTACTATTGATTGGTATAATACTAAGTAATTTAAGCACGTTAACATACTCGGAGACGCTTTCCGGTATTTATAGCCAGGCAAAGAGAAATGATACTAAACTATTACGCTTAGAAATTCAGCGTAATGCTGCTTTTGAAGCAATAACTTCAAGTCGTAGTGATCTATTACCAGAAGTTAACTTAACTACCGATTATAACTTAAGTCGTAGCAACCAAGATAGAAGAGATAGCGACAGATTAACTGCTAGCATTAATTTTTCTCAAAAACTGTATAATCGCTCTAGCTGGATTACTTTAAACCAAGCAGAAAAAATAGCTATCCAATCAGATCTTTATTATAAAGCAGCAAAACAATCCCTAATCATTCGAGTTACGAAAATGTATTTCGACGTATTACGTGCTCAAGAAAACTTAGAGTTTATTCGTTTAGAAAACGCAGCGGTTACCCAGCAGTTGAAACAAACTAAGCATCGCTTTGCAACCGGCGTTGCAACCATTACTGACGTTTACAACGCACAAGCTGAGTATGATAGAGTTATCGCAAATGAAATTCTTTCTGCAAATCGATTAGCTAATCAGTATGAAGAGTTGCGTGAAATAACAAATCAGGAAAATTCCAATCTGAATACCCTTGATACTAAGCTATTTTCGACAAACAAAATTACTGCTTCGGTAGATTTACTTATTGACGAAGCACTGCAGAAAAATTCTGCTCTTTTAGCCACACAAGTCGCACAGGAGATAGCAAAAAATAATATTTCTTTGGCTAACTCTCGTCATCTCCCATCTTTGACATTAAATAGTCGTTATAGTCAAAGAAGCGAAAATAACATCAATTTCCCGCACCGAAACTACAATGATTTTAATATTGGTTTGTATCTAACTGTACCTTTATATTCTGGTGGTAACATTACTTCAAAAACTAAACAAGCAGAGCTTGCTTATATTATAGCAGGACAAGAACTAGAAGCAATATATCGTAACGTAACAAAAAGTGTCCGTTTGTTGACAAACAACATCAACGCGTCAATTAACGCATTATATGCACACAAACAAATAGTTATTTCCGCAAACTCTTCCCTTGAAGCAACAAAATCTGGATTTGAGGTTGGCACCCGTACTATACTTGATGTGTTACATTCAAGACATCATTTATATAGTGCAAAAAAAAATTTATCGAATGCTCGTTATGATTATATTTTAAGTGTGCTAAAATTACGCCAAGTACTTGGTACTTTAGGCGAGCAAGATATCTTAGATATTAACTCAATCCTAAAACTAGCGAAATAATCCATTTTTCAACCTTTAATACCCTTAATTGCATCAATGATCTTAGTACTCGAACAGTCCTCTTCGAAATTAAGTATACGTACTTCACCACCTGCTGCAACAACTTCTTTTCCACCGGCTATTTCACCCTGTTTATAGTCACCACCTTTTACCAATACACTCGGCAATACCTTAGAAATAAGACGTTGAGGTGTATCTTCATTAAATGCAACAACCCAATCAACAGCACATAAACTCGCTAACACAGCCATACGTCTATCAGTTGAGTTGATTGGACGTCCAAAACCTTTTAAACCTCTAACTGATTCATCAGTATTGACAGCAACAATTAAACGATCACCTAACTCAGCTGCATTATTCAAGTACGACACATGTCCGGCATGTAAAATATCAAAACACCCGTTGGTCATAACAACTTTTTCACCCTTTTCTTTCGCTTGTTTTACAACTTCAATAAGAACAGATTCGCTGACTACACCATAATATATGTCTTGGCTATTACGCATTGCTTCTTTTAATCCAACAGTTGATAATGTTGACGTACCTAATTTTCCAACAACTACACCAGCTGCCGCATTAGCAAGCACACAAGCTTGATCAAGAGGTTTTCCTGCAGCTACAGAAATTGCTAATACAGAAATTACCGTATCGCCTGCACCAGTAACGTCATATACTTCTTTTGCTAGTGTTGGAAGATGTAATGGCTGTTCATCACGACGTAGTAGCGTCATACCATGCTCACTACGTGTTACCAATAGAGCTTCAAAGTTATATTGCTTAATTAATGCTAAACCCTTCTCTACTAATTCTTTTTCTGACTTGATTTTACCAACGACAAGACTTAATTCTGCCATATTTGGAGTTAATAGTGTCGCACCACGATAACGTTCGAAGTCAGTACCTTTAGGATCAATGAATACCGGAATATTTCCATTACAGGCTTTTTGAATCAATTTTTGAACATGCTCCAAGGCTCCTTTAGCATAATCGGATAAAATCATTGATTTCACTTTAGGCAATGCTTGTTCAACACGAGACAAAATAAGCTCAGCATCGATATTTTCAAATTTTTCTTCAAAATCCAAACGAATTAGCTGTTGACCTCGGCTTAATACTCGTAATTTAGTAATAGTTGGATAGTTAGGAAGTGCGACAAAATCACAAGTAATTTTTAAAGATGTCAAAACTTCAGTTAATACTGAAGCCGCTTCATCAACTCCAGTCAAACCAATTACATAGGCATGTCCACCAAGCGAAGCGATGTTCATTGCTACATTTGCAGCACCACCTGGACGTTCCTCATTATTCCTTACTTTTACTACAGGAACAGGAGCTTCTGGTGAAATACACTCAGTTGATCCATACCAATATCGATCTAACATTACGTCACCAACAACTAAAACATCAGATTGACTGTAATCTGGTACAATTGGTTTCATTTACAGCTCTCCAACTTTTAAATAATTAGATGCGAAAATCAAATAGGTTTTATTTTCTAGCTAGCCCAACCGTTTCTTCTATATTTTATTAACTAAATCTCTTTCATGTTGAAATGTATCATAAGCAACATCAAAATTAAGATTAAGCAAGTTTCTATGATAAATACACATAAAAATATAGATCAATACTGTAGTCGCTTACTCACTATTGATAAAGCAATCAGCTATAAGGGATTTAGAAATCCTCACGTTATTAGACCAACTGGTCAATTTGGGTTCGCATGGCTATGGCTGAGTACTCAATATTGAGCAAGAAACTCAACATCGATTATATCACCTAAGTCCTTTTTCCAATGTAAAACGCTAAGCTTTCTTTGTCGATGAAATACGTACGCATTTTTACATATCCAGTAATGAAGTAGTTGATCTCAACACAAATCATTCCAGCTCTAACTAAAGCTCGATATTTCTACGTCTACGCATTATCGATACCCAACAAAGACTAAGGCTTCTACAGAAATCACTAATAATGGACCCGATTACACCAGCAAGACATAAGCAAAAGTGACAACCATCAATTTTTACAATGCCGAAATCTGAATTATAACCTAACTTCTAACTACTGAATTTTCCATAACCAAGAGTAATAAAATCTTTACCTTCATAAACATCAATAAACATTTTGAGGTGTTAATAGAGTAATTCTAGATGAGTTGTCCTCGTAACAATTTTACGCAATAAATATGGCGCTCGGAACAAGCCAAATTTTCTATCTCAGTCACTAAAAATTACGTGTAATACTTTAAACGTCAGCTAGACTGATAACCTCGCATCCTCTGGATGCCTAAGGTTTTTTTGCTTAAAATAACAATGACAATACTTAGGCCATTTTTAGCACCTGCATTTTGCAGAATTCACGTGATCATATCAAATTTATTAGCCATATTCCAAAGGTTCTGAGCAAGGTTTCTTAACTGTATTTCCATTTTTTTATTACTAATTAAGCGCTCAAAAATACTATACATATTAGATTACCATGTTGCGCACCAATAGTTGATCTTAACTCTTATACCTAACGGCAGTAGTGAGTTTTAATCTATCAATATCTAAATCTAGAAAAGCTCGTATTTGTTTATCCTACATTGCTTATAAAAAACCTTCAAAACAGCACAAAATACTATAAATCTAATTGAGATCGCCAACATCAACAGCAGTAAGTTGATGCTATAAGAAATACTACAACTAGATCCTTTCATATAACCACTTTAGGGATAAGTGAAAATAAGATCGATATCGGAGGGAAGATGCAATTCACCACTCAGCTCACCTGTTACAAATAAACAACATTAGCTGTATGTCTTGCTCTATTTTTTAGTGTTCTTCTACTCCTGACAACGCACTTCATATTTTACGACGATAAGTTTCAAAAATCATCGCTTTGACTAATCGAGCAAGATGTTCTAAATTTTCTTAGCAAAACTACACCTGAGTAAAATCACGCTATGTAACACAAACTATTTTTCATTAATAGCAAGTAACGAAGAACACCAGCATTATCTTTGCATTCAACTTAGAAACGATACGAATCGCAATTCTATACTGAACAATTGCTAACATAATAACAAATATAGAAAAGAATTTCTACTACAAAGCAGCTTAACCTGATAATATATCTATTTAATTCAAACATTAAGCTAATTATCAATTTCAGAATATTGCCATAATGAATAGTGATTTCAAAATGATGAATAAGATTCAAGATCAATGGGTCATTGCATATTCTTTCATACTATAATTAAATGAAATTATTTTCTTTAAGCATAGATCTAATCGAAAAAAAACAAGTATATTTTTTTCTAAAAAGAACATTTTAAATAAAGCATACTTAACCAAGATTAATATGAATTTACTTTTGAAAGTTCTACACGCATTTCATCGATAACCTGTTTGTAATCTATATGATCGAAAATAGCTGAACCTGCAATAAACATATCAGCACCCGCTTCAGCAATATTACGAATGTTCTCCACTTTTACACCACCATCGATTCCTAAACGAATCTTACGGCCAGATTCATTGATCAATTTACGAACAACCTGCAGCTTATCTAGCGTGTGAGGAATAAAAGTCTGCCCACTAAATCCTGGGTTTACAGACATGAGAAGAATAAAATCAACTTTGTCCATAATATAGCTCAAACACGATGTTGGCGTTGCTGGATTTAACACCACTCCTGCTTGACAATTGTGGTTTTTGATGAGCTGCAAAGTATAGTCAACATGCTCAGAAGCTTCAATATGAAAAGTAATGATTGATACACCAGCTTTAACAAAATCTGGAATAATACGGTCAACTGGTTTGATCATGAGGTGTACATCAATCGGAGCAGTAATACCATAATTGCGTAACGCATTACAAATTGGCGCGCCAAAGGTCAGATTAGGTACATAATGATTATCCATCACATCAAAATGAACAACATCAGCTCCAGCTAAAAGTACTTTCTCAACGTCTGCACCAAGACGAGCAAAATCAGCAGACAAAACTGATGGAGCAATAAGGAAATCTTTCATACAGACCTCTAGTTGTAAATTTTAAATTGAAAAAACGCTAAATGTTTAGAGTTATCAATTATTCAAATTCTTAGTTTTCCACTATCAACCTATCTCGCAAACACTTTTTAGGACGAAATAAAGCAAGTAATTCATCAACTTTGTTACGCCCATTTCCATTACGGCTAATGCTACGTTTAACTTCTACTACGCTCAAATGAGCTCGATGGTATAAACGACGTGTTAATTTAGTATCATGGTTAGAAATAAGGACATGAATATCACGTTCTAGTGCTGCTTTTTCTGCAACATCTGCTAAAGAAACCTGATCATCTAGAGAAAAACCACTCCTCACATAAGAAGTAAAATTAGCTGTTATAGAAAGTGGTACATAAGGAGGATCACAATAAACGACGCAACCCTTGCTAACACCTCTAAAAGTGTCCTGATAACCTTTACAAATAAAAGTTGCTTTTAAAGCCTTTTCAGCAAAAAACTCTAATTCAGCCTCTGGAAAATAAGTTTTTTTATAAGAACCAAAAGGAACATTAAAACTGCCTTTTTTGTTGTAACGGCATAATCCATTAAAGCCAAAACGATTCATATATAGAAACGCTAAGGATCGGTACATAATATCATTAGTACTATTAAACTGAAGACGTATATCCAAATAAGCTTCTTTGCAATTATTCTCTGAAATAAACCAACGTTTAGCTTCAAAAATATAATTCTCTGGCTGCTCTTTAAGAAGATTATAAAGATTGATTAGATCTGGATTAATATCAGCTAACAAGTAATGCTCATAATCTGTATTAAGAAATATAGACCCAGCACCTACAAATGGCTCTACAAACTTTTCCGCGGGTGGCAGACGACGTCGAATATGCTCTACTAGACTATATTTACCACCAGCCCATTTTAGAAAAGCACGCTGTTTTCTCATCATACTGCTCTAATCAATATCACTAAAAATGAAACTGCGAATTGTATCATATTTAAAATTTAAAATTCATCGCCACTCCGCACTATCTATCTCCTGATGCACTAGTTTCATAGATTTTGCCCAAGGTCCTAATTCTTTCAAGGCCTTTGATAATTTTTCTATACTAGCGCGTGCAGTTTGAATAGTAGAATAATTCTCATAAGTTATAATGTACCAGTCCAACCCATTTCGGAATGTTAAATAGACTCTAACTCTATCTTGTAAATTGTATTGCTCAATAAATCTTTGCACTTCAGAAAATGAATGCATTGCAGCTAGCTGCAATGTATAGCTATGCGGTGGAAATGTTTTCAATTCCTCATGCACCTCGAAAAAAGTAACCATTCTTTCAGGAGGAATCACCAATTCAATTTCAGGGAAATCAACAATTGATGACTTATCATCCAAAACAACAGCAATACCCCGATTAAAATCAGAAGAAAATGAAACATCACTCTGATTGCTCGAATCTAAAAGCACATCATTGATATTAATTCTTGCTATATGATCACTTCGCGAAAATTGTCCCAATGAAGATTTTAATGAAAAAATTGCGGTTTGTCTGAAACTATCTATAATTCTCTCCACTTTCTCGTTGAAAACAATTGGAATATATGACCACCAAAAACTACTACCCATTATCAAAAAGAAGATGGCTAAGGTAAGAATCTTAGTTGAGGGGGTAAAAATAGAGCCAGAAATAACTTCTTCTTTAACCTTTAGTTCACCTAAAGCTATAATCTCTCCAGGTAATTTTTTAACTTTTTTATACGCATCACAAATATGCTTTTCCATATCATTTTCAATAAAACGTAGCACAAGCAATTCAAAGAAGTGATCTGCTTCATTTTGAGATAAAGCATCAATCTCCAATTCAATTGGTTTATGTGCTTGACCATAACTTAAACGAGTTAACAAACCCTCGATACTATTTAATCTAGCAAATAAAACGACATTAATTGTCCAATGCGGATTTTTTTGAGCTTCTAATACTAACATCCAAAGCTCAGCGATAAAAAAATCGCTTAATAAATGTGCGTCGTCGACAACAATAACTACATCGCAAACATTATCATGTAAAATACGATTTAAGCTATCAAGTAATGATTCTTTTGGATTAAATAAAGGATTTAAAACAATTTGATTAAGAACAATCGAACGGCGCTCTTCATCCTCTTGATTTGGATGACATACTAACAATGATTGATTTTTATCTTCTACCCAAGCCTCCAAATAACGGGGAGCTAACCAAGACTTTCCTGAACCTGACTCTCCTAAAACAGCAACCAAATTCGAACTAAAACTAGCTAAAAGCTGCAGACGCTTAAGCAACTCTGTTTGAGATTTCAACTCCAAAAGGAACGACCGATACATCAGACTCATCAAGCAGTCCTATGAAAACTATAGCGTGCGGCAATAATTAACAGCTTGCTCCAGAACTGACTCTGAGACATTTGTAACTACATTCGCTGTACCAATACTCGTTGGCAATACAAGCCTCAATTCACCTGATAGCACTTTTTTATCACACATAATATGTTTCATAAAATCACCAAAAAGTATACCGGCAGGGATACATACCGGCAATTTGGCTTTTTTCAATATAGAAATAATTCTTTCAACTTGATGCTCTAAAATAAACCCTTGTAACTGGGCTATTTTTGCCGCTATCACCATACCAGAGGATACTGCCTCCCCATGTAACCAATGACCATAGCCTAACTCAACTTCAATAGCATGACCAAATGTATGACCTAAATTCAATAAAGTGCGAACGCCAAACTCTTTTTCATCCTGTGTAATTACTTTGCTCTTAATTTGGCAACAACGTAAAATTGCAAAACTTAACGCGTTTTTGTCAAAAAAATACAATCTATCAAGATTCAATTCTAACCAATCAAAAAAACACGCATCACAGACAACACTATACTTAATTATCTCTGCAATACCCGAAGCAAACTCTCGCTTAGGCAACGTAGATAAAAACTCTATATCAATCACAACAGATTTCGGTTGATGAAAAGCACCAATCATATTTTTACCTAAAGAATGATTGATTGCTGTCTTACCACCTACTGCAGAATCTACCTGAGACAATAGTGTAGTTGGAATTTGAATGAAATCTACTCCTCGATGGTAACAAGCAGCGGAAAAACCGACTAAATCACCAACAACTCCGCCTCCTAAAGCAATTATAACAACATCACGACCATAGTGGCCTTCTAGCAAGTAACTTATAACCATATTAAATGTATCTAAATTCTTATGTTGCTCACCATCAGGTAATTCCAACAAAGAAGCAT
The DNA here is from genome assembly GCF_000731795.2 of Candidatus Photodesmus blepharonis. Classification (GTDB taxonomy): domain Bacteria; phylum Pseudomonadota; class Gammaproteobacteria; order Enterobacterales; family Vibrionaceae; genus Vibrio; species Vibrio blepharonis. Next base: position 26,335 of record NZ_JGVK01000027.1, on the reverse strand, counting down.
CACAACCAAGTTGTTTAAGCAAAAATAAAATCTGTCCTGAGTACAAAGGAGCAACCGTAACATTACTCACAACAACTACTCTTTGTTGCTTCGAAGAACGCCGGTTTTCTTTCAGAAACGCAAGAGAGGTTGAATCATTAAACAATCCTGCACCAATTAAGATTGAGTAACTACGCTCACTTAAATTGACCCAAATTCGCTGCTCCATATGTACCTCTCTAATTTAAAGTTATTATAAAAAAATCAACGCTCTTCGAGTATTTTTATAATTTGATTGGCTACTACTTTCGCGCTTTGATCATCAGTGCTAATGGTGTAATCTGCTATTTCTTCATATAACTTATTACATTCACTGGCTAAGGACTGAAGTGTTTCCCTTGGATTATCGGTTTGCAGTAGTAAAGGACGCTTTTTATCACGATTCGTACGTGCTAGTTGCTTCTCAATTGCCGTTTCCAAGTATATGACAGTCCCACGAGCAGATAAACGATTTCGATTTTCTTTACTCTTTACAGATCCCCCTCCAGTTGCGAGAACAATGCCTTTCTGCTCAGTAAGAGCATTTATAATAGATTCTTCACGTTTTCGGAAACCATCTTCACCTTCAACGTCAAAAACCCATGCGATATCAGCACCAGTGCGCTCTTCAATAGCTATATCGGAATCTAAAAACTCCATATGCAATTGTTGCGCTAAGTGTCGACCAATTGTACTTTTGCCAGCCCCCATAGGACCAACAAGAAAAATATTGCGTTTTTCAGCCATGTTTAGAAGTATTTACAACGTTAATTAACAATATCACCGACAAGAGAAGCCAATTCTAGCTTCACAAATACTTGCGGCACCTAATCCCTCACAGATAATTTGTGGTTGGATGTAAAATTATCTAAGTATGATACCACCAATGCAAATTTATTTTTCTTTATGTATCAATACTAATAACTATGACTGTTGAATTATAACCTTAAAGAATAGAAACGTTCGAACAGCATACCACTGTTGATTATCCTCCACGATAAAATCGCATGTTTTCATCATTAATTGAAAAATAAATTGACCTTCAATATGTAAGATAAGAGAAGGCAACCTACAATATTTCCACTGAAAATTCACGGGAGCATTACACAACCTTTTCTTGCAATACGCAATAACATGTGCAATTTTTTCAAAAATATAGTATCAGCATCGTGCTTATTCTGATCTCTCAATCCAATATTTTGGACTATCAATTAAAATTGATAACAGAACGCCTTCCGCAACCTGAACTAGCAACATATTCAGCTAAATTAATTTTAAAATACCAAAAATTAACTCTTTTCGATTGTATTAACACTGATAAAAGTCAGCGAAGAAATAGCGCAGCTAAGCGTTGCCCATTTAAAAAATGGAGTGAAAACTCCACAACGAGCGATTCTCGTCAAGCAATTCTTGTCTTTAAAGGCAATGTATATACGGAATTTAAAGTTGAAACCTCATCTGAAACTTCTCTCAATTACGCATACCGTCTTCAAATGAGTGCTAAATGAATCTATCAACATAGCACTACTCTTCTTTACGAATGAAGTTTTGCGCATCCAGAATTTGAACGCTTAAGTAATCACTCCAATATTTAAAGATTGCAAAAACGGCCAGTGTGACGTCATTAGCTTTTATGCCAAAGAGGCTCATGGAAAAATGCTCCTCTATGTTATTACTCTAGAGTACAAGAAGCGACAAGGACCCATCCTCTGCATTGATATCAAATTAAAGGGGGGGGGTAATTGTAAAATAATTTTTACTTATTTGTTACTTGAGCTAAGTTTGTATTTTGTATAAGATGTTTTCATTTTGAACTAAGTACAGAAGCAGGGCTTAATCTACTAGCCTTTATCGCAGGAAAATATGTTGCTAACAAACTTAAAACAACTGCAGTACAAAAAACTAGAAAAACGTCAAAAATGTTGATTTGAGATGGAAGAAAATCTATAAAATACACATCTTTAGATAGAAATTTGTTTTCAAATAATGACTCCAATCCTTCGATTATCAATGTAAAATGCATCGCAATGATAACTCCGAAAAAGCTGCCTAAAGCACTACCTAATATACCAGAAAATACCCCTTGATAAACAAAAATACTTTTTATAAAAGCATCAGTAGCGCCCAAAGTTTTTAAAATCGCAACCTCATCTAAACGTTCCTTTACTCTTATCATGAGAGTAGAAACGATATTAAAACTCGCTACTCCTATAAGCAAAACCATTATTAAGTACATAATAGTCCTTATTAACTGAATATCACGATATAAAAAACCAAATTTTTTTTCCCAACTACTAAAGTAAAGATCAAAATCTATAAGACCATTCATCTCAGATACGATCCTTGTAACATCGAACATGTCATCTACCTTGATGGCAACACCAGTAATACTATTTCCTAAGCTAGCGTATTTTTGAGCATCTTTCAGTGGAATTAGCGCTAAACTGTAATCAAACTGTCCATGCGATTCAAAAAGGCCAACAACTCTAACACGAACTCGCTTAACTGCTCGTACTTTTGTAATAAAATTGACAGTTGGAATAATCAAAGTCAGATACTCCCCCTTTACGATACCAATAGAATCTGCAACACCCTTTCCCAAAATAATTTGCTGAAAATCTGAATGGAATGAATCCAATACTCCTGCTTGAATAAAGCCTGCAAAACGAAATCCACTCTCTTCAAGAAGAGATGTCACACCACGTATTTCAAGTGTCTTTATTTGAGATCCTTTTTCTGCTAAAGCTGTCAACCGAATATACGGCACCGCTCTCTCGACACGTTTTTGCTTTTTTAATTGTTCCAGCAATGATGCCCAATCAGCAATAGGTTTTCCAAAACCTTCAAACTCACCATGAGGAATCACAGATAGAATACGATTCTTCAACTCATACTCGAAACCATTCATTACGGAAAGAACAACAATGATTAGTGAAACGCTGATAGCAATACCAAGCGTAGAAGAAAGAGAAATAAACAACACCATTTTGTTGTTACACTGCTTAATTTTACTAAATCGTATACCAAGACAAATAGCTAAAAAGAAAACATCTACCAACTTCCTCAACATATTAATAAACCATCTTGCATCTTAAATTGTTGATCCATCTTCGAAGCCAGCTCAGCGTCGTGCGTTACCAGCAAAAACGCCGTATCCGATTCTTTATTTAACTCAAAAATCAAATCATAAATAACCAATGCTGTACTTTGATCAAGATTACCCGTTGGCTCATCAGCTAAAACCAAATCGGGTTTATTAACCAATGCTCTAGCAATTGCTACTCGTTGCCGCTCACCACCAGAAAGTTGCGATGGTTTCTTATTCGCACAACAATTTAAACCAATTTTATCTAAAAGTATCTTGGCTTCTTTCTTTGCTTGAGAAACTTTCATTCCACTAATCAAAAGTGGCATAGCAACATTTTCTAATATGGAAAAATCTATCAATAAATGATGGAATTGATAAATAAAACCCAAATGTTGATTACGAATTTTGGCTTGTTCATTAGAAGTTAACTTCATCATGTCTCGATTTAAAAAGTGTATCTTTCCACTACTGGCTTCATCTAGCGTTCCAAGAATATGCAAAAAAGTGCTTTTTCCAGAACCTGACGCACCAATGATTGATATCATTTCTCCACGTTTCATGGCAAAACTAATACCTTTAAGAACCTGAACATCAAACAGACCATCACGATAAGTTTTACAAAGATTTCTACATTCAATAAGGTTACTCATATCTTAAAATCTCAGCAGGTTTAATGGATGATGCCTTATAGGCAGGAAAAATAGTAGCCAAAAGACTCAACGATACTGATAAAAAAATAATTCCTATTATTTGTATTGGATTAATAAGAACTGGAAATCGATCGCCAAAAGCAAGCAATGCAACAGGGATCTTCCCCAGAATAACATTTAAATTATTTGCTATCATTACACCAGTAAAACTACCAATTATAGATCCTATAACACCAAGACTAAGACCACGTACAATGATAATTGCAAATATTTGCTTACACGTAACACCCTGAGTTTTTAGAATAGCAAACTCTGACTGTTTTTCGATAACGAGCATAACAAGCACAGAAATAATATTGAATACAGCAACCACAATAATTGAGCTTAACATTAGACTCATCGCGTTTTTTTCCATACGTACTGCTTGAAAAAGCTCACCACGTTGTTCACGCCAGTCACTCCAACACCAACCTTTAGGTAAAGGTTTAGTTGACAAATCAGCAACGGCAAAAGGATCATCAAAAAACAACCTCCATCCAGAAATCGTGTCCATCGGATAGCGTAATAAACGCCCCGCATCTGAAATATGAGTCATTATCAATTGAGTATCAACGTCAGAACCTGTATTGAAAATACCTGCAACTGTAAAATTACGCTGAGAAGGCATCAACCCAAATGGAGTATACCTTCTTAAACCTACCACCGTTAAACGCACTTTATCACCTAACAAAACATTTAGAGAACGAGCTAATGTTTCGCCGATAAAAATCTGATAGCTATTTGCTTTAAGATCAGATAAGGATCCGAGAATCAAATATTGTTCGATTGGATCATAATCGTTTGCTTCTATTCCTACAATATGTCCTCCAGAGAAACGAGAAACACTTTGTACAACAACTTCACTACGAACTATCGGTTTCGCTGGAATATTCGACATGGCGAGGATGAAATCCGGGGCAGTAACAGTTTTAGATGTCTTGTTATCTTGATAGGAAATAACTGCCTGTGGAAGAACACCTAAAATACGATTCTTGAGCTGAGACTCAAAACCATTCATAACTGATAAAACTATCACGAGTGACATTACACCAATCACAATACCTGTAACGGAGATGTAAGGGACAAGACGACTGAATCTGCTTCCTGAATATCCCTTTGAGTAACGCAAACTTATAAAAACTGTAACTGGATGAAACATATTTCGATGACGAAGCAACAAACTGTAACGATTAAGAAAGCAAAATTACAACCTTATTTCGTTGATTATTATACTAAATAATTTTGATAACACTTGAATATCTTGATTAATTCATCTGTATGATGATAATCACAAGATTAAAAATATCGGTTCATTTTACTCAAGATGACACAGAAAAACCATTGCCTATTTGCTAATAAAGGAAAATTTCATGTTAGAACAAGAATTTTTTACTGTGTATCACAAACTGATTGCTAACATTGAACTCATGAGTTGCAAATTTCTGCTTCCTTCTATAACACAATTTGAATCAGAAATTCCTACTCCGTTCAGCGTTATTAACCAATTTAGCCAACTTGATAAATTTAATCATCAAGCTCGCTTGGAACTTCAAAATAAAAATCTCAACCACACGCTTGAATTACTTGAAAACCAAAACTCTAAATTAAATTTGTTACTAACCTTCATCCTATCACAACAAGATCAAGAGCAATATCGACATTCAACTCTATCATTTGGAGCTAGCCAATTTTCTTACGTTAGTGAAGACAAGTTAAAAGTGAATACTATAGTAAGAGTCAAATTGTTCTTGGAGCATCCACCTTCAGCGATTTACTCCTATGGAGAAATTATCAACTGTAAAAAAATGGAACAAAATTGGATAGTTACAGTAAAATACAGATTGCTACAAGATTGCGATCAAGATTTACTAATTAAAGCAGCCCTTTATCAGCAAAAAAAATTACTACGCCAACGTTCCTCAAATCAAGAGCAATAACAAATACTATGACTATACCCATTCTTCTTTCTCTCGTGAACCCTACAGGAATAAGAGATAAAAAACAGGTCGGAAACTTACATGGTGCAAGCTTGACTATCGCTGCAGCAGAGTTAGCTAAACAACATGATAATCATACTCTGCTAGTTTCTCCAAGCCTACAAATCGCACTTAAAATACTGAGAGAGATTAAGCAATTTACCAACGAAAAAATATTTTTTTTTCCAGATTGGGAAACACTTCCTTATGACAATTTTTCCCCACAAAAAAAAGTTATATCAGATCGTATTAAATGTCTATATCAACTCCCAAACCGAAAGAATGGCATTACTGTTGTGTCAATCAGTACCCTACTGCAAAAACAGTCGCCACGTCAATACTTATTAGAACACACTTTAATATTAAAAATTGGTGCTCTCTTTTCTCCTAACGAGCTATGCAAGAAATTAAAACAGTACAACTACCACCAAACTAACCAAGTTTCTACACCTGGAGAATATACCAGTCATGGTTCAATCTTAGATTTGTTTCCAATGGGAAATAAAAAACCTTGTCGCATTGATTTTCTAAATAATAAAATCGATACCATTCGTACTTTCAATTTAGAAAATCAACGTTCAACAAAAAACATTACTGAAATTCTTTTACTTCCTGCGCATGAATTCCTGATTACAAAAACAGCTATAAAAAACTTTCAAAATAACTGGAAACAACGCTTTGATGTTAGATCTGAATCAGAATCTATTTATATGAAAATTTCTAAAGGTATATGGCCATCAGGCATCGAATACTGGAAACCCCTCTTTTTTGAACATACTGAAACTTTGTTCGATTATATTACTAAAGACAGTCAATTGATCACTATTGGTAACATAGAATCTGCAATTGATACTTTTTTGACTCATATCAATTACCGTTACGAACAACGTAAAGCAGATCCATTACGTCCATTATTAGAACCAAATGAACTATGGCTAAAAAAAGATAAATTGTTTCAAAAATTTAAACAATTTCCTCAAGCAACCCTATCAATAAACCCGACTGTAGAGAAACAAGGACGAACTAATGTTTTAATTAATCCTCTACCAAATTTATTAATAAAACACACGAGTACAAAACGACTCACTGCACTGCTTCAATTCAGCAAAAAATTTTCTGGTAAAATCATTTTTTCTGTAAAGTCAGAAGGACGCAGAGAAACACTGTTGGCATTACTTCAAGATATCAAACTTTATCCCATTTCGGTAAAAAATTTATATACCGCCTTAGAAAACAATTCTAAATACAACCTAATTTTAGGTGAATCAGAGCATGGTTTCATTCATACAGAACGACAAGTAGCCCTTATTTGTGAAAATGATCTATTTGAAAACCAAGAAAATCAACAACAAATAAAATATCATGCAAAAGCTATTAACAATGATGCGATTATTCACAATTTAGAAGAACTCAAGAGAGGTCAACTTGTTGTTCATATTGAACATGGAATTGGTCAGTACATCGGTTTACAAACTCTAACCATAGGAAGTGTAACGACAGAATTTATGGTACTAGAATATCAAAACAACGCTAAACTTTACGTGCCTGTCTCATCATTAAACCTAATTAGTCAATATTCAACTAGCACAAAAGAAAATGTGAATCTACATAAGTTAGGTAGTGAGACTTGGATTAAAACACGACGAAAAGCTGCAGAAAAAATCCGCGATATTGCAGCTGAACTACTTGATATCTATGCTAAAAGAGAGATAAACTCTGGATACAAGTTCGTCTTAGACAATAAACAATATTCAATATTTAAGGCCGGGTTTCCTTTTCAAGAAACTGAAGATCAAAGAACAGCAATCGATTCTGTGTTATCTGATATGTGTCAAGAAAAAGCAATGGATAGGTTGGTGTGTGGTGATGTCGGCTTAGGAAAAACGGAAGTAGCAATGCGTGCTGCTTTTGTTAGCACCAACAATGATAAACAAGTTGCTGTTTTGGTTCCAACTACTCTACTAGCACAACAACATTTTGCAAATTTTCGAGACCGCTTTGCTAATCTACCAATTAGAGTAGAGGTCCTTTCAAGATTTAAATCAACTAAGGAGCAAAAGATCATTATTCAAGATGTGGCTAACGGTAAAATCGATGTTCTTGTCGGAACACATAAATTACTATCAAGCAATATTAAATTTAAGGATCTAGGTCTACTAATTATTGATGAGGAACATCGTTTCGGCGTTCGTCAAAAAGAAACGGTTAAAACAATGCGAACCAACCTCGACATACTAACACTAACCGCAACACCAATTCCAAGAACATTAAATATGGCGATGCATGGCATACGTGACCTTTCTATCATCACAACACCACCAGTCGGTCGACTATCTATAAAAACCCTTGTAATGAGAAGTGATGACAATATGATCCGTGATGCAGTATTACGCGAAATTATGCGTGGTGGACAAGTTTACTTCCTGCATAATCAAATAGAAACTATTGATGAAATTGCTATTAATTTAAAAAAATTGATTCCAGAAGCTCATGTGATAACAGCTCATGGCCAGATGCCAGAACGTAAGTTAGAAAAAGTAATGAATGATTTTTATCATCAACGTTTCAATTTATTAGTATGTACCACAATCATCGAGACTGGTATTGACATACCAACAGCTAATACTATTATTGTGAACAGAGCAGATCACTTAGGGTTAGCGCAATTGCATCAGTTACGCGGACGTGTCGGCCGTGCACATCAACAAGCATACGCCTATTTACTTACACCAAGTCCTAAAGAAATGACGAAAGATGCTACTAAACGTCTTAGTGCTATTGCATCACTTGAAAATTTAGGAGCAGGATTTACTCTTGCAACCCATGATTTAGAAATTCGTGGCGCTGGTGAACTACTTGGAGAAGAGCAAAGTGGACAAATTCAATCCATTGGCTTCGCATTATATATAAAAATGCTTGAACAAGCAGTAGAATCTCTCAAAACAGGCAAAGAACCACTCCTTGATATCTTACTGCGTGAAAAAACTGAGATAGAAATGCAATCACCAGCATTTATACCAGAAAGTTATATATTTAATGTAAATACACGTTTATCTATGTATAAAAAAATAGCTAACACCCCTAACCGAAATGAGTTAATCAAACTTAAAGCTGAGCTTATTGATCGTTTTGGTACTTTACCAGACGCTGCACAAAACCTATTATCTGTCTGTTCTTTACGGATACAAGCGACACCATTAAAAATCAAAAAAATCAAAATATATAAATACGAGCAACGTGGTTCTGTTGAATTCTATCCTGATGCTGATATAAACCCTGTTTTTGTAGCTGAACTTCTTCAATCACGAGAATTAGTAATGGAAAATCCTACGAAATTCAGATTTGCAATACCATCACAAGATAGATGTATTCAATATATTGCTGACATGCTAGAAAAATTTAAAAAAAACTTATTACCCAACGAATGATTCCTTCACTTTATTTAAATTTGTTTATTGATTATATGAATGGAGTTAGAATAAAAACTCTCATTTCACTTTTAGTACTTTTTCTTCCTTTAGATACAATGGCGAAAAAGCAATTTGATATAGAAGTAATCATTTTTAAACGTGTTGCTGATGAACGAAAAAGTAGTGAGTCATGGCCCAATATCATACCGAAAATTAGCATGGAGCATGTCGGAAGTTTTGAGGATAAGAATTATTTAGTAAAGAAAAAAGCTAAAGTACTGCCCTACTCCGAATACAAACTAATTGATCAAGCAAAGTCCTTAGAAAAATACGAAGACTTCACGGTCCTCTTCCATAGAACCTGGCGTCAAGGCAATCAAGGGAAGGCCTATTCACCTATATTTCATATTCAAGGAGGGGAAGATTATTCAAAACAAAGCAGTTTTAAGCGTATGCCTGAACCGTTTTACGAACTAGATGGAAAACTGCAAGTTTACGTACAACACTATTTATACTTAGAAACACAAATAGATTTAAGGGAAATTAAAATTTCCGATGATGTGCCTTTAGAAAGAAACCAGGTACAACAGAGCACAGTTAGAAGAGAAAAAAACATTATTCAAGAAACAAAAAAAAATAAGTTCATCAAAAGTTATCGGATGGAGCAAAAACGTCTTATACGAAGCTCAGAAACACACTATCTAGATCATCCATTCATAGGAATCATTGTTCAGATTCGCCGCGCAGAAGAGTCAACCTTGCTGTAAACAAGGCGCCTATTATAGCATAAATGCTTGGCTTTTTTACAGTTTACGTCGACCCATAAGAGAATGAGACAAGGTCGCACCATCAATTAATTCAAGCTCTACTCCAATAGGAATGCCATGAGCGATCCGACTTGCAAATATTTTATGGGTATTGCACAATTCAGCTATGTAGCAAGCAGTTGCTTCGCCTTCAACAGTTGGATTGGTAGCTAAAATCACTTCACTAACATCACCTTGACGTAAACGTAAATCCAGCAAATCTAGACCAATGTCCTTTGGCCCGATACCATCCAATGGAGATAAATTCCCCATTAACACAAAATAGCGACCGGAAAATTGTCCAGTTGCTTCTACTGCTGTAATATCAACAAGACTTTCAACAACACAAAGTTGACCATTTTCTTTACGTTGAGGATCAAGACAAATTTGACAAACTTTTTCTTCAGTTAAAGTTCGACACTCTATACAATACCCTATGTTATTCACAGCCCGAGACAAGGCTTCTGCTAACCTCAAAGCACTTTGCCTATCTCTTTGCAACAGATGAAATGCCATACGCTGTGCTGACTTTGGACCGACTCCAGGTAAGCAACGCAAAGCATCAACTAAATGATCTAGTGCATAACTAGCGAATTCAAATAAACCCATACTCTAATTTAACCTTGCTCTTAAATCGGTCTAACACTATCTTTATCTAAATCAGCCAAAAAACGCTCTTTAATAAACCGAATATTGCAGTCATTTTCCAAACTTATGAATGCTTTTTTTAATCTACTCTGGTAAATCTTCTCCCTCAATTCTATCGGTGTTTCTCCATCTCTACCAATCTTCACTGATAAATTGCATTCTGCGTTCCAAAACATATTTAAAGACTCTAGCAATTCTTTCCGAATTTCATCAGTGTTTAAATGAACCTGGTTAGGACGTAACACAAGTATAATAGAATTACCAACTTTCTTATAAAATGAATTCAAAGCTAACTCTTTAGCGCGTTCGCTGCTCTTCAAATCGTAAATCACAGCAGACCAAGCGTCTTGTTCAATGGACTCCTCTACTATTTTTTTCATAATTTCCGGTGTTTTAACGTGTTTTAGAACTTTTTTCTCCTTATCCAATTTCTTGGTTGTAGTTTCAAATACAGATTTAGTTAATTTCAACCGATCAATTTCATCTTCATCTTTTAAATAAATATTCGACACCAATTCCTGCTCAGAATCAAGTCTTCTAGATACCTGCTTCTTGCTAGTACCTGATTGTTTTTGCGCCAGATAATCGAGTACTAGACCACTAGTTTTGACATCTTTACTAACTTCTAAATCTTGGCGTTGAGAACGTAATTTATGTCGTAAACCAATTGATTGCATAACTGAACTACTAGTAGACAACCCCTCTGCTTTCATTGTCTCTACCACCTTTGATTTTTTTGAAACTATAGCGGTAGGTTGAATTTCTCTTGAACGTGACTCAGTGAAAAAAACAGGTGCTGAAGATTTACCCGGAATCTTAGTGCTGATGGAATTTACTATAGGAAATTCTGGTTTAAAGGCTATCATACGTAATAATATCATTTCTAACCCAACACGTTTACTTGGAGAAAGAGACAAATCTTCACGACCTTTTAATGCAATCTGATAATAAAGCTGCACTTTTTGTGGCGATAAAGACTTACTTAGCAACTCAATTTTTTCTGATCCTGGTTGAGTTTTATCCAAAGTTGATGGCAGCGCTTGATGCATTGCGACAGAATGCAATTGAATAGCAAGTTGCTGTAACAAATTATCCCAATCCACGCCATTTCTATCTAAAGTCCGAACACTATCAATGACAGCCTGAGATTGGCTACAGCAAATTGCTTCAAGTAAATGAATAACTTTTTCCGAATCTAACGTACCTAACATTTGCGTAACTGTATCTGAATCAATATTGTTTCCGTTGCATAAAACAATAGCCTGATCAATCAAACTAAGAGCATCGCGCATACTACCATCAGCAAAATGGGAAATCATTCTCAGCGCTCGAGTTTCAACTGCAACTTCTTCTTTCATGAGAATATATTCCAGTTTCTGATTGATATCATCGGCGCTAATTGGTTTCAGGTGAAAGTGTAAACAACGAGATAAAACAGTCATAGGTAGCTTTTCTGGATTGGTCGTTGCCAACAAAAATTTGACATGCTCTGGAGGTTCTTCTAATGTCTTTAAGAATGCGTTAAAGCTATGTTTAGATAGCATATGAACTTCATCAATCAAGTAAATCTTAAAACGACCACATGAAGGCTTATATTGTACATTATCCAACAAATCACGGGTATCCTCGACTTTGGTTCTCGAAGCTGCATCGATTTCTAACAAATCAACAAAACGACCTTCATCGATCTCTTTACAATTATTACACACACCACACGGAGTCGAAGTGATACCTACTATGCAATTAAGTCCTTTGGAAAACAAACGACAAATAGTTGTTTTACCAACACCATGGGTTCCACTAAACAAGTAAGCATGGTGCAACCGATTTTGAGCAAAAGCATTTGCTAATGCTGTCAACACATGCGACTGTCCAATTACTTCTCCAAACCTAATTGGACGCCACTTCCGCGCTAAAGCAAAATAACTCATGACATACTCCAATTGAACAAAATAAACACTCCTTTAAATGCACGAAAAGAAACGCCGCCATTTTCCTAAAATTTATCATTTCACTTTAAATGAGAATTTCAGTCTTCTCTTTTGGAAAAGTAATACTTCACTGATTGCAAAAAACAACTTTTAAACAAATCTTAAACAGTGACGCTAATAAATAATTCTTGACATAATACATAACCGTCTCACTATCAAAATTAACTCGAAAGCTAACAATTAATCCCCTTCATAATCATACGACTGTTTTACAACATTACTAATTTTGCAGTACCGAGAAATGTAAAAAAACCTACTACATCGGTAGCAGTGGTTAATACAACAGAGCCTGCTAATGCTGGATCCAAATTAAACTTATCAAGCAAAATAGGGATAAGTACACCAAATAATGCTGCTGTAATGAAATTAACTGCGATTGCCAACGCAACAGTAGCACCTAGCAGTAAAGATTGATACCATAACCCAGCTAGCCCACCACTCATCACTGCCCAAACTAAACCATTAATGAGACCAATAGCTAGCTCGTTTTGTAGCAATGCTAATCGGTTACCTGAAGCAATTTGCTTGAGCGCTATAGCTCTCACTATCAAAGTCAAAGTCTGACTGCCTGCAATTCCTCCCATTGAAGCAATGATAGGCATCAATACTGCGAGTGCTACTAACTGAGCAATGACATCTTCAAATAAAGCAATGGTTATCGCAGCTAAAATTGCTGTTACTAAATTGATACCTAACCAAACGCTTCGTTTTTGTGAGCTTTTTAATGCAGGAGCGAAAAGATCGTCTCCTTCATCTATACCAGTACCTGCCATCAAACGAGTCTCGTAAGTTTCGCGCTGAGTGCTCAAAGCAAACTGCCAACCAATTTCACCAATTAAAACATGATCATTATCTACCATTGGTAGCGCGGGTAAAGAGTTATGCTCTAAAGCTTCAAGACCGTCCTGTAAGCTTAATTTACCATTTAGAACAGGAACGTTATCAATGACTAAATCTTTTAAGCTAACATGGCCATCACTACGCAAGATTTCATAACAGTTAACCACCCCTTTAAACTGCTTACGATGATTAATCAAATACACTTGGTAATGCCCATAATTATAACGTTTTATTAACAATCTGGCTTTTTCAACAGTAATATTAGATGGCAGTGTGATAACTTTACGTTCTGCCCAACGGCCAAGCTCGTCTTCTTCAAACTCATTAGCTTGGTCATATAGTTCTAATTCATTCTTTTCAATTAAACAAATTGCCTCACTGATAATTTCCTCTGGTAATGAGTCAGCCCACTCAATGAGTGACAAGTTATCGAGTTTAGCAAGAGTCAACTTTAACTCTGTTTTAGAAAGTGAACTAATAATCGAAAATCGCACATCGGCACGCATTTCAGTCAAAACTTCAATGTGCAATTCCAATGAAAGAGCACGCCACAAGCGAACACGAGCTTCAATAGGAAACGCTTCCAATATCAAGGCTATAGCGCAAGATTCCAATCCTTCTTCAATAAAATGATTAAAAACTGTACTTTGCTCTGCTTCATTGGTTAAAGAAATCAATTCAATTTGATAAGATAAATCTTGACATTTGTTCACTTTAAAACTCCGTTTTGAAACGGTTAATAGACAGATATCAATAAGCCAAGTAAATATTAACAAAAGACAGCAGAATAAACGACTAATTAAAACATTAAAATCATGAAAAGTATGAGTTTGGTGGTTATTTTAGTATTTATATAAAAAAAAATGAGAAAAATATCCTAACGAAATGGCAAAATCTGCTAGCTTTGATGTGAATTTATTACTAAATTTACTTTTTGATACTTATACCTATTTATCATCATAAGGTATTGTTTCTAACATCTTTTACTATTTTCCCTAATTTTCCAAAATATATTATTGATATTTATTTAAAAAATAAATAGGATTGAAATCCGATTTATTCAGTTTAGGAAAAATTAAACAATGGTTTCAAAGTGGTCGAAACGCTTTTTCCAAATGGCAAAATTAGTTAGTTCCTGGAGTAAAGATCCATCAACACAAGTTGGCTCTGTTATTGCCAGGCGAAATCGCATCGTTTCAGTTGGTTTTAATGGATATCCTCATGGTATTGCAGACAGTGCTAATGTTGATAATCGTGACGTAAAGTATCTTAAAACACTTCATGCGGAAGAAAATGCAATTTTATTCGCGAAAAGTGACTTAGAAAAATGTGAAATTTGGATTACTCACTTCCCCTGCCCAAATTGTGCAGCAAAAATCATTCAAACTGGAATTTCAGCGGTACACTGCCCAAAACAAACTGCAAATTTCTTGTTACGCTGGCAAGATAAAATCAAGATCAGCGAAGATATGTTTTCAGAGGCTCAAGTAAAACTAGACTGGATACTATTTTAAAAGTATTAATTAAACCAAAATACCGATGATCCTAAACACTACTGTTAAAGCTTAGCTAACACTTCAGTACTAAAATTTGTTTTTCCTTCTCGGTTATGTTTTTTATCTACTAAACCAGCATGTTACATGGTACTGTACTTTGATCGTATCCTTGCATTGTAATACATTTTTAGAGCAATTAGATGAAAATTAATTTTAACGTCCTCATCATGATCGCTGTTTTAGTATCGTATACGCTAGGATCTCTCGTAGCTATTACCAATCTGATTATGTATACCATATATAGAGGTTGAGTACTTCTTGACGAACGGAAAAGATTTTATCTTGTGATAAATTTGGTATCGTTACGCAATTTTTATTTATTATCTCATTGCGATTTCAAGATAGTAGTCAGTTCACTTTCAAAACTCGGACAATCAACATTCAAGTGCAGTGAAGCGATCTAATTGGGTCTCTGGCAGTGGATAAGTCCCTTCCTGATCTATTTGGATTCTACATTGCTACTACCAAAAATAATATTGGTAACTTATAAGTCTTTCATTCTGACTATAGCAATTTGTTTTTCGCCTATAGCTCCAAGCATTGCTGCTTGAACTTTTTCCGGAGCTCTATTAATTTCGTCTGCAAGCACAAAAGAGTTGAAGATAGGACCGAGCTGGAAAATAAATTCTCCGTTTTCAGGATGAAAAATATCAGTACTAGTCAAATCTGCAGAAAAAAGATCTGGAGTAAATTGAATACGATGAAAATTGCATTCAATACAACTGACTAACGATTTCACCGCTCATGTTTTAGCAAGTTCAGGAACGATATGGCTATCGGAAAGTAACGTAATTAATAACTGTGCAATTAAACTAGATTGTTTAATAACTTGCTCTTCAAAATACTTCTAGACTAGTACTATACATTTTATCTATTGTTGATTCTTCAATCATCTTAGTTACTGAAACGTATATTTCAAAACAATTTATTTTTATGCAAACATTAAGTTATTTTAACATCCCTTCACAAAAATGAAATTCCACTCTATTAAATAGGAGTGATTTAAACAACATTAAAAGAGACGTTCAATTTAATGAAAAATTAGACAATAACAAGATATAATCAAATCGTAAATAACTGTTCAATAGATAATTTTCTCAACAGAGACGAGACGCTAGGTGTGGTTAGGCAGCCAATATCAGAACCATCAGCAATTCTCTGACGAATTTCTGTGCTACGAATCGCCACTTTTTCAGGACATACCAACACACTCCAACACTGTAAGATTTCTTCTGATTTATAAAACTTTTCAAAATTTAACAGGTTATCAGGCCCTAAAACAAAAGTTATATCAGCTTGCGAATTTTTTTTTGATAATTCTGATAACACCGTATAAGTTTTGACAGAACCTCCCAATTTTGGCAATTGTTCCTCAATCTGAGATCGTTCAACGTTGGATAAATTCAAATCACTAATAAATACATCCACTAAATCACAACGCACATTATAATCAAACATTTTCTTCTTCCAAGCATGGGCGATACTTGGAACAAGCAAAACTTTATCAAAGTGCCCAAGAGAATCGATAATACTTTTATGTCCTAGAGTTGGCGGATTAAATGCACTACCAAACACTGCAATTTTTCTCATTATGGAATCCTAATTAAACATATGAAAATTTTATTTACCATTTTGAAATAAATTAATGAATAAAATTAGCGTATAATTGTACTAGAAACGAGTCTAACTTTTTATAAAAGGTACAGTAATGGAACAAATAATTAGAGATGCAATGCGTGTGCTCCCTTCGATCAACCCTCACTTTGAAATTAGTCGACGAGTTAATTTTATTAAAAATAAACTACAAGAAAGCGGTCACAAATCATTAGTTCTGGGAATTAGCGGTGGCATTGACTCAACAACTTGTGGACGACTAGCTCAACTCGCAATTGCTCAACTAAACTCACAGTCATCCCATAAAGGTTACCGGTTCATTGCAGTATGCTTACCATATGGCGAGCAGAAAGATCAAAACGCAGTGCAATTAGCACTTTCATTTATTCAACCTACTCATTCTGTTTCAATTAATATTAAGCAATACGTTGATAGATTGCATGAATCTACTGATGAAGCATTAATTAATATAGGGTTAATGACCATTGATTCCAAAAAAAAAGATTTTATAAAAGGCAACGTAAAAGCTCGTGCTCGTATGGTAGTACAATATGAAATAGCAGGGTATTTAGAGGGTCTCGTTTTAGGCACAGATCATTCAGCCGAAAACATGACCGGTTTCTACACAAAATTCGGCGATGGTGCATGTGACTTAGCTCCTTTGTTTGGTTTAAATAAAAGACAGATATGTGAAATAGCCTTAACGCTTGAAGCACCAAAAAAATTAGTGAACAAAACACCAACAGCAGATCTAGAAGATCTTACGCCGCAAAAAACAGATGAAGAAGCACTAAATTTAACTTATGATCAAATCGACGATTTTCTTGAAGGCAAACCTGTTTCCAAAGAAATTTCCAATCGTTTGATTTCTATTTACAAAGCAACCCAACACAAACGTCAAGCAATTCCAACCATTTATAACTAATTCCAAATAGAACATGATAAACTTGAATCTCAAAGTATTCTAAGACAGATACCTAACTACGTCATTTAAGCAAGGAGAGCATGTGCTTCCCGTCCTGTTGTTGCTATTTATTGGCATATCTATTGTAGAAATTGGACTATTTGTGCAAGTTGGCATCTTTTTGGGCTTGTGGTCAACCATCGCATTAACGTTAATAACAACCTCTATTGGCTCCTCAGTATATCGAAAGGGACTACAAATCTTGAGATCAGTACAAAATTACTCAAGTTATAAACAGCTACTAGAACAAAAGATATTTGAAGGTATCGTATTTACGGTATCAGGTATTCTACTACTAATACCAGGCTTTATGACTGATGTACTGGGTACACTAGCACTATTCCCAAAACCGTATGCTTTAATCGTTAAATACTTAATACACAAGACAGCAATGAGATCTATATTAGAAAATTGGCTTACACAAAGATCGAGCTCAGTAGATCACTCCTGTCAACGTGGTAACACTTTCGAGGGAGAATACGAGCATAAAAAAGAAAAGGAGGATAGATGATAAATATTAACAGACCATATTTCACTCTTTACAACACATGCACAGAAGCCGTATTAGTTGTACCAGAAGCAACTAAGGCACCGGAAACCATGACCACTACATCACCTTTATTACCAAGTCCAGATTGCAGAGCAATTTTTTTCCCATTAATATAAAACTCATCAGTGCTTTTGACAGAATCAATAAGAACTGGTTTAACACCTTTGGTTAAGACTAACTGAGCCGCAGTTTTTTCATTTGTAGTAAGAGCAAGAATGTTTGCAGTCGGGAAGTATTTACGCACTGAACGCGCGGACTTACCACCCTCAGTAACAACAACAATCAATGGAGCTGCCAATTTTTCAGCAGTATCCACCGCACCCTTACATACGGCTTCAGTGATACGTAAACGCGGGCTATCAAGACGAGAACCCAATTCAGCTTTCAGTGCATTATCAGCACGACTAGCAATTCGAGCCATAATAGTCACAGCCTCTACCGGATATCTACCCTTAGCTGTTTCACCTGAAAGCATGACAGCATCGGTACCATCCATAATAGCATTCGCAACATCACCTGCTTCTGCACGAGTTGGACGCGGGTTATTAATCATAGAATCAAGCATTTGAGTTGCAGTGATAACCATTTTACGTGCACGATTACATTGTTCAATCATCCTTTTTTGTGCAAAAATTACTTCCTCCGCTGGTATTTCAACACCAAGATCACCACGTGCAACCATAATACCATCAGAAGCTGTCAAAATTGAATCAAAGTTATCAACCCCTTCTTGATTCTCGATTTTAGAAATTATATGTATATCCTGACCACCATTTTTATTTAAAACTTTACGAATTTCTTTAACATCGTCCTCTTTTCGAATAAAAGAAGCAGCGACAAAATCCACCCCCTGTTCACAGGCAAACTTAAGATCAGCTTTATCTTTTTCAGACAAAGCAGGAAGCCGCACAGAAACACCCGGAAGATTAATACCTTTATTTTCACCTAGTACGCCACCATTAAGAACTTTGCACTTCACTTCAATCGCGCTTGTCTCAGTAACTTCCATTTTGATTAAACCATCATCAACCAAAATCGTATTGCCTATCATTACATCCTGAGCGAAACCAGCATAAGTTACAGCAACGATGCCTTCGTTCCCTATAACTGAAATATCGGTTGTAAAAATAAAGTCTTGGCCGGTGACTAAATTAACATCATTGCTATCCTTTAGCCTGAGCGTACGGATTTCTGGACCCTTAGTATCCAACAAAATAGCAAGTTGCTCACCTTTTTTTTTCATTACTTCACGAAAATTTGCAATACGAATTGCATGTTCTGCAAAACTACCATGAGAGAAATTTAATCGCATTACATTCATTCCTGCGGTTACCAATTTGCTTAAGAGACCTATCGATTCAGTCTTAGGCCCAATTGTACATACGATTTTAGTTTTCTTCATAAAACAGTGCTCCTAGATCGGCGAATATCATAACTTAAATTTTTTATTTTAATTCCAAGAAATCAAATTTAGAACAACAAGAACCTTATATTTTTGCTCTCTAAATTAGGCGAACCCTATCTGTAGATTACTACATATAATATCATTAACTGAAAGTTATTTTAATATTAAGTCCTTGAGATGAGAAAATTATGAGGGGATAATGAGAACGATTGCAATTGCAACTCATCCTAAAATAAACTGACAGTTATAAAAAAAAGTATTGACTTTTTGTTTTTTTAAAAAGAATCTATATCTAATTATAATATTGACTAATCAGTTATTGATTAGAAGTCAAATTCTATTCCATATTATAATCAACTTTTAAAAAGAAAACCATGGTTAATTCTATGGAATGTTTCCAATACCTTAATCTTTAAAAAGACTACTCGAGAATGCTAATTTTTTGGAAAAAGAATCTTGCTATACAGTCTATGGGTAGTGATTTGCGAAACACACCATACAAATCAAATCTCGTATATATAATGATCTGATTTTATAGCCTTTATATTTTTATTTTTTAAAAATTAAAATTACAATGGAGTAACAATTATGTGTGGAATTATAGGAGCAGTAGCACAACGAAATGTTGCAGAAATTTTAATAGAAGGACTACGCCGCCTGGAATATCGCGGCTATGACTCTGCAGGAATTGCTGTTATTAATCAAAAATCTAACCTAACTCGTATACGTCGCTTGGGTAAGGTAAAAGAACTAGCAGAGGCAACTAAACAACAAGAGCTTTCAGGAAATATAGGTATTGCTCATACTCGTTGGGCAACGCATGGTGCACCTTCAGAAATTAACGCTCATCCGCATATATCTGGAAATATTGCTGTTGTTCACAATGGGATTATTGAAAACCATGAAGAACTACGTGCAACTTTGCAGAATCGTGGTTACGTATTTGAGTCGGAATCCGATACAGAAACTATTGCTCATTTAGTTGAATGGGAATCACGTAATTCTACTTCGTTACGTCAATCAGTACAGAAAGCAATAATTCAACTAGAAGGAACCTACGGTGCTGTTATAGTCGATCGCCAAGATTCTAAACGCATAATTGCAGCTCGTTCCGGTAGCCCAATTGTCATTGGTTTCGGAGTTGGTGAAAACTTCTTAGCTTCCGATCAATTAGCATTACGGAATGTAGCTCAGACTATTATGTACCTAGAAGAAGGAGATATTGCTGAAATCACTCATCAAAGAGTGGACACATTTGATTCTCAAGGTAAAAAAGTTGAACGCAAAGTTACTGAATTTAATGCAAAGAATGATGAAGGTAGAAAAGGTAAATACCGTCATTTTATGAAAAAAGAAATCTTCGAACAGCCAACCGCTTTTATTAATACGATGAAAGGGCGCATAACCCAAGACTCAATTTTAACAGAAAACATTGCTCCAAATTTTGTTGAAATTCTAAAAAAAGTTGAACATATAAAAATTGTTGCATGTGGTACTTCTTATCACGCCGCTATGACAGCACGTTACTGGTTTGAAAATTTAGCCAATATCAGCTGTGATGCCGAAATTGCATCCGAATTCCGTTACCGTAAATTCGTTACTCATCCAAATACTTTACTAATTACATTATCACAATCTGGTGAAACCGCAGATACATTAGCAGCATTACGTTTAGCCAAAAAAAAAGATTACATGCTGGCTATGACAATCTGCAACATGGCAGGATCATCTTTAGTTCGTGAATCAGATTTAGCCTTCATGATGCGTGCAGGAATTGAAATTGGTGTGGCTTCAACTAAAGCGTTCACTACTCAACTCGTTACCTTATTAATACTGGCAACCGCATTAGGTAAACATAAGCAATCAATTGATCGTCATAAAGAACGCGAAGTTGTTGAAGCTTTGCATGCATTACCAAAACAAGTTAAGGCTGTACTTTCTTTCGAAAAAAAAATTCAAACTCTAGCAGCAGATTTTGCTAATAAGAAGCATACATTATTTTTAGGACGCGGGGAATTCTATCCAATAGCAATGGAAGCGTCTTTGAAACTGAAAGAAATTTCATACATTCACGCAGAAGCATATGCAGCAGGCGAGCTAAAACATGGACCGCTTGCTTTAATTGATTCAGATATGCCAGTAATAGTTATTGCGCCTAATAATGAATTATTAGAAAAGCTTAAATCAAATATTGAGGAAGTTCGTGCTCGTGGCGGTTTATTATATGTGTTCGCCGATGAAAATGCAGGTTTCAATGCCAACAAAACAATGAAAATCATAACCCTTCCTCATGTTGCTAAAATTACAGCGCCAATTTATTATACCATTCCAATGCAGTTACTCTCTTATCATGTAGCGCTAATTAAAGGAACAGATGTCGATCAACCTCGTAACCTTGCCAAATCAGTAACGGTGGAATAAGATCAGTATTAGAATTAGAAAAAAAGTTGATGAGGTTTATCACTTTAATTAAGGACAAAGCTGACCGCAACTTTAATATCAACGACCTAAGGTATGCGGAAAATTAGCCGATCAGGAAACCGAAATCGGCAATTAAACCAAGTAAAGTCTTGATATGTTTGCTGCACCTCATCAACTAAAGTATTAATTAGATAACTTGCACTTCTGAAAGTCATGACTTTGTTAACGAAATCTCTCCATCAATATAGCTTTCTAAACCTTTCTTAGTTTCGAGTACTATTGCGCCCTCTTCATTGATACCTTGAGCTATACCTTTAATCCTATGTTCTCCTACAATCAACTGTACTTTACGACCTAAAAAATTATCTAATCGATTCCAACGCTCGACAAATTTTTCTACACCATGCAATTCACACTCTCTTAAGATGCAAAACAAAGTGTTAATCAATATAACGAGCAATTCATTACGGATTAGCCGAGCGTCATGGAAAACTTCAGATAAGTTCGCCCAAGGGTGAATGATACCTTTTGTTGCTAGTTCCATGAATAGATTAATGCCTATACCTATGACACAATTAACAGAGAAACCTGCTTGATTGGATACTTCCAACAAAATTCCTCCAAGTTTACGGTCTTGATAATACAAATCATTTGGCCACTTTAACTTAAGCCCTTTCGCGCCAAGATTCTCTAGTGCCTCAACCATGATAATGCCAACTATTAGACTTAATCTCATTTTAATAGCGATATGAGTATCGAATTTCCAAAACATAGAGAAACATAAATTAGCACCAAATGGTGACACCCACTTTCGACCACGCCTACCACGACCTTTCATTTGATACTCAGCAATACATACAGCTCCAGATTTTAAAACATCTGCTCTGTCTAGCAAGTATTGATTGGTCGAATCAACAATAGGAATGAATTCAATTAAACACTTCGTTTTAGCTTTTATTACTCTTGGATCGATCAGTTGCATTACTTGAGCAAGCTGATAACCTTTTCCTGATATACAAAAAATATCAACACCCCACTCCTGAATACTTCTTATAGATCTAATAATGACTATACGAGACGCAGAAAATTGTTCGCATAACTCTTTGCCTGAGTGAAAGCAACCTTGAGAAAGTGTCTGAAGAATAGAAAGCTCAAGATCATAATTTCTCATCCTCGTTAATCCAACATCACTGGCAAAGTAATTTCTGATCTAGATCCTATAAAACGAACCTCATATTCCAGTACAACACCATATCTATCTAGTACTTTCTTGCGAATAAAAACTGCTAAATCAATGATATCTTGTGCAGTGGCATTACTGTCATTAACAATGACTAATGCCTGTTCAGAATGCACCTTAGCCCCTCCTACTTCCTTTCCCTTTAAACCACAATTATCGATCAAAAAACCTGCAGAAATTTTCATTCCACCTTTAGTAGGATAAGCTTCTATATTGGCAAATTTACATATCAATTCTTGATATTGTTCTTGGCAAATTACTGGATTTTTAAAAAAACTTCCTGCATTCCCCATAACTCTAGGATCAGGCAGTTTTTTTCGACGAACGCTACACACTTTATCAAAAATCTGCTTAGCGGTTACAGATCTAGGATCACATCTATTCAGTGATTTATGCCTAACTTTTGCTTGCCAATTTTTTGTAAGTTTGAGACCAATTGCTACTATGATAACCTTTTCATATAGTTGATGCTTGAAAACAGAATCACGATATCCAAATAAACATTCCTTACTACTCAACCTTTTTATCTTGAATGTATTTAAGCAAAGTACATCTACGTACTCACACACATCTGTCAACTCAACACCATAAGCACCGATATTCTGAATTGGTGCAGACCCTGCACATCCTGGGATTAAAGCTAAATTCTCCAGACCAAAATAACCTTCTCTGACACTCCATTCCACCAATGATGGCCAATCTTCACCGGATTTAATACGCAGATGATAATCAGTTTCAGATTCAAAAACTGATTTTCCATGAAGCTTATTTATTACCACTATACCATCAAATTTCTCTGTAAATAAAATATTGCTGCCTTTTCCTAATACAATTTTAGGTAAATGACACCACCGAGAACTTTGATAAATTGTAAGTAAATCTTCTACTGAGAAAACTTCAATAAGCCACTGACATAATTGTGAAATAGAAAAGGTATGACGGGAACTTAAATTATAATTGGAATATATTTTCATCAAGTTGGAGTACATAAAGATTTGATTCAGTTGCATAAACTGATTGCATTCTACCATAATTTAAAGATAAATTTAGAGCAGGTAAATTGAAGATATAAAGGAAACAACGCACAAACTATCGTTGCATTAACACAAAATGAAATAGTAATCTTACTTTGCTACAAAAATATCCATCTAATCAATTATAATTGGATATGATACCATTACTACTAAAAATTATAGAATTCACTATCAAAGTAAATGATCACTTTTCTCATACATGCTTGTACAGCATTTTATACTTAAAACTATCGAGCTGATTTAAATACGATTCTACCAGCAGAATAAAGTTATAATTAGAAATCCCACTTTAAGTACATATGTTCAGTATACTATTTAATTAAGTCACTAACACAGCTACTTTGATAAGTTGTTTATTTACTTTTCAAAGTTTTATGCACACCTTAAATTTGATTATACTACTTGATTGAGGTAATACATCTAACATGATGAGTAATAGGAATTCATTTAGTCATCTTCCTACTATCGCAATGAACTCGGAGAACTTTGAAACTCTCTACTCAGCGAAAAATTTTAGAACTAAGATTATTGAAGCAATTCAAAAAGCCGATAATCGGATTTATCTCGTTGCTTTATATTTGGAAGATGATGAAGCGGGTCGAAAAATTTTGTCTGAACTCTATACAACAAAGCAAAAAAAACCAGGACTAGACATCAATATCTGCGTAGACTGGCATCGAGCACAACGTGGCTTAATTGGCGAAAAAGTCTCAGAAGGGAATATAGCAATGTATAAATCTTTTGCCAATGAAAATATACATAAAATTCCAGTTTATGGAGTGCCAGTTCGAGCTAAGGAAGTATTTGGTGTATTACACTTGAAAGGTTTCATTATTGATGATCAAGTGATCTATAGCGGTGCTAGTTTGAATAATATGTATTTAAATTATCATCACCGCTATCGCTTTGATCGCTATCATGTGTTTAAGTGTCGAGAATTAGCTGAAAGCATGGTACAATTCGTTCGCCAAGCTATCATAGAACACCCGGCAGTTAACGATCTAACTTGCAGTGTCCAGCCTACAACTAAAGAAATTAAAGTCGATATTCGACAATTGCGCGCGTCGTTGGCAAAATCAAGCTATCACTTTATTTCAAAAAAAGCAGGACCGAAACAAATTGCCATTACACCTATTGTAGGTATTGGAAAACGCCGTAACAAACTTAATCAAAGCATTATTCAACTTATCACTCAAGCAGAAAACGAAATTTTCATTTGTACTCCATACTTTAATTTCCCCAGAAATATAGAAAAAAAAGTTAAGATCGCAATACAACGGGGAGTTAAAGTGACAATAGTCATCGGTGATAAAACAGCCAATGACTTCTACATTTCACCAGAAAAAAAATTTAAGGCTATAGGCGGTCTACCTTACTTATATGAAGTAAATTTACGGCAATTTGCTAAAACCAATGAAACAAATATTGCTAATTGTAAACTTTCCATTAATCTATGGAAACACGGTAATAACAGTTTTCACTTAAAAGGAATTTGGGTTGATAAGCGTTACATGTTAATTACAGGTCATAACCTGAACCCACGTGCATGGAAACTTGATCTGGAAAATGCTATCCTCATTCAAGATTGCTTTCAGCATTTGACATCACAATTTAACAAAGAAGTAAATAACATTTTACAGCATACTCAAGCAATTCGGACCTACCGACAATTAGAAAAAGTGGAGAATTATCCAACAGATGTACAAAAACTGATTCGTAAAATAACTAGAGTGAAGGTCGATCGAGTATTAAAGCAAATTTTGTAAATATACCAATTTTTGAATCTACTCCTGCTTTTATAAGATGAAAGTAGACACTATCCAAGTAAGCCTCCTCTGGGCTAAACTGATGCAGTTAACATTGTCATCGGAAAAATATAGGTTGGTAACAAAAACAAGCTTTTGATTCCATTGAAGATAATTTTGATATCAAGAATTATGACTGATAAATATTGGCTATGGTTAACGCACCAAACTAGCATATGTGCTGTACATTTAGTATAATTTGGTTGTAAAGTTTGATTATAGAGAAATGAACTGATAGATTAAGCAGACTATCCAATTCTGAAGGTTGGCAATTTTTTTT
>NZ_JGVK01000026.1 GCF_000731795.2 Candidatus Photodesmus blepharonis | reverse complement strand
AACTGGTGGGTCTGAATGGACTTGAACCACCGACCTCCCGCTTATCAGGCGAACGCTCTAACCGTCTGAGCTACAGACCCAACTGATAAAACCTCATTAATCTGTGTGAGCACTCATCGTTATAATTATCGCATTATAGTTTAAGGAGGTGATCCAGCCCCAGGT
>NZ_JGVK01000025.1 GCF_000731795.2 Candidatus Photodesmus blepharonis | reverse complement strand
GTGTGGGGTTTCCCCATGTAAGAGTAGGACATCGCCAAGCTCTGATTTTTGAAATGCGGAGTGGTAGTTCAGCTGGTTAGAATACCGGCCTGTCACGCCGGGGGTCGCGGGTTCGAATCCCGTCCACTCCGCCACTTTACTTGTGAACGGGCTTCTCTTATTCTTATTCCTCTAATGAGATATTGT
>NZ_JGVK01000024.1 GCF_000731795.2 Candidatus Photodesmus blepharonis | reverse complement strand
AAAAAAAAATGGTGGGTCGTGCAGGACTCGAACCTGCGACCAATTGATTAAAAGTCAACTGCTCTACCAACTGAGCTAACGACCCAATGGTATCCCGTAGGGGAGTCGAACCCCTGTTGCCGCCGTGAAAGGGCGATGTCCTAGGCCTCTAGACGAACGGGACAAGTATAAAACCTCATTAATCTGTGTGAGCACTCATCGTTATAATTATCGCATTATAGTTTAAGGAGGTGATCCAGCCCCAGGT
>NZ_JGVK01000023.1 GCF_000731795.2 Candidatus Photodesmus blepharonis | reverse complement strand
ACCCCTATTTTAGATAGGTGGCGGAGAGATAGGGATTTGAACCCTAGATACGTTATTCACATATGCCGGTTTTCAAGACCGGTGCTTTCAACCGCTCAGCCATCTCTCCTTTTCCGCCTAACCAGCTGAACTACCACTCCGCATTTCAAAAATCAGAGCTTGGCGATGTCCTACTCTTACATGGGGAAACCCCACAC
>NZ_JGVK01000022.1 GCF_000731795.2 Candidatus Photodesmus blepharonis | reverse complement strand
GCTCTGATATCTCTGGCTCTGGCTCTGATATCTCTGGCTCTAGCTCTAATTTCTCAACACCTCGTTTAAGTACTTTCGTCTCAAATTCAAGAGACGAAACTTCCTGATGACTAGATGTCTTACCTGTTGTTAACAAGTCAGCTATGTCGGCCTCTGACAACATATCCGATCTACTACTATCACGAAATTCTCCGCCTGTTGATAAAATTAAGCCATCTGCTTCTTTTGATTGCTCAAAAGATTGTTGTGTAGAAAAAGTTCCTTGTTTGTAATAATAACGTGTCAGTAAGATAATAATTAAACCAATGAATAATCCAGGAATAATAGCTAAAGCTGTAACAAACCACATATTAGAAAATAGCTGATCAAAAGATAAAAATCTAAACTCCTGCGCTTTAGCGAAGTCGTTATGCTTTTCTTGTAAAACTTTTTCAATTTCATCACGAATTCTACCTTCGTTATCGCTAAGTTTATTTCTTAGTGCGTCTACTTCAGATCGGAGACTAGCTAACGCTAATTTTAACTGAGAGTATTGCTCTGCTAATACGATAAACTCGCCCCTTATCTGTAATACAATCGACGGTGTTTCCTCCTCAGTTATCTTTAATTTGTCTTCATCTTTTAAATTAGTGCTCGATTGTTCAGACTGGACATAAACTGCGTCTTTTGAAGAAGAAACATCATCAGATTCAGATAAAGCTTTAAGCAATTCGGCTTGACTTTCTAATTTCGCCTTATGAGCTACTATAATTGCAGTGGATTCCTCACTAGACGTATTACGAATCTGATCAAATGAAGGAATTCGGATCTTACTACCGGTACGTAAACGATGAATATTTTGATCTTCAAATATATCAGGATTAAGCTTATATATTGCAAACACTGTCTGTTGTATCGTTAGATTAGATTCTGGACGAATTTTACTTGCTATACTCCAAAGAGTATCCAGTTCAGTTGTTGGCCCATAAAAATGAGGAAACTCATTACTTTCCTTCGCTTCCAACCTAGGTAGACGCTTAGGAAAATGAGCAGATAACTCCATTTCATTATTAGGACCATTGAGACGAACACTTACTGCACTGACAATCGAAGCTTTAAGCAAAGCCAATAACAGTAAATGCTTTAAAAATTGATGCATATAAAACTCAAATACTTGCTCAATAAAATAAAACTGTGTAGCGTCGATAAAATATCTTTACCTACATATACCAGTCACAAACGAAAAATTCGTAAAATTTTGATAATTAATACTATTGTAAACACGACCTACCATATAACTTGATCATTAACATCATAAATTTGCGTTGTAAAACCTTTCTTAAATGAAATATAAGGTCATCGGTATTCTTCAAAAAACTCATTTTACAACAAATTCCAGTTAACATTTCGTGCTTTTATAGTTTTACTATAGGCGTTATAAGTCTTCCAAAAGAACACTCGCATTCTTGTAGAACTCCGACATTTAGCTACATCTAAAACGACAGCGTTAAATTCACATGTTATTTATTAACCTTAATTTTAAAACCTAGATTAGATAATGGTTGGAAATTACACTCAGCACAACCAACTAAAGTAATTGCACTATATTCTCTTTTATTTCGGTACTTTCTACGTATTTTATCGAATAAACTAGACTTATGAACTTCTCTGCGAAACAACCCATCGGATCTGTGTACATTATAGATTAACTGGGTTAAATCGTGTAGTATAGCCTCATCCCAAGTCTCGCATAGTAGAACTTTTTTTGCTAAAGAAAACGAAAACAACTCATTAGTTTTTAACTGATTTTTTTTTTGAAAAAAATTGCAGAAATCATCAAAAATCATCATAATCCCACGGGTACTGCCTTCCAAACTGTATCCAGCTATGTGGGGAGAAGCAAATTTTAGTAAAGGCAGAAGCTCCATATCTATTTCTGGTTCAAATTCAAATACATCAAGTACAGCAGTAAAACCGTCTCCTTTTAGTAGCCGTTTCTTTAAAGCAACGTTGTTAACGATTCCCCCTCTTGCCGCATTAATCAATATCTGGTCACTACGAAAACTATCTAGAATTTGTTCGTTAATTAAGTGATAAGTCGGATATTTTCCATGACGAGTAATTGGTGTGTGTAATGTGATTACATCAGCTTTTTTTAGAAGTACATCAAGTGCTGTAAACTCACGCATGTCACCTTCATCTTGTTTTAAAGGATCATTAATCAAAACTTCAACAGAAATGCTCTTCAATAACAGCGCTAAGTATGAACCAATTTGTCCAGCACCAATAATCCCTACAATTTTATCAGAGATAGAACAACCCTCTTGTTGCACTAAAACCATCAATACACTAAGAACGTATTCTGCAACACTTATCCTATTATAACCGAATGCTGCAATAAAAAATATTCCTCTCTCCTTAAGCAATCCTTGATCTACATGATCTACCCCTGCTGTCACAGTGCCAACAAAACGCAGCCGATTAGCCTTCTCTAGCAGTCTTCTATCTACCTTAGTAACCGAACGAATTATCAATGCTTCAACACCAATCAAATCGTCTGAAATTAATTCCCTACCTGACTTTAAAATCAGCCTACCTAAATGACTAAATAACTGAGTGGAATAAGGTATTTCTTTATCAATAAGGATCTGCATGAAGTTTGTATCTAAACTTTTAATTCGCTGACATTTGATCTAATAATACTTAAACTATATGGATGCTAATCCTGGTATTTTTGGATTACCAGCGTTGCGTTAGTTCCGCCAAAACCAAAGCTGTTAGACATTACTGTCGTTAATTTTTGCCTACGTGTTTTAGTTACGATATCTAAACCTTTAGCAACCGCATCCAAGTTCTCTATATTAATGCTCGGAGCAACAAAATTATTATTTAGCATTAAAACTGAATAAAGGACCTCATGTACACCCGCAGCACCAAGTGCATGACCAGTCATCGCTTTAGTTGATGAGATTGCCGGGCTTTTGTTATCAAATACTTCTTGTATGGCACCCAATTCTTTCACGTCACCAACAGGGGTCGAAGTACCGTGTGTATTGATGTAGTCAACGCTACAAACGTTTTTCATTGCCATCTTCATACAACGTACTGCTCCTTCACCTGAAGGTGCTACCATATCATAACCATCTGAAGTCGCTCCATAGCCAACAAGCTCACCATAAATTTTTGCGTCACGAGTTAACGCATGCTCTAATTCTTCAACAACCAACATACCACCACCACCAGAAATAACAAAACCATCACGACCCGTGTCATAAGCACGTGACGATTTATCAGGAGCATCATTGTACTTTGTCGATAAAGCACCCATTGCGTCAAACATCATGGTTAATGACCAATCAAGCTCTTCACCCCCTCCTGCAAATACTACATCTTGCTTACCAAGTTGAATTAGTTCCATCGCATGACCAATACAATGTGCAGAAGTCGCACATGCTGAACTCATGGAATAGTTTACACCGCGAATCCTAAATGGCGTAGCTAGACATGCCGAAACAGTTGAAGACATAGTACGAGGAACCATGTAGGGACCAACACGTTTTACACCTTTTTGACGTAAAGTATCTGCAGCATTTACCTGATTAAGAGAAGAGGCACCTCCGGATCCCGCAACAATACCTGTGCGTTCATTCGACACTTGATCTTCAGATAAACCAGAATCTGCTATAGCTTGCTTCATTGCAAGATATGCGAATGCTGCCGCATCACCCATAAAGCGAATTCTCTTACGATCAATATGCTGCTGGGGAAGCATTTTTAAGCTACCCCACACTTCAGAACGCAATCCTTTCTCCCTAAATTGCTCTGAGGCTGTAATACCAGATGCACCCGCTTTAAGCGAAGCTAAAACTTCTGCGATATTGTTACCGATACTTGAAACAATGCCCATACCGGTTATTACGACTCGTTTCATGAAAAAATCCTAACGATCCAAAATTCCGCTAAATCATAACTAAGAAGACTAACAGGAGTGGTCAGCTCTCCTGAAATCTATGTAGATTCGTCAAGATCAGCATAAATAAAAAATATAGTTCAATTTTATCATAAGATGAATTCTTCGTTGTTATTCTAACAGTTAAATTAACGTATCCAACCTACTCTAAATCTGTTTAGATTATAATTCAGTTAACAATGTATGCACTTGAATTAATTTAACGAAGCATAAAAAACGTCCAAACTAAATCATTTAATGTAAAAGATAATCTAGTATTAATCACAAATGCTTTAGTTGATCTCCAAAAGTTTAACAACTTGATTATCAATCAAACGAACCTTGCCCAAAAAAACCGACATTAAGATGACAACCTGGGTTGATTTGGACGTAACTATTTGCAACATATTAGCATCACGAATAAAAATCTGATCGGGTTGTAAACCTGCAGCACATAGTCGAATGTTCGCATCTTTAATAATAGAAATATAATCTCTTCGCCCTTTACGTATAACACTAGCAATCCAACGCGTTACACGAAACAATTCTGGTGCACGCTGAACCTCATCTTGGGTAAGCAAATGATTACGAGAACTCATGGCTAATCCGTTTATTTCACGCACTATTGGCACACTAACAATGTCAATATCCATAGAAAGATCAGTAACCATTTTGCGTATTATCACTAGCTGTTGAAAATCTTTTTCTCCAAAACAAGCTACATCAGGTTGAATAATATTAAACAGCTTAGCTACAATAGTTGCTACACCACGAAAATGAATTCGGCGTGAAACCCCTTCAAATATATACTCTGGTACTGTAATAAAAACTCGTGCATCTAAACCCTCTGGATATATAGCTTCAGCTGTTGGCGTAAATACTAAATCAACTGCTTCAAGACTCAGTTTATTCAAGTCATCTTCTAAGGTACGAGGATAGTTACTAAGATCATCTGCGCTTTCAAATTGTATCGGATTAACAAAGATACTAACTATGACTATATCAGCGTGTTTATGAGCTTCGCGTATTAATGCCAAATGACCTTTATGCAAATTGCCCATTGTTGGAACAAGCGCAATTTTACGATCTTCACGCTTTAGCTGTCTAATTCGATTACGGAGAGCAAGAATGGCGGCAAAGACCTGCATATTCATACCCCCCTCTTCTAGGCGATCGTGTGCAGATCGCTCGGGAAAGTACCATTCTGAACTTCTTCAATGTATTTTGCAACCGCAGAGCATATATCACCATTTTCTTCTAAAAAATTTTTAGCAAATTTTGGTATATGGCTTGAAGAAATACCAAACATATCATGCATTACTAAAATTTGACCGTCGGTCACATTGCCTGCACCAATGCCAATGACCGGAATATCAAGAATATCAGTAACACGCGCAGCAAGTTCTTTCGGTACGCACTCAAGCAATACCATTTGAGCACCAGCTTCCTGTAACGCAAGCGCATCTTTTACTATGCAATCAGCACCTTCCTGATCACGACCTTGTACTTTATAGCCACCTAGAATATTAATAAATTGAGGAGTTAATCCAATGTGAACACAAACGGGAACAGCGCGTTCTGTAAGTGTTTGAACAGTGCTCACTAACCAGCTATCACCTTCAATTTTTATCATATTTGCTCCAGCTTTCATTAAGATAGCTGCATTCTTATACGTTTGCTCTAGTGTTGCGTAACTCATAAATGGCATATCTGCCATTAATAAGCAATTAGGACTTCCTGTACGTACGCATTGAGTATGATAAGCAATATCCTCAACTGTTACAGATAAGGTGTTTTTTTTACCTTGTAAAACCATACCAAGTGAATCACCCACTAACAATACAGGTATATCCTGACTTTCAAAAATTTGAGCAAAACTCGCATCGTAAGCAGTAGAAGTAGCAAATTTCAAACCTTTTTGTTTCCACTTTATAAGATCGTTGATAGTAATTTTCTTCATTAAATTTCCTCACTAATTATAATACGACGCTGCAATTTAACTACTTTTAAGCAAAGTTCGTAGTTTAGTTCCATCAGGTAGTTGTAAATCAGGCACTATCTCCAAAAGAGGATAGAGAACAAATTTTCTATCTTTTATTCCATAATGTGGAACAGTTAAACGTTCAGAATTAATCGTTTCATTGCCGAAAAGAATAACATCCAAATCTAGTATTCTTGGCCCCCAATGTTCGTTTTTACGAAGACGCCCTCGTTTTTTTTCAATTTCCTGTGTGTAATTTAGAAGTTCGATAGGCATTAGTCTAGTTTCTATAGCAACAATAGCATTAATGTAATTTGGTTGATCTTTCGGGCCCATCGGTTTACTGCTATACAATGAAGACGCTTTGACAAATTTCGATCTCGGTAGATTTTTTAGCTCTTCAACAGCACGAGTTACCTGCTTTTTTGGTTCAAATAAATTACTACCTAGACCTATATATACAATAACCATTACTTTAATTGATTTTAACCAATTTGACGATAATAACTAAGCCCTAGAGTCAGGATCATCAAGTTTCTCTACCATTGTTTGACGCATACTGAATCCAACATTTTGAAATATCGTCCACCATTTAGAAAGTCGCTCTATTTCTTTACCTTCAATTTCAGCACGCATTTCCAGAAAATCAAACCCAGCACGGAATTTATTTAATTTCATTAAGCGAAAAGCACGCCTACCACTTCGTATAGGAAGATGAAATTGCAATTGCCAAATTTCACGAATAGTCGCTATATGTCGACGCGGAATAGCAATAGTCTTAATTTGCTTATTTAAAATAATATTGCTTGCTTGCATAAAGGCATCGTAATGATTCAAACTACGTTCTCTCACCAATCGAGCAGACAGCACATTAAGCGGATACCATAACATTGCAACAAATATAAACGCAGGATTAATCTTTTGACCTTTCTTTACACGCAGATCAGTAGAACCTAAAACAGAATCGAGCATTCTTTCTGAAAACGAAGAATAATCTTTATTTGCACAATCCTCAGATATTGTTGGAAACAAATGTTGAAACAAATTGTATTTACGCATTAAACGACAGGTTTTTAATCCATAACCTGATTGAAATAGCTTTAAAAGTTCTTCATAAAGACGCGATGCAGACACGTCCTGAAGTAAATGACCAAGTTCTTCAATGGGCTCTGCAGTATCTTTTTCAATATTGAAATTCAGTTTTGCTGCAAAACGAATAGCACGCAATATCCGAACAGGATCCTCTCGGTAACGAGTTTTCGGATCACCGATCAAACGAATTAATTTATCTTCTAAATCTCCTATACCACCAACGTAATCATAAATGCTGTAATCATTGATACTATAATACATCGCATTAATAGTAAAATCACGACGCTCCGCATCCTGATTAACCGTACCGTAAACATTATCACGCAAGAGTATACCCTTTTTAGATTGCGCAAACACACTTTTAGCTGGTTTTCGATGATAACCTCGAAAAGTTGCAACTTCAACAACATCCCGACCAAATACAACATGTGCTAAACGGAAACGCCGGCCAATTAATCGGCAGTTTTTAAACAAACGTTTAATTTGCTCAGGTGTCGCGTTTGTGGTCACATCAAAATCTTTCGGTATTCGCTCAAGCAGTAGATCTCGAACACCACCACCTACAAAATAAACTTCAAAACCTGCTTTCTGGAGTCGACAAAGAACCTTTAACGCGTTTTTACTAATCTTCTTAAATGAAATATTGTGTTTTTTATGAGTAATAATATTCAAATGTAGACTCTGAGCATCTTTTTATTTATATGTCCGATAATATGCATCTAAACAACGATTCCTCTTTAAAACTCCCTATCATATTAAAGAAAAAGTCATCTTGCTTGCTTAAAATCCTTTAATATATTTAGTATAAAACTCTTCAAGTAATGGCAAAGCCAGCAAGCTATACTACATTATTTTACTGGTTCCTGAAATATTACGGCGTCGGCTTTACTAACATATTCTCGCATGTGATGAAAATTAAGATAACGGTAGATATCAGATGCATTTGTGTCTATTTGTTTTGTATATTCCAAGTATTCTTTCTTGGTTGGAATACGTCCAAGAATTGCGCTAACAGATGCAACTTCAGCGGAAGCCAAATATACATTGGCATCCGTTCCTAAACGATTTGGGAAATTACGTGTCGAAGTTGATATAACTGTCGCTTTATCAGCCACACGAGCTTGATTTCCCATACACAACGAACAACCTGGTGTTTCTATTCGCGCTCCGACACGACCAAAGATACTATAGTAACCTTCTTTCATTAGCTGATCTTTATCCATTTTAGTTGGTGGTGCAATCCATAAACGAGTATCTAATTGACCATGAAATTTTTCTAATAATTTTCCTGCTGCACGAAAATGTCCAATATTAGTCATACAGGAACCAATAAACACCTCATCGATCTTTGTGCCTTGAATATCAGAAAGCAAACGAACGTCATCAGGATCGTTTGGCACGCAAAGAATCGGTTCATTAATATCAGCTAAATTAATATCAATTATATGTCTGTACTCCGCATTATTATCAGCACTCATAAGCTCTTGGCTTAACAACCATTCCTGCATAGAAACAATACGGCGTTCAATCGCACGACGATCACCGTAACCTTCCGCTATCATCCACTTGAGCATGACGATATTCGAATTTAGATACTCTTCAATAGATTTTAGAGATAATTTGATCGTGCAACCTGAAGCCGATCTCTCTGCAGATGCATCAGATAATTCAAATGCTTGCTCAACGGATAAATGTTCAACGCCTTCAACTTCTAATATTCGACCAGAAAATTCATTTATTTTACCTCTTTTTCCTACAGTAAGCAGCCCTTGCTTTATAGCATAGTAAGGGATGGAATGAACTAGATCACGCAACGTGATGCCTGCTTGCATGTTGCCTTTAAAACGTACAAGAACAGACTCAGGCATATCTAACGGCATAACGCCAGTTGCAGCTGCAAATGCAACCAAACCAGATCCAGCAGGAAAAGAAATACCCAATGGGAAGCGAGTATGTGAGTCGCCACCTGTACCGACAGTGTCTGGCAAAAGCATACGATTTAACCAAGAATGAATAACGCCATCTCCTGGACGTAGAGACACGCCTGAGCGGTTGATAATAAAATCGGGTAATGTATGATGTGTATCTATATCTACTGGTTTAGGATAAGCTGATGTATGACAGAATGATTGCACAACTAAATCTGCAGAAAAACCAATACATGCAAGATCTTTTAATTCATCACGTGTCATAGGACCTGTAGTGTCTTGAGAACCTACTGTCGTCATCTTAGGTTCGCAATAAGCACCAGGACGTATTCCCTCTACACCGCATGCTTTACCAACCATCTTTTGAGCGAGAGTATAGCCTTTTTTATTAAAATTTTTAACTCCAATAGCAGCACCACAAAAAACATCTGATGATTCCATACCTAAAGATTGACGTGCTCTATCTGTGAGACCACGTCCAATAATAAGCGGAATACGCCCACCTGCTTGCACTTCGTCAAGAAGAGTATCAGTTCTTAGAGTAAATTCAGCTAAAACTTCAGCACTATTGTGGGTACAAACTTTACCTTCTAATGGATAAAGATCAATAGTCTCCCCCATATTTAATTTAGTAACGTTCAATTCAATCGGCAAAGCACCAGAATCCTTCATTGTATCAAAGAAAATAGGCGCGATTTTACCAGCAAACACATAACCGCCAGTACGCTTGTTAGGTACATTGGGAATATTATCACCTATAAACCAAAGTACCGAATTTGCAGCAGATTTACGTGAAGATCCGGTGCCAACAATATCACCTACATAGACTAATTGATGACCTTTTTCCTTCAACGATTTAATTTGCTTAATGGGACCAATAACCCCTGGACGATCTGGATGGATCCCTTCGCGGTCATTTTTCAACATTGCTAAAGCATGAAGTGGAATATCAGGACGAGACCAAGCATCTTGCGCTGGCGATAAGTCATCAGTGTTTGTTTCACCAAATACCCTAAATACGGTAAGAGTAATTTTATTTTGTAACTTAGGTTTTGACAAAAACCACTCAGCATTAGCCCATGATTCTAAAACTTGCATTGCAAAAGCATTCCCAGCTTTCGCTTTTTCTTCTATGTCATAGAAATAGTCAAATATAAGCAAGGTGTGAGATAATGCCTTAGCAGCAATTGGGGCAAGTTCTCTACTTTCTAATAACATGATAAGTGGTTGAATATTATAACCACCTTGCATTGTTCCCAAAATCTCAGCTGCTTTAAATCTACTAATAATCGGAGATTTCACTTCACTTTGAGCAACAGCAGCAAGGTAACTAGCCTTTACATAGGCCGCCTCATCCACACCAGGTGGAACAGCATTTTCTAATAGATCCAAAATAAAATTTTCCTCGCCTTGAGGAGGATTTTCTAATAGCTTAACAAGTGCAGCAACTTGATTAGCATCTAAAGGGCGAGGCACAACTCCCTCTTCGGCACGCTCTTGAACGTGTTTACGGTAAGTTTCAAGCACAATTTTATCCTCACTATCCTTAATAATCGCATATCATAAGACTTTATTTGTTGACAGTATAACAAACGTCTTATGCAAAACGGTTCTTACCACTACATTTTCTAAAAAACTTCTTCTTTTAAAGATAGTACTAATTAAGTGAAACTAAAAAGTTTTGAGTAGTAAATTACGATTTTCATTATCTCTGCTAAAGCATCACAACCAAAATTTAGTGATAAACAATATCTCACCTTTAATTGCTATCTTTTCATAAGATTTTAATGTAACTTCTTCTCAACTCTGTATTTTACGCAAAAATTTTTCTTGCCTTAAATCTTGTACTACCCTCTATTGTAAACGATTAGCTCATATATAATTTATGTTGAAAAGGTAAATGTAGATGCAAGAAACATTGACCATCATACTAGCTGGTGGAGTCGGTTCCCGACTCACTCCACTTACCAACCATCGTGCTAAACCTGCTGTTCCTTTTGGAGGGAAATATCGTATCATCGATTTTACACTCACCAACTGTTTACATTCTGGCTTGCGGCGCATATTAGTCCTCACGCAATATAAATCCTACTCATTACAAAAACACTTGCGTGATGGATGGTCGGTATTTAATTCAGAACTAGGAGAATACATATCAGTAATTCCACCACAAATGTGCAGAGGTAATAAATGGTATGAAGGCACAGCTGACGCTATTTATCATAACTTGTGGTTACTCTCTCGTAGTCATGCTGAGTATGTTATCATACTTTCCGGAGATCATATCTATCGTATGGACTACATGCCCATGCTTAAGCAACATAAGTCCGAAGGTGCCGAGGTAACGGTAGCTTGTATGGACATGGCAAAAAACGAAGCAGTTTCATTTGGTGTTTTGACAACAAATAATCAAAATCAAATAATCTCTTTTATTGAAAAACCTGTAAATCCTCCATCCATCCGAAACGACGTTAATAGAAGTTTAGTATCAATGGGAATATATGTCTTTAATATGGACACGCTATATAGTGCGTTAATTGAAGATTCTGAAAACAGCCAGTCAAGCCATGACTTCGGGAGGGATATTATACCACTCTTAATCAAAAAACAAAATGTTCATGCCTATAAATTTTGTAATAGTCTAGGTAGAGTTGCTAAAAATTGTTATTGGCGTGATATAGGCACTATTGATTCCTTCTATAATGCGAACATGGATCTTCTAAAACCAATTCCACCTATGAACTTGTATCAACAAAATTGGCCTATCCATACCTATGAAACTCAGTTTCCTCCCGCCAAAACAGTATCATCTGTAACTGGAAACGAAGGAATATTTATTAACTCAATGATCGCTAATGGTGTCATCAACTCTGGTGGTTTAGTACAGAATTCGGTAATTTCGTCGAATGTACGAATTAATGATAATGCGACTGTCATTGATAGTGTTTTATTCGATGATGTTACCTTAGAAAAAGGTTGCCAACTTGTGAATTGTATCATTGATAAGCATGTAACTATACCTCCTTATGTAAAAATAGGATTCAATAAACTCGAAGATTCAAAACGCTTTTATATCTCTCAAAACGGTATAATAGTTGTACCAGAAAGCTATCAATTTAGTTAAATTAGGCACAAACATGAAAAATAGCTAAGAATACAAAATTGAAACCAAGTTATTTTATCTGGGCATCGAGACACTGGCCATGCACTTGCTTTCCTTCTGGAGCCATTAGATATAAGTATAACGACATAATATCTTTAGGTTCTTTCAACAAACTAGAGTCTTCATCAGGAAAGGCTTTTGCACGCATGCTTGTACGAACACTACCAGGATTAATAGCATTAACACGAATGGAAGTACTAATTAATTCGTCAGCCAACACTTGCATCATACCCTCTGTAGCAAATTTCGATATTGCATAGGGTCCCCAAAAAGCACGACCTCTATGGCCCACAGTAGATGATGTAAAAATAATACGCGCATCATCTGATTTTCGGAGAAGAGGCAAGGCCGCCTGAACAAGCAAAAATTGCGATTTCACATTAATCTGCATAACATCATCGTAGGAGTCTTCACCAATTTGCTCAAATGGACTAAGATCGCCAAGAATGCTTGCATTCTGCAAAACACCATCCAAACGACCAAACTGATCTTCAATAATTGCAATCATATCGATATAATTTTTTTTGGTTGCTCCTTTCATATCTAGAGGAACAATAACCGGTTGGGAATATCCTGCTGATACGATTTGATCATAAATTTTCTCCAGACTATTAATTGTGCGACCAAGCAAAATAACAACAGCACCATAACTGGCAAAACTAAAAGCAGCCTCCTTACCAATACCAGCACTAGAACCAGTAACTAAAATCACCTTATCTTTTAAAGCTTCCGAAGAAACAAAATAATTCACGATATATTCCTTTAATTATCATTTTCTACTTTAAGTCTTAACAATAAGATGGTTACAATATATCAGTTTGGATGTGATCGAGGAAATAACATTGGAATTTTTCTTAAACTACGGCCTATTTTTAGCCAAAATTGCGACTATTGTTGCTGTTATTATTGCAATAATAGTTATTACAAGGGCAATCAGTAATAAAAGTAATATAAAAGGTGAACTAGAAATTATCAATTTAAGCGAGCAATACAAAGAAACAATTGAGCAATTAGAACATCATTTGCATAATGAAGTATTCATGAAAGCCCGATATAAAGCGAAAAAAAAGAGAGAGAAAGATCAAATAAAACTGCAAAAAAAAGAGAGCAAAAAAACTGCTCATGAAAAGTGCTATTTAAAACACGAACCACATCTATTTGTACTGGATTTTAATGGCAGTATAGATGCGAAGGAGGTTACTTCCTTGAGGGAAGAAGTAACAGCTATTTTAGCTGTTGCAAACAAGGGAGATGAGGTTCTGTTGCGCCTAGAAACGGGTGGGGGTGCAATCCATGGCTATGGACTTGCTTCTTCGCAATTAAACCGTATTAAATCAGCAGGCCT
The DNA here is from genome assembly GCF_000731795.2 of Candidatus Photodesmus blepharonis. Taxonomy (GTDB): domain Bacteria; phylum Pseudomonadota; class Gammaproteobacteria; order Enterobacterales; family Vibrionaceae; genus Vibrio; species Vibrio blepharonis. Next base: position 58,385 of record NZ_JGVK01000022.1, on the reverse strand, counting down.
TCCTTTAACTGTATCAGTGGATAAAATCGCAGCAAGCGGCGGCTACATGATGGCATGCGTTGCTGACAAAATTATTTCGGCACCATTTGCTGTTATTGGTTCAATTGGTGTTATAGCTCAGCTTCCAAATTTCAATAAACTCCTTAAAAAACACAATATCGAATTTGAACAACTGACTGCTGGTGAATACAAACGCACTTTGACTATGTTTGGTGAAAACAACGATAAAGCACGTAAAAAATTTAAGGAAGAACTCGAAGAAGTTCATGTCTTATTTAAGAATTTTATTAATGATCATCGTCCAAAACTTGATTTGGACAAAGTGTCCACTGGTGAACATTGGTTAGGCACTAAAGCAAAAGAACTGGGTTTAGTTGATGAAATTAAAACATCTGATGACGTCGTCGTTAAAGCCTGCAAAGATAAGACTGTTCTCTCTATCCACTATTCACAAAAGAAAAAGTTTACGGATAAACTTGCGGATGTAATTGGACAATCAACTGAAACTCTACTTGCAAAATTAGTTAATCGTAGTCAACGTCCAATCATCTAATCTAGCAATTGAAATTAGATCGAGCACCTATATACTTCTGGTAGGTGCTTTTATTTTTTTCTAAAATATTTGACTAATATAAGCACGAAGCTTCCAATTAAACCGAACAAATGTGACTCAATAGCAATCCTGGCATCAATAAACGAACTGGCCAATCCTGGATCACCTAAAGTATGCTCCCAAACAATTTTGCAAAACAATCCAAGAACCAAGAATGCACTGATCTTAAAAGGTAAAAAGGATTTTTGAAAAAGCAGATACCCAAACACACCATATAAAACACCAGAAAGACCAGAATAATTCGTTATATCAGTAAAAAAAAGTCCAACACCAATAAGCGTCGCTAAGAAAATTATCAGCAGAATTAGTAATCTAGGAGAAGGTCTAAAGATATTTGCGATGAACCACAACCCAACTAAGTTCATACATAGATGAATAAAATTAGCATGAGTGAAACTTCCTGTTAAAATCCGCCACCATTCTCCTGAGATGATACTATGGCGATTCCAAACAAAAAAAGGCCTCAACAATTCAAATTGCAAACTCAAACATAGCAAGCTAACAGCTGATAATAAAAAGATTAACTTCACTGCACAAGCATTAAGTCAAGGAGAAACACTTTATTACTCATCAAAAAACTTTTAGTTAATTCTACTCAATACTAACAATACATTAAATAATTATAGAAAATGGAATGAAGCAGTAAACGAAAACGTACTTACATCCTCTTTTCCTTTATCTAGTTGGTAACTCATGTAATTAGCGCCTAGAGAAAAAAGACCATATACCGCATATTCCGCACCAAAACCATACATTATGTTGTAGCCATTTACTAAATTTATTGAAGATAAACTCCAAGAGTGGATACCACCTTTAGCATATATCTCTAACGGACCAATATTAAGACTTGGTTTAAGTGCAAAATAAACGGAAGAAATTTCCATATCACTATCTATTAATTTAAATTTTCCATGATTTGCATAGCCTGCTTCTACACCAATTAAAGGCAAAATACCAGTACCAGCATGAACACTATAAGATAACGTGCTTACACCTCCATAATCTGATTGACCAGTCGCAACACCTCCATAAATCCAGGAATCCGCAAAAACTGAAGCAGGCACAAGACTAAAAATTAGTGCTAGCAAAATATTTTTCACGATAAACCTCCTTTTAAATGACGAAAACTTATACACAATACAAAAAAGTTATTTCAGCAACCCACATGCTTCAATCGCACTCCTCACTTTTTTATCTGATACAGTGTAAGATGTACCTAATTGTTGCGCGAAATAACTAACACGTAATTCCTCAATCATCCAACGTATTACCTTCACATTCTCGGGAACAATTACACCTTTAGGTATGTTATGTAACAACTTTTTGTAGTCATTGTTTAAGGACTCTATCTTTAGCATATGTAAACGATCTTTATGTGAATCAATTGATAATTTTTCTATTCTTTTTTGAATCGCTCTCATATAACGTAAAATATCCGGTAAACGTCTCCATCCGTATTCAGATACAAACCCGCTGAAAACTAGGCTGCCAACCTGAGTTTTTATATCTAAAAAAGCAGATTTTGTAGTGAAATCAATTTCATCTTTCAATGTTTTATTAATGGCAGAAGCTATCATGAGAATTTTTTCCACTTGTTGAGTAACATCAACAACCGTATGACTAAGTTCAATTGCAACGTGCTCTCTTAGTAATTCAAAATTATCTAAGTCCCAACTCTCTCCACCTTTTTCTTCGATCAACTTTCCTACGCTACAAAAAACACAATCATCAATGAGATCTAAAACTTTACCATAAGGATTAAAATACAAACTTAATTTAGATTTATTTGATAAAATTTTATGTAAATATCTAACTGGAGACGGGACATTTAGTAAAATCAAACGGCAATGACCAGAATGCATCGCTGAAATCTGCTCTTCCTCTGTCGCAAACAGTTTTATTGCAACACTATCTCCATCATCCACCAGCGCTGGATAAGCTTTTAACTCAAAATCGCCGCGTTTTCTCCAATACACTTTAGGCAACTTACCAAAACTCCAAGTCTTCAATCCCTGTTGTTCAATACCATCATCATCTACTTTAGATAAAGTTCTTTTAATCTGATCCTTTAAATCTCTCTTCAAATAATTTAAGTCTTTGCTCTCTCTTAATTTACATCCCTGATGATCAATCACACAAAATTTCATCTTCAAGTGCTCTGGTACCCGATTGGAATTCCAATCTCTACGCAACACTTTAACACCAGTCATGCGTTGCAATTCTTTTTCTAAAACATCTAATAACGGTCGGTTTGTTGAAGTTACAGACGATAGAAAAGTATCAGCATAATTCTGTGCTGAAATAAAATTTTTACGTAAAGTTTTAGGTAAAGCCTTAATTAAGCTTACCACTAGCTCACGTCGCAATCCTGGAACGTGCCAATCAAAACCTACTGGTTCAATCTGATTTAAAACCGATATAGGTATGTGCACTGTAACACCGTCGCCCTGACTTCCAGGTTCGAAGCGATAACTTAACTTGAGTTTGAAATCGTTCTGATACCAAAAGTTCGGATAATTGGAAATAGTAATGTAATCTGCATCACTCTTAAACAACATTTCTTTTTCAAAATTCAGTAATTTGCTATCATGTTTTGATACTCGTCCCCACCACTCATCAAAATGACGACCAGACACCACTTCCTTAGCCAGTCGCCGATCATAAAAATCGAACAGTTGATCATCGTCAACCAAAATATTTCGGCAACGCGATTTATGCTCAAGCTCCTCGACTTCTCGTAAAAGTTTGCGGTTTTTATCGAGGAACGCATGCTCACTTTTCCAATCACCGTCTAGAAGTGCACTGCGGATAAAAACTTTACGACTTAATGCCGCATTTATGCTACCATAGTTGACTAAACTTTTAGGACAAATAATCAATCCATAGAGCATCACTCTTTCGTAAGCAAAAACCGCAGCATACTTCTTCAACCAATGAGGTTCGCTGTAACTGCGTTTGAGCAAATGCTCCGCCACTACCTTAATCCAGTCAGGTTGAATTTGGGCAACAATATGTCCCCAAAGTTTTGAGGTTTCTAGCAATTCAGCAGATACAATCCACTTGGGCTGTTTTTTAAATAAACCAGATGTAGGAAAAATACAAAACTTTATATTGCGAACACCTTTATATTCATTTTTTCTTTGATCTTTTATACCAACATAAGATAATGCACCAGATAAAATAGAAATATGCACGCTTGAGTAGCTACCCTCTTGCTCATTTAGTCTAAAATTCATTAGATTCATAGCTTGAGAAATCTGTAAATAAACATCCTGCCACTCACATACACGCGAGCAATTGAGAAAATCTCGTTTGCATTGTTTACGAAACTGATTGCCCGTCAAAATTTTTTTTTGTTTATGGATATACCTCCATAAATTCACAAAAGTCAAAAAATCTGACTGTGCATGAAAAAAGCGACGATGTCTCTCATCAGATAATTTTTTCTTATCTGACGGCCACTCACGTGGGTCTTGGATTGACAACGCAGAAACAATGATCATCAACTCTTTTAAACAACTATGTTTGGAGGCTTCTAGCACCATGCGTGCGAAACGAAGATCGATTGGCAAACAAGCTAGCTGACGACCAATTAAAGTAAGATTTGCATCTACGTTATAGCCATGAAGATTATTGCTTCCGGATACGAATTTAATTGCACCTAATTCTTCGAGCAATCGAACACCATCTTGGATATTGCGTTTATTTGGAGCTTCAATAAATGGAAACTTCTGAATATCGCCTAACCCTAAAGTTGCCATTTTCAAGATAACTTCTGCTAAATTAGTGCGCAAAATTTCAGGAATAGTAAACTCTGGACGTGAATCAAAATCCTTTTCAGAGTACAAACGAATACAAACCCCCTTCGCAGTACGACCACAACGACCCCTACGTTGATTTGCACTTGCTTGAGATATTGGTTCGATCGGCAAACGCTGTATTTTAGCACGATAACTATAATAGCTGATACGCGCTGTACCCGGATCAATCACATATTTAATACCTGGTACAGTTAAAGAAGTTTCAGCAATATTAGTAGCTAAGACAATACGACGAACTGAGTGCAATTGAAAAATCTTATTTTGTTCATCTGAAGATAAACGTGCATACAAGGAAACAATTTCAACATCAAGCAAATTACGTTTTCGGAGTGCATCTGCAGTATCATGAATCTCACGTTCACCATTCATAAAAATAAGAATGTCGCCCTCTCCTTCATGGCAAAGCTCATCTATTGATTCAAAAAGCCCTTCAAGCTGATTTTTAGTGGAAGAATGCTCATCACAAATCGGGCGATAACGTGTTTCTACTGGATAAGTAGAACTGGATACTTTAATTATCGGTGCACCGTCAAAGTATTGAGAAAAACGTTCAAGGTCAATTGTCGCTGAGGTGATAATGACTTTTAGATCTGGACGACGTGGTATTATAGTCTTCAGGTAACCTAAAATAAAATCAATATTAAGGCTACGCTCATGTGCTTCATCAATGATTATTGTATCATAGCGCTTTAAAAAACGATCATGCTGTATTTCAGCTAACAGAACACCATCTGTCATCAATTTTATTTTTGTTTTTCCAGAAACTTGCTCATCAAATCGAACTTTATAGCCAACATATTCACCCAATTGACTTCCCATCTCTTTTGCAATACGACTCGCCACAGAACGCGCAGCAAGGCGACGTGGTTGAGTATGACCAATTAAACCAAATTTTCCACAACTAGACTCCAAGCAAATTTTAGGCAACTGAGTCGTTTTACCAGAACCAGTATCACCCGCAACAATAACGACCTGATGCTCTTTAATTGCTGTGCTAATATTACTTTTTATCTTACTAATTGGTAAAATTTCAGGGTAATTAATTTGTAGCATCAAGGAAACCTTGGCTTCGATTGCAACCTTTTTTACTGAAGGCGATTTGATCGGATTCTACGTCATACAGTATTTTCTTTTTCTTACCTTCTTCATCTAACACTCTAACTGAAACGAAACTGATCACACAACATATACTCAATGCTTTACATAATGAAGCTGCGCTATTCATCCTTTCAACTCACTTAATGCTTTCTTGTTTTTATGCTTTCCGAATTGTATTTAAATTAACCAAACCCACCTTAACTTAACACTATCAAGTTGCAGCTAGCCAAAATACTAATAAAACCTCTTTCCCTTGGCTAAAATCAAATCAACAGTCATTAATGCAATCATCTGTACACGTTCTCATATATGACTACACGACTGTTCCTTAAAACTGATCAGAAATTTATTTCTAAATACTACTAAGTCATTGAAAACGTAAGTTGCCATATAATTATAGACACCTGCATTCAAAACTCGTTCCAAAATATAGTATTATTACGCATAGGGTAATACACCTCTAGGTTAAGAGATATCATCAACTATATCATAACAAAAAAATCAAACGCGTTGTTACCACATCATTAGGATTCAACAATTTAAATATTACTCGAATACAGACCAAATAGGCGCATGGTCAGATGACTTCTCCATACCTCTAAGCTCATAATCAATACCCACTTCAATACATTTCTTTGCAAGTGACGGAGTCGCCAGAATAAGATCTATACGTAACCCTCGATTATCCTCAAAACCACGAGAACGGTAATCAAACCACGAGTATTGATTCTCTACTTTAGGATATAGATTACGAAACGTATCTTGAAAACCCCAATCAAACAATCTCTTTAACCAATTCCGTTCTTCTGGCTGAAATGAACACTTACCAATTTTTAACCAGCGCTTACGATTTGATTCACCAATACCAATATCAATATCAATCGGACTAATATTAACATCACCCATGATAATTAATTGTTGCTTGTTGCTGTGATAAGTATTTAAATAATTCATTAGATCAATGAAAAATTGACGTTTATAAGCATATTTTCTCTCATGAGCGATATTATCACCTTGAGGGAAATAGCCGTTAAGTACCGTAACTTGTTCACCTTGGTTATTTTCAAACGTTGCTATAAGCACGCGTTTTTGATGCTTTTCACTATCAGTGGGAAAACCCTTCTGAATTGATAATGCTTTGTTTTTACATAACAGTGCAACACCATAGTGAGCTTTTTGTCCATAGCAATAAGCCGTATAACCCATGGCTTCAACATCCGCTACTGGAAACATCTCATCCCGTACCTTAGTTTCTTGTAATCCGATTACATCAGGTTCATGCCTATCTATGATTGCCTTTAGTTGATGCAATCTGGCCCGCAATCCGTTAATATTAAAACTTATGATTTTCATTATTAAGTTCCTCATTGCATCTTAAAAGTAATTTTGCATTAAATACACAACAATCTATTTTATCGCGGACTCTTAATTTAGCATCAAAAGTGTCATTGTAGATAAATTAATTACATGACTTCGTTCTACGTATTATTTTTAAAAAACTGAATTCTTCAGAAAAAATTCCTAACTAAATATATCCAATGTTCTAAAAGAAACTTGCTGTTATAAACAATAACTCTGGTAGCTCTTAAATCGGTTTAAGTGTATAATGAAAGCTGAATTTTAACTATAATATTTCCTCCAGGAAGAACTACATGTTGTATATGAGCACAAATGAGATTCGTGATACATTCCTTAATTTTTTTGAAGATAAAGGACACACAATCGTAGATAGTTCATCATTAATTCCGCATAATGATTCAACTTTGCTCTTTACTAATTCAGGTATGAATCAATTCAAAAACTATTTTTTAGGCCTGGAAAAACCTCCTTATGTTCGGGCTGCTACAGCTCAACGTTGTTTACGCGCAGGTGGTAAGCATAATGATCTTGAAAATGTAGGATTCACTGCTCGCCATCATACTTTTTTTGAAATGTTAGGCAACTTTAGTTTTGGGGACTATTTCAAAGAAGATGCAATTTCTTATGCATGGGAATTTTTAACAGAAATTTTGAAACTTTCTAAAGATCGCTTGCTTATCACTACTTATCAAACAGACAAAGAAACATTCAAGATTTGGAATAAAAAAATAGGTATACCTAAAGATCGTATCATTTGTATTGGTAATAAAAACAATATCTCGTATGAATCAGACAATTTCTGGCAAATGGGCGATACTGGCCCTTGTGGTCCCTGTACTGAAATTTTTTATGATCATGGTAAACATATTTCAGGAAATCGCCCTGGTGCTCCTGAAGAGAACGGCGATCGGTTTATTGAAATTTGGAATAACGTATTTATGCAGTTCAATCGTTGTGAAAACGGTAACATAGAACTACTACCTAAACCCTCAGTTGATACAGGCATGGGAATTGAACGGGTTTCTGCAATAATGCAAGGGGTTCATTCAAACTACGAAATTGATATTTTTCAAAAATTGATTAAAGCTATTGCAGAAACAATAGACTTTAACAATTTTCCAAACCAATCATTGCATGTCATTGCGGATCATATTCGTTCTTGTTCGTTTCTAATTATTGATGGCGTCATACCTTCAAACGAAGGTCGTGGCTACTTATTACGTCGTATTATCCGCCGCGCAGCTCGTCACGGTAATAAATTAGGAGCAAAAAGTCCATTTTTCTACAAATTAGTGCAAATTCTTTCTGAAGTGATGGGAAGGGCTGGGGAAGAGCTTAAGAAACAACAGCAAATTATTGAAAATATACTGCGTACTGAAGAAGAAAATTTTAGCTATACTTTAGAACGCGGTACAATAATGCTTAATAACACTATCGACAATCTTAATAGTAACGTTCTGGAAGGTAAAACAATATTTAAGCTTTATGACACCTATGGTTTCCCTGTAGATTTAATCAATGACATCGCTAAAGAGCGTAAATTATCTATTGACGAGAAAGGCTTTAAAAAAGCTATGGAAGAACAGCAAAAACGTGCTCGTGCGGCAAATCAATTTAGCGTTGACTATAGTTCAATTATAAAAATTGGTGAAAATACCACTTTTTGTGGTTACACAACGACAAAAAGCAATACTTTCATAACCGCGATTTTTCTAGAAGGCGAAAAAGTTGAGTTATTATCTGCCAATGACAAAGCAATTGTTATTTTAGAAAAGAGTCCTTTTTATGCTGAGTCAGGTGGTCAGTGTGGCGATTCAGGCATAATACAATCAGATTCTGCTTTATTTAAAGTAGAAGATACTCAAAAACTAGGCAATGTCGTCGCTCATTATGGTATGACAATTAGGGGTGAGCTAACTCAAGGCAATACAGTCCTTGCCAAAGTGGACGTTAAGCGTAGAGATTCGGTTTGTTTAAATCATTCAGCAACACATCTATTGCACTCTGCACTACGCATAGTATTAGGTGGGCACGTTGTTCAAAAAGGTTCACTGGTCAAACCAAGCGGCCTCCGCTTCGATTTTTCTCATTTCTCTTCAATTACTCAAAGCGAATTGAAAAAAGTTGAACGAATAGTCAATACACAAATACGCCATAGTCATGATATTCAAACCGATATTATGGATATTGAATTAGCAAAAAAGAAAGGTGCTATAGCCTTATTCGGAGAAAAATATGATAAAGAAGTTCGAGTAGTATCAATGGGTGACTTTTCAAAAGAACTATGTGGCGGTACACATGCATCAAATACTGGCAATATCGGACTATTCAAGATCACTTCGGAACGCAGTATCGCCTCGGGCATTCGTCGTATTGAGGCCTCAACAGGGGAAGTCGCTCTTGATATAATTGATGATAAGAATTGTGCGTTTGAAAAAAGAATTCTCAAATCTATAAACGAAGCAAAAGTCCTTAAAAAAGAAATTCAACAAATGAAGGAAAAAATTGCTTTGAAAGAAAGTTCGAATATAGTAAATAAGGTGAAACAAATTTCTGGAGCTAACGTACTCGTTGCTACACTTGAGGAAATAGATAAAAAAAGCTTACACCTCATAGTCAACAAAATTCAAAACCAAATTGGAAACGGAATAATTCTGCTAGCGAGTGTAACAGACAAAAAAATTTGCTTGATTTCTAGCGTAACTAAAGATCTATTTTACAAAGTAAAAGCTAATGAATTAGTCGATATAGTTGCGCCTAAGATAGGAGGGAAAGGAGGTGGTCGCTCTAATGTAGCGCAAGCGGAAGGCATCGACGTAAAGGCACTACCAGAAGCTATGCGATTTGTACAAATCTGGTTAAAGGAGCACTTATGACGATTTATTTTGCAAAAATCTACTAAATGTAAATAAATTCTAGGAGATCAAGTGCAAATTTTAAATGTCAATATAGCTTTTGGATTCATTCTTAGAAAAAAATAATGTAACAAACTAACCTGTCTTTTCAGCACCTATCCTTCCAGGTATAACTGTAAAAATTACTATTTAAATGCGTACTAACTACTAAATTAAGAATCACTATCAAGTGAGCTAAGAAATTCCAACATCCGTACCAATTATTTCAGCCATAAATAAAGAAAATACGATTCGGTTTACAGTAATTGCCAAAAAAAATTTCCTATTTTTGATATAGATTATCAATTGCTTTTCATTGATATAACTGAGTTTTTCATTCAAAAGCAATGCAATAATAAATATTTTTAGACCACACTCACTATATGAAATTAATTTTTTCAGACAAATATAGATCTAGTTCACAAAAAAATTAATCATCGTAAATTTATATTCTATTTGCTAGAAAAAAATAGATATATCTCCATATAACGAATATTTAAAGTGTTTAAATCTTAAAATAAACATTTATAGATTTGTTTTTGAAATAAAAATCTATTTTTTTATTCTCTCTTCATTTTCAGTAAATTCTTTATAGCCTTAAAAGTGATAGTAAAAAAAATATAATATTATGATATTTAAAGTTTTTTATTTTTTTTACACGATTTTCTAGATTATTTGACAGTCGAAAGGATCTTTTGCAAGCTAAGCACCGGGATTTTAGAGATGGCGGCATCGACAAAAGATTGAACTGCTACTATCATTATCATCGAAAAAACATATCAGGGAGCCAAATAAGGGATTCCCATACGAAAAAAGGCAGTGGATTATTATGAAAAAAACTCTAGTAGCTCTAGGCGTTATGGCAGCAAGTTCTGCTCAGGCTGGTCTCGAAGTTTACAACCATGATGGGATCAAAGTGAACCTCCAAGGTAAACTAGAAGTTGTTCATGAAAGAGCAATTTCAGATAACTCTCCATTCAAAAGGAGAGTTGATGATGCAGACTTTGGTTTTGATGTTAACTACACTATCAATGATGATCTTCAGCTCAGTGGTCACTGGGAGTTTGAGGGCTCCAGCGACAATACTGGCAGCATTGGTGATGTCTACCTTACACTTCACTCTCAATCCTTAGGCTCTCTACGGATTGGCCGTACTTGCGGTGCCTTAGACGATGTGGGGATCAGTTCAGATTACCAATTAGGCGAAAATAGTTTTTTACATGCTGATGAGAGCTTGTTCTGCGGTGATGAAATGGTTCGTTATGATATGGACACTGGTATGTTCTACGGCACTCTTTCCTACGCTCAAGACAAGAATGGAAATTTTGAAAAAATAGGGGAGCATGGCTCATACGCTGATGCGAGAGTTGGCTTTCGAGCAGGCAGCTTAGACTTTTCTGTTGCGTATGGTGATATCGATGCAGACAATTTTGCAGCTAAAGAGTCTTTACTTGCTCTGGAAGCTCGCTTTTCCGGGATAGAAAATACAAATTTAGCAATAGCTTACTATACTGTTGACGGGGATATCTCTCAACCTGGCACAGATATAAAGCGTGATAACATTTATCTGGCTGCAGATTATATGATGAATAAGTGGTTGTTTGCTGCAGGCTACAATATTGCTGATATTGATCATTCCGATATAGAAGATGTAGATTCTTGGTATGTAAATGCTGGTTATAGCTTAGCACCGAAGACCACTGCTTATTTTGAGGTTGCTGGTAATAGTGAAGATCAAAGCCAGACTGGCGTCGTTCTAGGTATCAAAGCCACTTTCTAGATTATATCAACTCGATTTTTTCATATGCGAAGAGCCACCTTATTTGGTGGCTTTCCAATCAAGCAGTCACACCTGTAGTCACGAGTATCCTACGATTTTCTTTCTTGGAATTCCAATACTGGAGCTTTATCAAGTTATTAGTGCGATGACAAAATCATCTATACAGGCGTTAATGTTATTTCCCCATTATTTAACTTTTACTTAATTTTATCCGATTATCCAAAGCCGGAATTGCAGTCTTCAGGAACCGTACAATGCAAAACGTTGAGATGTCATTAAAACTAGACAATGTCTGTTACGACATTAGAGGATCTATACTAAAACATGCTAAACGCATGGAAGAGGAAGGGGAAAAAATCCTTAAATTAAATATTGGTAATCCTGCTTCATTTGGTTTTAACGCTCCTGATAAAATTCTTTTGGATGTCATCCAGAACTTACCGGCATCACAAGGCTACTGCAACTCAAAAGGTATCTACTCAGCACGTAAAGCTATAGTTCAGTATTATAAAAAAAAAGGCGTCCATACTTTAAATGTAGATGATATTTACATTGGTAATGGAGCCTCTGAACTAATTGTGATATCAATGCAAGCGCTCCTAAACAATGGAGATGAGATGCTTGTCCCTGCACCTGACTATCCACTGTGGACAGCATCAATCGCGTTATCAGGCGGTAAGGCCGTACATTATATCTGTGATGAAGCAGCCGATTGGTATCCTGATCTCATAGATATAAAAAAAAAGATTACATCAAAAACACGCGGTATTATATTGATTAATCCGAATAATCCAACAGGATCTGTATATAGCTATGATTTTTTGCTGAAAATTTCTGAAATCGCACGCCAACATAAATTAATCATCTTTTCCGATGAAATCTATGAAAAAATTCTATATGATGGCATGGTACATACTCCCATCGCAGCAATTGCCGAAGATGTGTTGGTAGTAACGTTCAATGGTTTATCTAAAGCCTACCGCGTATGCGGATTCCGAAGTGGCTGGATGCTAGTAACTGGTCCTAAGCATATGGCCCAAGGTTATATTAGCGGCTTAGAAATGCTTACCTCTATGCGTCTATGCGCTAACGTACCGACACAACACGCAATTCAAACGGCGCTGAGTGAATGTCAAAGTTCCAATGAACTAATCCTTCCTGGTGGTCGCCTACTAGAGCAACGCAACTATGCTTGGAAACTAGTAAATCAAATCCCCGGTATATCTTGCGTTAAGCCTAAGGGTGCAATGTATTTATTTCCAAAAATTGATACCCGAATGTATAACATCAAAGATGATCAAAAAATGATCCTGGATTTTTTGATTCAAGAAAAAGTGCTATTAGTTCAAGGAACTGGATTCAACTGGCCAAAGCCTGATCATTTCCGAATGGTTACTTTACCACATATTACAGATCTTGAGACTGTGATCTACCGACTTGAACAATTCTTATCAACCTATAGCCAATAGCATTTGTCATTAATTAAACCGTAAACTGCTAACTATTCATCTTTATCTACAACACGCGGTTGGCTATTTTATCTTATCTAAAGCAACTCTTCTGCTACTTTAAATAAATCGTTACGAACTGGACGTTTCATATTCTCAACCGCATTTACAATATCATGATGAACAAGCTCTTCTTTCTGAATGCCTATACAACGACCACCATAGCCCTTCATCAATAAGTGAACAGCATAGTTCCCCATACGAGAGGCTAGTACACGGTCAAACGCTGCAGGGCGACCACCGCGTTGTATATGACCCAGAACCGTTGCACGAGTTTCACGACCCGTTGCCGCTTCAATCTCTCTTGCCAACTCATTGACATCCATCATAAGTTCAGTTAGAGCAATAATTGCGTGCTTCTTACCTCCTGAAATACCATCCTGAATATTACTAATTAGTTGTCTTTTATTTAATCCCGTTTCTGGAGTAATAATATACTCACAACCACCAGCAATTGCAGACATAAGAGTCAAATCACCACAATGACGTCCCATTATCTCAACAATAAAAATACGCTGATGAGAAGAAGACGTATCACGTAAACGATCAATTGCATCAATTACTGTATTTAACGCACTCAAATAACCAATAGTGTAATCAGTACCCGCAATATCATTGTCAATAGTACCAGGAAGACCAATACATGGATAACCCATTTCAGTTAATTTTTTAGCTCCCATATAAGAACCATCACCACCCACAACAACGAGCGCATCAATACAATATTTCTTTAAATTTTCTATTGCTTTTTTACGAACTTCAGCGTTTCTAAACTCCGGGAAACGAGCAGAACCCAAGAAAGTACCACCTTTGTTGATAACATCAGATACGCTGGAACGATAAAGCTGTTTGATACAGTCTTCGTAAAGCCCAAGATAACCGTCGAAAATACCATAAACTTCTAAACCTTTACCTAATGCAGTACGAACAACACCACGAACAGCAGCATTCATACCAGGTGCATCACCACCACTTGTTAAAACACCAATCTTTTTAATCATGTTCCCCTCAAAATTTTTTGGAAACATACTTCCATTCTAGATAGTAAAACTACACAGCTTTATATTTTTTTATAAATTTAATGCGATTCTCCAATGCATGCAGAATAACTTCACGTTATTATAGACTATCTTCTTTTTTGTCCTTAGTACAGACTGGCTAAGAAATGCTTTATAAATAAAACGGAAGTAGTTAAAATACACTAAAGATTTTGTTACACGGATGTAATCAGCATTGAAAAATCTTAACCATCATGGTTTTAAACACCTAACAGAAATTCAAAAAAAACTATTCCTATCACTATCAAAGGATTTGTTGTCGTCATAAAAAATTGGTTCAGGAAAAACGCTGATCTTTGTGTTTTCGACGCCACATAAATCTCTTTTTTTAAAAGCACTTGTACGACATTCAATTCTGCGAAGTTTAAAGCAATTTGTATTCAGGAGGAAAAGTTTGGAATAAAATTAGAGATATTCATAATTAAATAAAGCGGATTGTATGTTAAATTTTCTGCTGGAAATTTATCATAATTTACAAATGAGCGACAAATCTTAATCGCAAAGCTTTAATATCTCAGCAGCATTGCAAAACCCTCTTAATCTTCTAAAATACTAAATTTACCCAAGGTATTGAAAATTTGAAACAGAGCATCAAAGATATTATGCAAAAATTTTATCGTTTGATGACTCAAGAAATTAATCCTTAACTCTATAATCAACAACAAAAATACTTTTAAATTATTTCTTACAGTAAGGACATACGTTCTCTAAAAAAAGCTAAACTAAAGAAAGTTTTGAAGCTGCGTAACCTCGGTATCATAATGTTATAAACATGAAAAACATACAACAGGTCGTGCTAGCTTTCTGGAAACACAAAGAAAAAGTGATTTTTCTGGTAAATCCTAAAGATCTGGAGCAGTTTTAAGTGTATTTAAACCTTACTAGATTACATTTAGGATAAAACATCCGATAACGCATAAAAAGAGAACATGTATAAAAAATAGAAAAGACTAAAAAAAATTCTACTATATCAATAAGATATCTTTGTTAATACCATACGATGATCAGAACCTAACACCGATTCTTTCGCTGTTCGAATACAAATTTTCCAACCAGACTTAATAGATTTAAGCCATAAGTGATCAATGCTAATCATGGCAAAAGATGGCGTAGAAAACCACGGTATCCAATTAGGCCAGCTAGCAACTGGAATACTTTGAAAGTTTGGAAATAGCGATAAAAAACGCACACTGTTAGCTGATAGATTGAAATCTCCTATCACCAGTATTTCATCCGATAGCGATTGATCAACCATATACTCAATAGTGCTCAAAAGCATATTCCGTCGATACCAAAGTTCTTTTGTTCTTGGTGATGGTAGATGTGCAGTAAAAAGCTTGATTTTTTTCCCTGAAGCTAAATTCCATGATCCACTAATTATATTATGTCCATGAGAAGTATGAAAAACTGACATATCCATTAAAGGAGCTTTACTTAAAATCATTTGGCTAAAAGAGTATCCAACATTTTGTTCTTCTCCATATTGGAATGGATATATATCATCTAGAAGCTTAAACTTCTCCCTTTCTTTCGGAGAAACCTCTTGCAATACGACTAAATCAGCCGGTTTATATATTAAGTAGTTAATAAAAGCGTTAACATCTTGATTCCCATAAAAAACATTAAATTGAACGATAGTTATTGGCATAATACAGTTTTCTACAACAGTCCGATGCATCGGCGGAATAAAAAAAAATACTCCAAAAAACAATGTTATACAAAATAATGTACATAACCACAGTTTCGAACTAATAAAAAATAAAATTAGCACTAAGTAATAGACGAGCAACAAATTAGGCACAGCAATGAAATTTTCCAACCACCAATGCTCAACAATGAAGGCTAATTTCAACCAAACAATGACTGGGGAAAATATAAGCATCCATAAAAAACATCGAAATAACTGCATTCAATTCTCTCGATTTAAACGATACAAACTGATAATTCCTCTCTCAAGTATCGTCTAAAATAACGAAATTTACCTAGAACAATTTTAACTCTTATAAATTTAAGAGAGAAATAAATTTACCCAAAATCTTATAAGTAATCTTAGCGCGCTCTCTTTAATTTTGCATAAGCAGTAACCAGCCACTTTACACCTTCGCTATTAAAGTCTACCTGAACACGACTTCTTTGCCCATGTCCTTCAGAATTAATGATAGTGCCTTGACCAAAATTAGGATGTATTACTTGAGTACCTAAACAAAAACCTATCTCATTAGATCTTTCCTGAACAAAATTTTGGTTACATATTGAGAAATTGTTTGCTTGAATCTGAATACTGACCTCCTCTAAACAGATTTGAGGTAATTCATGAATAAAACGAGAGCGATTGCGATACTTATCCTGTCCATAAAGACGACGAGTTGTAGCATAAGTCATGTAAAGCTTTTCCATAGCACGAGTCATACCTACATAGCAGAGACGACGTTCTTCTTCTAAAGATGATTCTTTTTTAGCCGACATCGGACTTGGGAAAATACCTTCCTCAACCCCTACCATAAATACCAATGAAAATTCCAAACCCTTTGCGCTATGTAATGTCATTAACTGAACAACCTCTTTAGAACCAACAACTTGATTTCCGCTAGATTCGAAAGCTGAATGGGTTAAAAATGCTGTCATTGATTCCATTCCTTCAACCTCTTTCGGTTTCTTAAACTGACGAGTTGCGGTAACAAGCTCCTCCAAGTTATCAATACGAACTTGAGATTTTTCGCTCCTCTCTTTCTCATACATTGCAAATAAACCAGAATGTTTAATTACATAGTCGGTTCTCTCATGTAAGGGCATCCCTATGGTATCCTTTTCCATTGTATTGATCAGTTCAATAAAACAACTTAAACATTCAGCTGCTCTTTTCGATAAGATTTTTTCATCTAGTAAAGCAATGCTGGTTTGCCACATTGTAGCGTTACGATCCTGAGCAGCAAAACGAATGACTTCCAATGTTTTATTACCAAGACCACGCATTGGAATATTAACTATACGCTCAAAAGCTGCATCATCATTACGATTGAGAATTAAACGCAAATAACTTAAAACATCTTTAATTTCTTTACGCTCAAAAAATCGCGTACCACCATAAATACGATAGGGAATACCAGCCCGAACCAGTGCTTCTTCCAAGACACGAGACTGCGAATTGTTACGATATAGCACAGCAATATCATTTAATAAGCTACTTCTAACTTTATTCCACTCTTTTATTTTCCTTATTATAAAATTTGCTTCATCAAGTTCGTTGTAAGCTGAATAAATTGAAATACGCTCACCCTTTTCGCTATTAGTCCATAGTTCTTTATTCATACGTCCAACGTTGTTGGAAATTAAAGTGTTTGCAGCTTCTAAAATAATTTTAGTGGAACGATAATTTTGTTCCAAACAAATAGTGCTTGCATTTGGAAAATCAAAAATGAATTTTTCAATATTTTCTACTTTCGCTCCACGCCAGCCATAAATAGATTGATCATCATCACCAACAACCATTACATGACATTTAAGTCCAGAAATCATACGTAACCAAGCATATTGAATATTGTTTGTGTCCTGAAACTCATCGACTAAAATATACTTAAAAAGCGATTGATAATGTTCTCGAATATCTTTTCTATTGCGTAATAATTCATGAGCACGCAACAAAATTTCCGCGAAATCAACAAGATTCGCACGATCGCACGCTTCTTGATAGATCTTATAAATCTGCAAATGAATTCTGATCATGGGATTATAATATGCATCAATATGTTGTGGACGCAATCCTTCATCTTTCTTACAATTGATCCAATACGCTGATTGTTCGGCCGATATTTTTTTTTCATCAAGGTTTTGGATTTTAATTAAACGACGCAACAATCGAATTTGATCATCAGTATCAATGACTTGAAAATCTTCTGACAAATTAGCCTCTAAGCAATGTGCACGTAAAAGACGGTGACAAATTCCATGAAAAGTACCACTCCACATCCCAGAATCACTACCCATCATTAATTTTTCAACACGATTACGTATTTCTATTGCTGCTTTATTAGTAAAAGTTACAGACATGATTGAAAATGGTGACACTTGTTCTACGGAAATCAGCCATGCAATACGATAAACTAAAACTCGAGTTTTACCACTACCTGCACCAGCAAGTACAAGTAAATTTTTTAACGGTGCCATTACAGCTTCACGTTGCCTATTGTTGAGGGCATTGAACAACAAATTTTCATCTATCATAATTTAAATACTACTTTCTAGTATGTTATACTGTTCGATTATACCAAACAAAAAAATAAGAAAAATCCTGGAAATCTAAATAAAAAAATCAATCAATTCAAAGGACGTACCCGTGATAGCACAAAAAATTATAAGTTAAAATAAATTCTATTTATTCAAGTACATAAATTCACCATGATTTAACTAAATTACTCTTTGATTTTACAAAAACTTAAGTTAGCATGCAGATTTGCTTCCAACGACTCCGCTAGTTTAAATAAGATACTTAACAACATTATCTGATGTCAGAAACTTTTCTGGGAAACATAGCAGCATGTAGTACCCAAGGCTAGTGATAAATTGATCCAAACTATCAAAAATGCTCATTTAAACTAAAGCAATTAAACTTTAATTTTTGCACTGGAAAATGAGAACATCCATTAGAAGACGATCAATAATAATTCATTAGCATTAACTTAAATCCTGTGGTTCCACATCCAATGACCAACGAACTTTTCTTGCTGTTGGTAACGAGCTAATCATAAGTCTCGAACTTATTAATATTTTTTTCATTAGAGAACGTGTTTGAGTTCGGAGTAGTAGCTGCCAACGTAATTTACCAGCTCTCCTTGCTAATGGCGCAGGATTCGGACCCAAAATCATGCAAGAAGTATCATCAAACAACAAATGGCTTTCGAGAATACATTTGACCTCATGCATAAAATTTTCCACTAGTTCAGCACTATTGGACTCTGCTCTAAATAAGCTTAAAAATGTGTACGGTGGTAGCATAGCCAGTTTACGTTCTCGTAGTGCAGAATCTGCAAAGTGCCGATAACTTTTGTTTAATAACACTTGAAGTAAATTATGTTCTGGATGATGAGTCTGAAGAATAACCTCTCCAAGTTTGCTGGATCTTCCTGCTCTACCCGCAACCTGAATAAATAATTGAGCTAGACGTTCAGAGGCTCTAAAGTCACTACTATACAATGAGCTGTCAATGTCTAATAAAGCCACTAAAGTTACATTGGGAAAATGGTGTCCTTTAGCCAGCATTTGCGTGCCAATCAAAATTTTATATTCACCATTTTGGATCAATTCAAGAGCATGCCTAAAGCTACCCTTTCTTCGCATGCTATCACGGTCAATACGAATAACTTTATATTCAGGAAACAGCTGTGCTAACTGCTCTTCTAACCGTTCAGTTCCTACTCCTACTCTCATTAAGCCTTCTGTACCACAATCTTCACATTGATGAACAACTGAACGCTGCGATCCGCAATGATGGCAACGCATTTCATTGCTATGTTGATGGAAAGTGCAGTAAGCATCACAACGTTGACACTCGGCAACCCAGCCACATTCACGACACATTAATACAGGCGAAAAACCTCTTCGGTTGAGAAAAAGCATTACTTGATTTTTTGCTGTTAAATGTTTACGCATTTCAATGATTAACGGCTCTGACAACCCACCTTTCAAATACAGCCCTTTTACATCGACTATCTTGTTTTTAGTCGATACTGCGTTTCCAGCTCTCTGGCTTAAAGTGAGATGATGATATTTTCCGCTTAGAGCATTATATAGTGTCTCCAAGGCAGGGGTAGCTGAACCCAATATCACTGGGATTTTTTCTTTACTAGCACGCATTACTGCCACATCGCGTGCGTGATAACGCAGACTATCTTTTTGTTTATAGGACATATCATGCTCTTCATCAACGATAATGATACCTAAATTTAAAAATGGCGTCATCAGCGCAGAACGTGTACCAATAACGATACGAGAAATGTTATCCCGTGCAGATAACCAAGCATTCAAACGCTCGCTGTCGGTTAAGCCTGAGTGAATCACTTCTACATGAACGTTAAAACGCTTTTTAAAGCGATAAATTGTTTGTAACGTTAAACTAATTTCTGGAACTAAAATTAATGCTTGACGACCTTTTTCTAGTACTGTCTTGATTAAATTCAAATAAACTTCAGTTTTGCCTGAACCTGTAACTCCTTCAAGTAAGTAGCATCCAAATTCAGAATTACAGTTAACAGTTGCAATCGCTAACTTTTGCTCTTGATTTAAAGACGGCTTATCAACATCAGTTTCTATGCTATTTGAGAAAGAAGAAAAAGTTGGCTTACTAAAACAAGATTTTTTAATCCATCCCTTATTTTCTAAAGTTCTAAGTACTATCATATTCACCTGCTCGTCTAAAAAATCTTGATGTGTTACAGTGCCAGATTCGAGCATTTTCATTACCTTAGCTTGTTTAACAGCACGACCGAAACCCTTTGTTAGCTGTCTTCTACCCATATGAGTCAATTTCCATTCAATAAATTTAGAAAATTTAGCTGGTTTACCTTTTCGTAACATGCTTGGAAGTGCACTATGCAATGTCTCACCAAGAGAACAGTGATAAAATTCACTGCACCAGCTAAGTAATGAGTAAAGTTTTTCTGGCCATAGGGAATTAGCATCCAATACTTGACTAATAGGTTTTAATTGTTTACGAGAACACGTAGACTCATTCAATAATTGGACAACAATACCTACCAATACTTGCTTACCAAATGGCACAGAAACACGCCCACCCAAAATAGGAGATAGATGAGCAGGTATCAAATAATCAAACTGCTTATCTAAAGGAATAGGTAATACAATACGAGCAATGGATGCAGGCATAAAAAATAGATAACCTCAGAAGAAATTGGTAAAGCTTAATAAATAAAATGACTAAATTAAAGTAGTCAAATAATGAACAAACCTATTGATTCATAGGCCATGATTAATTATCATGCTGATGTTTGATACTCAACCTAACTAATTAGTCAATTCTTTAATCTTTAAACTGTGTCATACTCAGCTGAGTATCAGAAGATAGCAAAACAAAATAATTTTGAGGTTATCTCATGAAAAGTGGAATCCATCCAGAATACAAAGTGGTAAATGCTGCTTGTTCTTGCGGCAATTCTTTTAAATTCAATTCAACTTCAAAAAAAAGAGCTATACATCTAGACGTGTGTGATAAATGCCATCCATTCTACACAGGCAGACAGCGTATGGTAGACACAGGCGGTCGTATCGATCGTTTCAATAAGCGTTTCGGTACCCTGTCTAGCAAGTAGCATATCGTTCAATTGGCTAATACCAAATTTGATTGGTTTCAGTGCTACCCTTTTATTTACATAACATAACTGTTTGGGTTTAAAGTTATCATTACAAATAAAGAAATAGAAATCTAGTAGCATTGATATCGAAACTTTGATGCATAGAGTACTAGAGATGTTTTGGATAGAATCTCTAGCTTGTTCTGAGTTGTTTGAAATCTTCGCAAGATTGTACTACAGAAGGAAGTGTCTATGAATACTGAAAAACCGATTATTGCGCTGTCTCGTTTGTCAATTGACAACGTTTTTTCTGTGTTAAACCACCTAATAAAGCATTTTAGTCCGGAGTATAAATTCCAGCAGTATTCCATGAAAACTCATATTCCTCTCTTCATCAACAAAGAAAAAATATAAAGCTTGTAGTGGGACTAGTAAATGACTATTTCTCGTCAACTACATAAATTTGGTGGCAACAGCTTAGCTACTCCGGAATGCTACCAACACGTCGTTCAGATTATTAAAGAACACTCAAATAACGGAGATATAATCGTAGTATCCGCATCTGGAAAAACAACCGACTTTTTGATTAAGTTTGTTAGCTATCTACGTAAAGACAAGTGTGTAGCAGACGAAATTCTACAAGAGTTATATAAATTTCACACTAAGTTAGTCAAAAAACTCCTTAAGGAAGAACGTCGATTCCAAGTTCTAGTTCAACTTGGAAGTGAGTTCAACACACTTAGAGAACTAGTCGCACCTTTAAATGCAGAAATAGAAGCTAGAGTACTTGGTTATGGTGAAATTTGGTCAGCACGGCTTCTAGCTGCTGTCCTTTGTCAAGAAAATTTGCCGGCTATCAATCAGGACTCTCGTGATTTTTTGAGAGCAAATTTGGGAATACAGCCTGAAATTGATCTTAATAGCTCTTATCCGTTAGTTAAAAAAATGCTAGTTAAACACCCTCATCGGCGATTAGTAATCACTGGTTTTATGGCGCGAGACAAACAAAGAAATACTGTCCTCCTTGGTCGTAACGGTTCAGATTACTCAGCAACAGCTATAGGTATCCTGACAGGAGTTTACCAAGTAACCATTTGGAGCGATGTAGCAGGTGTATACAGCGCAGATCCCTATATCGTCAACGATGCGCATCTATTACCCTGTCTTGGATTAGATGAAGCAGACGAATTAGCACGTTTAGCAACTCCAGTACTTCACAGTCGTACACTACAACCCGTCGCTCAAAGCAAAATGCACTTACATTTGCGTTCTAGTTACCAACCGAAACTAGGTTCAACGCGTATTGAACGCACTCTTTCTTCACACAGCGGAGCTAAAGTTATCACCTCACTTGATGAGGTATTGCTAATTCAACTTACTTTCAATCATCAAAAGCACAACCTTCAAGATACTATATCAAGTTTGCTACAAAATCTCAAAAGTGCTCAATTAGAACCGCTCACCTATGAAACTAAGATTGAGCTATATACGTTTCGCTTAGCTTACACAACTGAAAAAGTCAATGCTGCACTGAGCTACCTACAAAATTTAGCCATTGATACTACAACAGTCAAGATCCAAGAAGGCTATTCTTTAATAGCAGCTGTTGGTTCAGGTATAGTCAAAAACCTGAATCATTGCCATGATTTTTATCAACAATTAAAGGCACACCCAATCGAGTTTATCTCAGAATCCCAATCCGCATTAAGTTTAGTTGCAATATTACGTAATACTTCTGTTTCTCCTCTGGTCATAGCTATTCATAACCAGCTATTCCAAATAAAAAAACAAGCGTCCGTCCCCCCTCTTCCGTTTACAAAAACGTTATCTACCCCCCCTGCACAGTGCTTATATGATTCCATCGAATGCAAGTTATCATAATTGCTTCACCATACATAAATATTAATACACGCAACATTAAAGCTCATAAACTTAAATGTAATATCTCATCAAGAAAATACACTAATCCCAATCGAAAACTACTTTACCTGAGGTACCAAAACGCATGACATCAAAGCCTTTTTGAAAATCATCGATTTTGAAACGATGAGTAATAATTGGTGTCAAATCTAAACCAGATTGAATCAAACTTACCATCTTATACCAAGTTTCAAACATCTCGCGTCCATAAACTCCCTTAATCGTTAAACCTTTTAAAATCACTTGATTCCAATCAATACACATATCTGATGGTGGAATACCTAGTAAAGCAAGACACCCACCATGATTTATAATTTTTAGCATTGAATTCAATGCAGATGGATTACCAGACATTTCAAAACCTACGTCAAAACCCTCCATTATCTCTAATTGCATCATTATGTTCTCTAGCTTTTCCTCTAAAATATTTACAACATGAGCTATACCCATTTTTCGCGCCAAATCCAAACGATATCCGTTTACATCAGTAATAACAACATGACGTGCGCCTACGTACTTCGCAACAACTGCAGCCATAATACCAATCGGTCCCGCACCAGTAATAAGTACATCTTCACCTACAAGATTAAAAGATAAGGCTGTATGTACTGCGTTCCCAAAAGGGTCAAAGATAGCAGCTAAATCATCCGAAATACCTTTAGGGATTCTGAAGACATTAAAACTAGGAATGACAAAATATTCAGAAAATGCGCCAGCACGATTAACACCAACACTAGTAGTATTGCGACATAAGTGAGTGCGACCACCACGGCAATTACGACAGCTTCCACAGGTGATATGACCCTCGCCAGATACACGATCACCAATCTCAAAACCGTGTACTCCTTTTCCCATACCTACCACTTCACCCATATATTCATGGCCTACAACCATAGGTATGGGAATAGTATTTTGTGACCATTTATCCCAATTATAAATATGTACATCAGTGCCACAAATAGCGGTTTTTCTAATTTTAATTAAAACATGGTTATAAGCAGGCTCTAACTGATCTACTTCAGTCATCCAAATTCCTTCCTGAGGCTTTAATTTTGATAAAGCTTTAATTTTCATTTACAATCCCCATGTTTTTCCCTACCTGGATAAAAGCATCAACAGCACGATCTAATTGCTGTAAATTATGAGCTGCAGACATTTGAACACGAACACGAGCTTCACCCTTTGGCACAACTGGAAAAGAAAAACTCACAACATAGATGCCCTGATTTAATGCACGATTTGCAAATTCAGTAGCCAATTTCGCATCACCAAGCATGATTGGAACAATAGCGTGATCGAGACCACCTAAAGTGAATCCAACTTTTTTCATACGAGTACGAAAATGCGAAGTGTTCTTCCATAGACGATCACGCAACCTATTAGATTCCTTCAATAAATCAAGAGCACATATAGAAGCAGATAAAATCGCAGGTGCAAGAGAATTAGAAAACAAGTATGGACGCGAATGCTGACGCAACCAATCAATTACTTCTTTTTTTCCCGAAACGTACCCGCCTGAAGCTCCCCCCATTGCTTTACCTAAAGTTCCCGTAACTATATCGATACGATCAACAACATTATGATATTCCGGTGTACCCGAACCTTTTTTACCCATAAAACCAACGGCATGAGAATCATCAACCATAACCAGCGCATCGTATTTTTCTGCTAAATTACAGATAGCTGGCAAATTAGCCACTACTCCGTCCATAGAAAATACACCATCAGTCACAATAAGAATATTAAGCACCTTTTTTTTTCTTGCTATTATTAGCTTCTGTTCTAATTCCTGCATATTATTATTTGCATAACGAAAACGCATTGCTTTACATAAGCGCACTCCATCAATAATTGAAGCATGATTTAAAGCATCGGAAATAACCGCATCTTCTTCAGTAAGTAGTGCTTCAAATAAACCAGTATTTGCATCGAAACAGGAAGTGTATAAGATTGTATCTTCCTTACCAAGAAACTCAGATAGCTTCTTTTCTAGTTCCTTGTGTAAGTCTTGAGTACCGCAAATAAAGCGTACTGAAGCCATACCAAAACCGTATTTATCCATACCAAGTTTTGCTGACTCAACTAACTTAGGGTGATTAGCTAAACCTAAATAATTATTTGCGCAAAGATTTAAAACGTCCTCTGAAAAAGAAGAAATAGAAATTTTTGATTTTTGAGCTGAAGTTATAATACGTTCATCTTTATATAACCCTTCTGCTTTAATTTGTTTGATTTTATTACGGATCTGTTGATAAAATGCAGGTCTCACCACCGAATTCCTCTTGACCATTTAGTTGTATGCATGCGCTACATCTAATATTTGACTTAATTTCTGAAAAACCACGGAAAAGCGAAGTATGAGTATATTTTAAAAAGAAATGAAGCAATTTTATTTACCATTAAGAATTTTCTAGTTCAAATACACAAATGACTAAAGATATAGGTGAGAAGCACCTACATAACTTCAAATCCCTCTGTAATCAAAATATGAAATCTGATATCTTTCTCCCTAATATCGGATTTTGAATCCACTTGTAATTTTCACTTCCTCTTATGATTAACGAGAAGTAAGTATGCCATGATTAGACAATTAGCTTTCCTCTTCAAGTATTGCTCCACTATAAGTCTTGTACTTAAGTTTAGAATCACGGTTGAAGAAGCTACTACGTTCTAGAAAACTAGTTAAGAAACATCGCCAATAATTCAGTTAACAATTTATTTTGAGACAATATCTGTGATAAATACTAAACAAGAAGCCAAATCGGATTTCTCATTTGTAGAAACAGAACATCGCATTCTTAATTTTTGGAAAGAAAACAAAATCTTTCAAGAATCTTTAGAACAAACAAAAAATAGCGACGCTTATGTTTTCTATGATGGCCCTCCGTTTGCTACAGGCTTGCCTCATCACGGACACTTACTCGCTTCAACGATTAAAGACATCATACCTCGTTATTTTACAATGAAAAACTATTACGTACAACGTCGTTTCGGATGGGATTGTCATGGTCTACCTATCGAGCATGAAATCGATAAAGAACTCGGAATGTCAGCCCAAGAAATAGTTAAAAAACTCGGAATCACCGCATATAACAACAAGTGCCGTTCAATAGTACAGCTCTATACAAAAGAATGGGAAAAAACAATCACTCGTATTGGTCGCTGGGTTGATTTCAAGAACGATTATCGTACTATGGAACCATGGTATATGGAATCAGTCTGGTGGGTATTCAAGCAACTGTGGAATAAAGGATTAGTCTATCAAGGTGAAAAAGTAGTGCCTTATTCGACTGAACTAATGACAGTATTATCTAACTTTGAGGCTACATCTAATTACAAGGACATTCAGGATCCTGCTATTACGGTCTTATTTGAGCTAGAAAACTCTGATGAGTATATTGCTACCTGGACTACTACTCCATGGACTTTGCCATCTAACCTAGCATTGTGTATCAATAAAAACGCTCACTATACATTAATTTTTGATAAGGATACCCAACAAAAGTTATGGATTGCCGATGCACGTCTCAAGGCCATGTCAAAAAATAAAAATATCAGAACTTTAAAAACATGCAAAGGACACGATTTGGAAGGAGCAGCTTATCGGCCTCTTTTCCCATACTTCAGGCATCTCAAGGAAAGGGGAGCATTCGTCATCATCTCAGACGATTACGTAAGCACTGATACCGGTACTGGAATAGTTCATGCTGCCCCTGCTTTTGGAGAAGATGACTACCGTGTTTTGAAATCTCATAATATTGATGTAACAGTCTGTCCAATCGACATGAAAGCGAAATTTACAGATGAAGTTACTGATTTCAAAGGTATGTTTGTTAAAGACGCCAATAAAGCAATCATTCAAGCACTGAAAAAACGTGGTCTATTGTATAGATACGATACTATCGTACACAGTTATCCCTTTTGTCCGCGTTCAGATTCGCCGATCATTTATCGAACCATTCCATCCTGGTATGTTAAAGTAAAACAAATGCGGGATGAACTAGTTGAAAATAATAAACAAATCAATTGGATACCTAAATATCTGAAAGATGGTCGCATGAAAAACTGGTTGATAAATTCTATTGACTGGGCAATTTCCCGTAATCGTTATTGGGGAACACCAATTCCAATCTGGCGTAATGACAAAACTGGAAACTACGTTTGTATTGGTTCTCGTGAAGAACTTAAAAGATATACTGGCCATAAAGTTGAAGATTTACACAGAGATCATGTTGATCACTTAATGTTTACTCTGAAAAATGAACCAGGTACATACAAACGTATTGAGGAAGTTCTAGACTGTTGGTTCGAATCCGGATCAATGCCTTACGCTCAAATTCACTACCCATTTAAAAATAAACGATCACTTGAAAAAAGGTTCCCTGCACAATTTATTGCTGAAGGTCTTGATCAAACTCGTGGCTGGTTTTATACACTCCAAATAATAAGCAACTGCTTGTTTAAAAAACCAGCGTTTCAAAATGTCATTGTCAATGGTATTGTAGTGGCTGAAAATGGGAAAAAGATGTCGAAGCGACTGCGTAACTATACATCACCAAATCAATTGATGGAAACACATGGTGCTGACGCATTAAGGCTATATCTGATAAACTCAGGATTAGTAAAAGGAGAAGAGCAAAGATTCAGTAACTCGGGATCTCAAGAAATGGTTCGTCGTGTTTTGCTACCTTGGTTAAATTCATTTAAATTTCTACAAAGCTATACTCAAATCGATAACTGGAAAATGCCAAGAAATGATTTTCAACCGGAAAATATCCTAGATCAATGGATAATTTCTAGACTGCAAAGTCTGAAATATAAAGTTAATAAAAAAATGGCAGCATACCAATTATATAATGTTGTACCTTCCTTGTTCGAATTTTTAGAACAGTTAAGCAATTGGTACATTCGCCTAAATCGAACAAGATTTTGGCAAGCGCATATTAATCAAGATAAAGTATTAGCATATCAAACTCTATTCACCTGCATTAAAGAATTTTCTACTCTTATGGCACCATTTACCCCGTTCTTATCCGAATACATTTATCTGGAAATGAAGAAAATGTCGAATCAAGAAACTCAACCTAAATCTGTGCATTTATGTCGTTTTCCTGAAAAAGATATAAATAAAACAAATTTCCAACTAGAAGATTCCGTTCATGAATTAATAAATATAATTCTGCTTGGAAGACAGAAACGTGAACAACACAAGATTAAGCTTAAAATTCCACTCTACAAACTCACTGTGTTACATCAAGAACAGGAAGTACTTTACCGCATTTCTATGCTGGAAGAGTATCTAAAATCCGAGCTTAATGTAAAAACGATTCAATATAGTCGCAACGAATCTGATTATATTGAATATTGTGCTAAACCTAATTTCCCAGTGCTAGGAAAAAAACTGGGGAAAGAATTTAAAAAATATAAGTCAAAAATCGAATCTTTGAATGAATCTAAACTATTTGAACTTCTAAAAAAAGGTGCTATTAAAATTGATGATAAAGAATTTACTGATAAAGAAATATGCGTGGTCCGCAAAGCTAAAAAAGGTAATGATGCATTATCAAATCAGTATATCTCAATTGTGCTTAATTGTGAGCTTAACGATGAATTAATTAAAGAAGGAATAGTAAGAGAAGTGGTAAGTCTCATTCAAAAAACTCGGAAAAATAAAAATTTGAAGATTGAAGATCGCATTCATGTAAAATATATGGCTTCTAACCCATTGAATAAATGGATCGAGGAGCAAGAAGATTATATTCGAAGTGAAGTATTAGCTCTCTCCTTTAGAAAAGCGGAACTCGATGATCAAGCGTTATTATTCAATATTGATGAGCATCACTTAAAACTATTTATTGAAAAAGTACAGCTCTAGATAAAGATATAAATACATAGGGAAATTGAAGTGGTTAAAGTACATGAATGAAATTTCACTAGACTTACGGAGTCATTTTAAAATTAAACAGATTGATAATTTAAAATATTAAATACCGTATGAATTAAGATATGTTTTTAATGCAGTTAAATGATGGCTGTATATTTTTTTGCTTTCAAGGTAAGTTGCCAATTCTGTTAGACTAACAATTTTGAAAACTGAACAACTAAAATCTTCCTCTACTTCTTGAACAGCAGATAATATACCCTGGCCTCTTTCTTGACGATCAATAGCAACAAAAATACTGGTCAAATACGCACCATTCTCTTGAATGATTTTGGCTGATTCACGTACCGCTTTACCAGAAGTAATCACATCATCAACCAATACAACACGGCCTTTTAATGGAGAGCCTACCAGGCTGCCGCCTTCACCATGATTTTTTACCTCTTTTCTATTAAAACAATAAGGTGTATTCATGTTATGATAATTAGATAAAGCAATTGCTGTAGTAGTCACAATTGGAATCCCCTTATAAGCTGGCCCGAACAGAACGTCAAATTCAACACTTGAATC
The DNA here is from genome assembly GCF_000731795.2 of Candidatus Photodesmus blepharonis. Taxonomy (GTDB): domain Bacteria; phylum Pseudomonadota; class Gammaproteobacteria; order Enterobacterales; family Vibrionaceae; genus Vibrio; species Vibrio blepharonis. Next base: position 28,579 of record NZ_JGVK01000022.1, on the reverse strand, counting down.
AAACAAAGCTGCAGCATAGAAATATCCTAAACGCTCAAGATCACAACCTGTATTTAGCAATCCAGAATTAAAAAAATAAGGACTTTTACGACCAGATTTTAAGGTAAATTTACCAAATTTTAAAATTCTCTTTTCCAGTACAAATTCGATAAACTCACGCTGATAAGTTTTCATTGCTATTTCCTCACTAAATTTATAAGACCATATCCCGCTTCTAAAACCTCAAAACACTTCAAAATTATATGAAAGAATCTCAGTAAGAATGTCTTAAGATTTTACCCAATCCGCTCTAAAACTGTACAACAAACTCAAATAAAGCAATCACGATAACAATAAGATATTTGATACCACTATATAGCCGAGGCGTACCGTACAGGACCATGAAATAATTTGATATAATCAGGTTTAATTAATGCTAAACAGACACCAATGTGAACTGTATATGCATTAATTTAATTTTTAAAAGTAAAATGCTTTTCTATATTTAGCAGTTGATACAAGATTAACCAAAGAGTTAATAACACTCTAATCTAACGACACTACCCCATACATGACTAAAAATTCCTTTCTTCGATATCTAAATAATTACTTTTCATAAGAAAATTAAGCTGAACACAAAATACATTTATGTTACTAACGCTTTTCGAATATACATCTCTAATGACTTTGGTTGAGTAACTGGCGAAAATCGTTTAATTGGAATACCATCCCTACCAATCAAAAACTTAGTGAAATTCCATTTAATGAAATTACCCAATAAACCTGGTAATGCTTGCTTTAAATATGAAAAAACTGGATGACTATTATGACCATTTACTTTGATTTTCTCAGTAATGAAAAAACCAACTCCATATTTCGCCAAACACTGCTTTTTGATTTCATCAACGCTTTTTTTCTCCTGATTAGCAAACTGGTTACATGGACAACCCAAAACTACTAAATTTCTTTCAGTATACTTTTCGTATAGCTGCTGTAAACCAACATACTGTGATGTAAAGCTACACTGACTAGCAGTGTTTACAATAAGTACAACCTTTCCTCGGAAATCGCTAAAACTCAATTTCTTACCTTGTAGAGTATTTATTGAAAGTTTATAAAATTGATCATAATCATACTTTTTAGTTTTTTGAAAAAGTGACATTATCCACTCCTCGCTCATATTTCAACCCACAAGCACCATCGCTAAGTCAGCATGAATCAAACAATTTTCATTCAATACCAACTCACTAAAAGTGAAAGCGCACAGACATAGTCGCCTGCGGACCATAAAGACCATTATTCCGTACCTCAGCAGAAATAGAAAGCTGCTGTGTTGAATGGAATCTAATACCTGAATGAAAAACAGAACGGTCATCATTACGACCAATACGACCAGTAACTTCAATTTTCTCTGTTATCCACATACGTCCACCAATATTAATTTCTGTTTGGATCGTTCTCCCTATACTATTTAAATAATGAATTAGAAACTGACCATAAACATCAACTAATTGATCTACGGGACCATTAAACCCAATACCAACTGCTACATCCCACTCACTATTAAAGCAAGTATCAACACGGCTAACAATGTGTGAATTTTCGGTTAAAAAAGTACTAAATTGTAAACCTGTCATTTTTGGTCTAGTTGCAGTACTCACTTCAAAATAGTTGTAACTAAAATTGTTTGCGTTTACGGAAAGGGACAGGAAACTGATAAAAACTAAAATTAATACTTTATAGAACATGCGCACCCCAAAATGGATGTTCTCTCGATAGACACAAAGCAAAAAATCCAAATTAGATCTGGTTTAATTTTAGAATTAAGCGAAACTCTATTTCAACTGATCCATAACTCAAATTTACACTGCTCCGTTTGTTGGCATAATATGAAAGTCTATTCAAAAAAAATTCCATAACATAAAACCACAGTACTAGAATACTAAAATGTCTTGCGTATCCAATTTTACAGAAACCATCTGCCCTATTTTGAAATCTTCATATGAATTCGACAAAAGTTTCTTACCATTTAACTCAATCATATAACGAGAATAACCACCCATGAATTGCTGCTCCAAAACTTTTGCATTACTTCCTGAATCAGATTTAATCTGTACTTGCTCAGGACGTAGAAGCAATTCGCAATCAGAATTAATATAGACATGCTGATAAGCTTGCGTTTCAATAACACCAAATTCAGTTTGATATTTATATTTTGATATTTTTCTCGCAGATAAATAACTCCCTACTCCTAAAAAATCAGCAACAAATCTACTCACAGGATGGTAATAAAGTTCTGATGCCAAACCGCATTGCTCAATCATACCGTGGTTCATTATGGCCATCTTATCCGCAAAAGCAAATGCTTCTTCCCGACTATGAGTAACAAAAATAGCAGTAACCCCCTGTACTTTAAAAACTTTACGAATCTCTGAAATTAGTTCATATCGCACTTGAGGATCAATATTAGAAAACGGCTCGTCCAACAAAAGTAAATCTGGTTTATATGCTAATGAACGAGCAATGGCGATACGTTGTTGCTGACCACCAGACAACTGATGTGGGAAACGGCTAGCATAATTAGACAAACGTACCATCATTAGCATCTCATTGACTCTGTTGACCTTACTGTTTGCACTCATATTATGCAAACCAAAAGCTATATTTTCAGCAACTGTCAAATGTGGAAACAAAGCATAATCTTGAAAAATCATGCCGATATTACGTCGTTCTGGAGGTAGCCAACACTTACCATCATCCAGAATCCTAGAATTTAAACTCAGCACTCCAGAAGTTAAAGGTAACAAACCTGCTATTACTTTGAGCAGTGTTGTCTTACCGCAACCACTAACACCTAATAAACAGAGAATTTCACCATGCTTGACGTCTAAAGAAAGAAATTTCAGTATAATTTGAGAATCATATTTATACGTTAGGTTCTGAACAGATAACGCAAAACTCATCGGTTTGGTTACTCCTTAATGAACTATTAACAATAATTAGTGGAATTAAACCAATTAATACAATTAATACAGCGGGAAGAGCAGCCAACTCCAAACGTTCATCTGAAGCATAGTTAAATACATAGGTAGCTAACGTCTCAAAATTAAAAGGACGTAATAATAATCCAGCGTTTAGTTCTTTCATTGATTCAATAAATACCAACAATGCAGCGACCAATAATCCCCTACGTATCAAAGGAAAATGAACCCGATATAACATCTGACTTAAATTGCATCCTATGGTTTGAGATACCATGTCTAAAGATAGCGATATCTTACTTAAACTACTTTCAATACTACCAATCGCAACTGCAGAAAAACGCACTACTAAAGCAAAAATTAAGGCGAACACAGAACCAGAAAGTATCAATCCTGGCTTTCCCCATTCCATAATTTCGCTCAAATTATTAATAAAGTAATCAATAAACAACAAAGGCACCATCACGCCAAGAGCCAATATCGTTCCAGGAACAGCATACCCCATGGATGAAATACGCATATACAGGATACTCTTTCTACTTGGGTCAACTCGATGACAAAAATTTACAACAAGAGCAATAAAAACACTGAAAAAAGCTACCGTTATAGAGATCTGAAAACTATTCAACGCATACTCAAAAAACTCTATAATCCAGATATCCTTAAAATATCTATAAGAATAGATACATAATTGTAATAATGGAAAAACGAACGCAATGAAAACAATCCCCCAACACCATGCCAATGCTACCCATTTTTTCCAACCAACTAGCTCATAACGAAAATTATTACAATTTTTAAATGGGGTTTGAAGCAATTCTCGTTTACATCGACCATATCTTTCTATACTTAGCGCAATGAAAACAAAGAGTAACATCATAGCTGAAATTTTAGAGGCAGCAGCTAAACTAGAGTATCCAAACCAAGTATCATAAACAGCAGTGGTAAGAGTATTAACAGAAAAATAACTGACAGTACCAAAGTCAGCAATAGTTTCCATTGCTAACAAAGATAAGCTAACAGCAATAGCAGGACGAATTAAAGGTAATGAAACACGAAAAAAAATCTTCCAAGGAGAGCACCTGAGTAACTTTGCTGATTCGAGAAGGGTAATATCTTGTTCCATGAATGCAGCGCGACAAAGCAGGTACACATAGGGATAAAATACCAAGGCTAAAATCAAAGTTGCACCAGCTAACGTGCGGATGTCCGGAAACCAATACTCTCCTACTTCCCAACCCGTCAGCTGACGCAAAAAGACCTGAACTGGACCAGCAAAATCGAACCAATCAGTAAAAACATATGCAACAATATAACCTGGCATTACTAACGGTAAAACTAACGCCCACTGAAGAACTCTCTCAGAGGGCAACTTACACATAGCGACAAACCAAGCACTCGGTACACCCAGAATAAGAGAAACCAACATAACTCCCATTACAAGAACGAGAGTGTTAAACACGTAAGTCGGTAACACCGTTGAAAGAAGATGCAAAAAAACATCGTTGTTATCACCAACAGCAGTATAAAATATTGCCAACGTTGGTGAAACTAACAAGAGCGCTAGAGCTGCACTACTGGCTTTCCATACAAAAATACCCTCCTTTCTAGTCATATAATAACAAAAGTCTGTATAAAAATATTAAAGGTCAAATTTTACCTCATCTAAAAGTCTTACAGCTATTGTATGGTTGGCAGCAATTTTACTCAAAGGAACAGTATCCGCTTTAAAATCGCCCCAAGATCTAACTAAATCTGATATCTTAACACCCTCTTTTACTGGATATTCATAATTTATCTCAGCATACATTTCTTGAGCTTTTTTGCTTGTTAAAAACTCCATTAATTTAACTGCGTTATCTCTATTTGGCGCATATTTAGCCATCGCCATACCACTTATATTAACATGTGTACCCGCTTCTTTTTGGCTGGGAAAATTAATATGAACAGATTTAGCCCAAACGCTTTGTTCTTCATCATTAAACATTTTACCCAAATAGTAACTATTGCCTAATGAGAGATCGCACAAGCCCTCCTTAATCGCCTTAATCTGTCCACGATCATTGCTCTGAGGTTTACGAGCTAGATTTTTCTTCATTCCTATTAGCCACTCTTTCGTTTTTTCTTCACCTTTATGAGCGATCATAGCGGAAACCAACGATAAATTATAAGGATGCTTACCTGAACGTGTACATATTTTACCTTTGAATTTAGGCGCAGCTAAGTCATCATAAGTAAAATCTTTGCTAAGCTTACCTATACGATCTTTCGAAGAATAAACAGAACGAGCACGTACTGTAAGTCCAAACCACTCATTCTCTTTATCCCTATATTGAGGAGGAACATTTTTTTCAATAACTTTATTCGCAACTTTTTGTACTAAGCCCTTATTAGTCAAATCTGCAAGGCGACTAATATCTACAGTTAAAATAACATCAGCAGGACTATGTTCACCTTCCCGAATCAATTTTTCTGCCAATCCTTTCTTTGCAAACCTCACGTTTACTTTTATACCAGTTTCCTTAGTAAATTCGTCAAACATTGGCTTAATAAGGAAAGGTTGACGGTAAGAATACACATTTACCTCTTGTGTGGCTGCTGTGACAATAGCTGAAAGCACTAAATGAAAAACTAAAAACATCAATTTTATTCTTTTCATCAACTTAATACCTTATTTTGAAGTAAAAAAACAGCTGGTACTATGTTATAAATACAATAACCACCAGCCTGTAAAAGAACCGTTCAAATCTGACCGACCTAGACAGTGTTAAGATTAAACATAGGCTAACGCGTCAGAAAACATTCGTTCTAAATTCGCATTTCTATAATTTCCTAATAATACCTTAGCAGCCTTAATCATTGGCACTGGACCACACATGTAAATATCAAACTGAGAGAGATTATTGAAATCATTAAGAATAACATCAAGCACGGTACCTTTTTTGACCAAATGATGGACATCATCCATATATTCCGCTGCAGAGACGTAATAAACATTATCATGTGTTGCTACTAAATCGATAAGTTCCTTATGCACATAAAGCAGTTCAATATTTTTCACTCCCCAATATAAGTAAATAGGTTGAACCATTTTTGAACTAATACATTTCTTCAAAATTCCAGAAACATAAGATACACCAGTACCACCAGCCATAAGCAGTATCGGCCTATCGCTATCCTCTCGTAACCAAGCATCACCATGCGGAACATCTACTAGAATGTTCTCATTTAAAGCTTGTTGAAAACAACCAACGATACAGCTATCGCCAATCCCTTCGTTCTTTCTGATATGTAATTCAATCAAATCCTGATCTAATGGAGAACTAGCAATCGAGAAAGCATAACTCTTAGAGTTAAAATGCACTTTCAAGTATTGTCCAGCCTTAAAGACAATATTGACTTCCGGCTTTAAAAGAACTCTATAAACACTACTCGACATCTGAATAACGTCGGTTACAGCGCAACGAACAATCATACTTCATTCCTCGCAATCATCTATCAGCGAAAGCCTTCGACATGCTTAATGCACACCCTTTTTGCGTTCTCGTTTTCACTCTACGCAATACCTCGACACTTGTTCCAACCACCCCATCAGCGTGTTCTAAAATAATACCAACATCATCAGTAAGCAAAAAAGCGGGATAGCTGGTGGCTGAAGCATCCATGAAACTCAGAAGCCCTAACTCACCATTCGGAAGAGATTTAAGAGTTACGGGATCTAACGCTCGAGCATACACCCAAGGCGGCACCCTTTTACGTTGCTGTTCATCTTCAAAAAAACAAGTGTTTAATTCAACTTGATTAAAGGTATCACGAATTTGACTTTTATCAGATAACTGAAAGACATCCATCAACAAGTGATTGAAGCGAACACGATTAAGAGATTTATTTTCGTGATTTTTCCATCCGCCCCCAGTGATAATATAGAACGACTCTCCGCCATTAAATTTAAGACCTTCTTTCTTCATATGTTCACAAAGTAGAAATACAAAATAAGGAGGACCAACCAAGCAGATCGCTTTATTAGAACTCTTAATTCTATCTAAAGCTTGCAATGTGAGTTTAAAATCTATTTTCTCGTTATGCACAGTAAAAGTTGTTGGATAAAGCAGCTCAACCAAACTCATGACATACTTAAACCAGATATCATTAACATCAGATCGATCAGGACCTAGATTGACCAGCTCCATTTGATGATCGAACCAATTACCCACATATTTCATTCCGTAAATAACAGAACCCAACAAACGTTCAATACTTACTCTATCACGCGGAACAAAACTCTTAATACCTTGAGTTCCACTACTTGTGAACCAATTTTCTATATCATCCTTATTCGCTGTGACTAGCTTAGAATACTTAAATACTGAATTAGGAAAAACAGGAATATCATCAACATCAGAAAGACTTGCATCAACACCTGACACCCCGCAATACTTACGGTAATCAGAATTATTCGCATAATGGTAACGAAATGCGTTCAATACTAGCTCTCTTTGGATTTTTTTTTGAGCTTGATAAGAAAACTCAAACGGAGAACTCATAAAAATCAAATTATCAATTTCTGAGCTCACATCAATATCTTCTAGCTTCATATGAGGAACAACACTCATAAGTTTCATCCTAAAGTGAAAAATAACAACGCGCGGGCAGTGATAAAACTAAGCTACCACCGCCCTTTGGAGTACAGAGTTTCTTGGCAAAATCACATATGATACTTGCCAATATTTTCATTAATTAAATTGATAACCGACTTTTGATGTGCAAGATTCTTAATAGACTCAAACGACATCAGTAACCGTGAGGCTCCTGATTTCTCTAACGCCAATTTACTTGCCTCAAGACATTCATCGCAATTACCAATCGCATTTTCAGCAATAAGCTCTTCCAATTTTTCTTCATGTTCAACAGAAGGATACATCTCCTTAACGAAAGCAGAAAAGTACTCTCTAGATTCCTGCTTAGCAACTGCACTATCAGAATTTTCATTAACCATCAACGTCAGTTGATGTCCCACATTAGTGACATCTACTCCAAATCTCAGCGCTGCAGCCTTATATTGCTCAACATACTGAGATCTAGTTTGATTGCTATCATCCCATTTAAATATCAATGGAAGAGCTTTCTTAGCTGCCCATTCAACAACCTTTGAGCTACTAGCTGTTACATACTGTAAGGGTCCACCTGGGGTAAAAGCGTGCGGGTTGACAGATATTTTAGGAAAATTAAAAAAGTCATTATCAGGATGACAATAACCAGTGCTAAAGGATTCACTGATAATATCATAACAAGCATTAAAGATCTGCTCTTGAGAATCTAATTGACGATTGAAAAACGCCATTTCACTCTCTTTTTCACAATCGGAAAAACCAAAGATAAAACGTCCTTCACTCATCTGATCAAGCAAACAAGCCTCCTCTGCTGATCGGACAGGATGATGAGTAGTTAAAATATGATTCAGCGAACCAATTTTTATCTTTTTGGTTAAACCCAATAGGAAACCAGACACAGTCAATGGAGCCCCTACAATTCCATTAGGCGAAAAATGGTTTTCATAGACAGAAATTTGCTCAAAATTCAATTCGTCGACATAAGTGGCAATTTCTATCATACGATCTAAAACTACCTCCGACGACTGATTCTCAGTAAGAAAGTTTTGAAAAAATAATCCGAATTTCATACGTAACCCCTTTTATCCTAGATGGTTAATGCTTGCTTCTTTCTTTTAGATGCGGCATAACATCAGACTGGAAAAGCTGCATTGAAGCAATGATATCCTCTTCGCCACCATTAGCTTCGAACCCACAACAAATATTACTAATACCAGTTTCATCTATATCAGACTGAATAATATTAATGCACTCCTCTGGTGTTCCAACAGGATTAATGTCATAGCTGTAATCAATACGACGGTTGGTATCCTTATGCCCTTTTAAGACAAAATCTCGCCACTGACCTTTATTAAAATCGTAACCCTTAGTTTGGTCTGAATCGTCAAATATTGTGGTAGCGTTAAGATAAGAATCATACCAATGCCCTAAAAAATCACGACACGTATCTTTGGCTTGATTGCTATCATGCTGGACTGATGTAATATAAGATAAACAATGATCAATCTTCGAAATATCATGACCATGTTCAAGCGCAACTTCATTGTAAAGATCAAGTTGAGCTTTCTTTTCATTGAGATTGATAATCCAGCTTAGAATCATAGGCAACCCTCTTTCTGCAGCCCATTCAGTAGTTGAAGCAGACTCTGCCACTACATACACTGGAGCACCCCGTTCAATATAGGAATTCGGACCAACAGTAACTTCAGGAAATTTAATATGTTCGCTCTCTGAAGAAACAGAACCTTTTTCCATGCCCTCAACCATGATATCGTACCAACAGTTCATAAGTTCGCGACTATTATCCATGTCAGTTCCGAAAACGCGGAAATCCTTGTTATATAAACCTCGACAAATCCCGAACTTAAAACGACCTTTCGACATTTGATCAAGAAGATTCACATCTTCAAGTTGACGCACTGGATGGGCAGTCGGTAACACAACAGCAGCAGTACCAACATTCAACGTTTTGGTTGCACCAAGCAAATTAGCTGCTGCAACATAAGGATTACCGAGTAAACCAAACTCAGTGAAGTGATGCTCTAGCAACCATACCGTGTCAAAGCCACATGATTCCGAAGCCCTACCCAAATTGACCATGCGTTTAATGACCTCAGTTTGATCGAGTTGAGGAGGCTGATAAGTAAGTAAAAAGTTTCCAAATTTCATTTTTTCATTCCTTGTTTTGATAAACGCTGTCCCTATAGAAACTATATTAGGAGACGGCTAGAGATTGATTCTCTATTTGAGCTCTCATCCTACGCTCATTAACTGTTGTAACAGTAATCTGTTCAAATTTAGGCTCATATATGTCAGCATCGAGATTTAGACTTCCTTTTTCTAAGGCAATTGCAGCTTTTGTTATGGATTGATAAAAACTCCTTAACACAACAAAATTCCCTCCCAAATTGTGAGAAGCACCAAAGAAAGAATAAACCTTATAATCGCTGGAAATATTCGATAACATTTCAAAAACCTCTTCTTGCTTTACCCAAGAATCATTGCTGGCAATAAAAGTAATAAACGGAGCACAAAGGCCTCTTACGTTCTGCACAGTAGAGGAAAAATCCTGCCAACGATGCGCATAACAATCATGAACAAAAGCCTTAGCTCCTAAACGATGCCCTTCAAATTCTAAATCATCAGGCAATTCTCCAATAGGGAAGTTTAAATAATCAAGACCTAGTGCTCTTTTCAAAGTATCCCGCAAATTTACTACACCAACAGCTGTAATTAAAAAAGAAAGACGAACCTCAGAAATGATCTCATAAGCAATCCTTGCAGCAAGACTAGCGGCGATCAAACCAATGTCATAAATGTTCTTATCATTCAGCCACCTAACCACAGCCAACAAACTTTGCTTACCAACCGTCATAGTAAATTCATCAATATCGCCAGTGCTTAAACCAACATGATCGAGAGAGTCATAACGCACAACTCGAAAACCATTACTTGACAGATACTCAGCTAAACCTGAAAAATGATCCATACGCCTAGTAAACCCAGATGAAATCAGTATTATCTTGTTCCTCTTGGGTGATCCTTCTTTAGATAAAGTTTCCCAAACCCGGATTTCTTTGTCGTTCATCTTAATCACATGATCAATTGTAGAATTGACAAACCCATTACTCATATAATGTTCTTCCATGCTACGGTACGAAAACGAGGAATTTATCCTCTTCTAAGAACCTCGTTTGTTCAATCTCAACAGCAACGTCTTTCGTTGTAAAATTAAATGGCCTTTCCTGCGAGACAAACCGGACTAAACGTTGCAGGGGGCGCATCGTGTCATGAGCACCACCCACCCTAAATATATTATTCATTCCTGATTCAACAATTCTTTCTGCACCACAACTGGCTAATTCATCCCTATATTTGAAAGATGATTCCCAAGGGTATATGGACACTGTCTGAGTCATATATTTCCTGACATAACTATAAGCGTCCCTAACATCCGAAACATGATGGACATAAACACAGCGGCCTAAGGGTTGATTTTTTAACAAACCAGCCGGTGACTCAACCATCATCCAACTTTGATTTTCTCCGACATCTACGACATATCCAGCAAACAAACATTCTTTTTCCATCAAAGAGAATGCCACTTTACTATCAAAATTCTGCTCTGCTTTAGGTAAAATATTGGCATATAAACTTAGTTTAGATTGTAATTTCTTCTTAAATTCACAAAAATTTTCACCAACAAAGTAAACATTTTGTGTCGAAAAACACGCTTGTTGATCATAAAAACAAACATCATGTGCTACACCGCTCGCTGCAGCTTCTAGATCTCTAGGATCATCTATAATACTAAGACTTTGCTTTGGTCCAAATTTAATCAAATCGATATGGGGTGGAGTATGCTTAACTGCCCACTCAATGGCATCCTCTCCTCCCCAAGCTATAACAACATCAGCTTCACCCAATATTTGTACAGCTAAACTCAGATCTCCCCTGTGTGCGTGCGACCAATGAACTATAGATAAAGAACGAGTAACTGGGTGATCTGGATCGACATCAATGAAACTCATGGCTAATGCAGTTGGAGTAAATGGATCGGAGGAAGAGACCTTGACAATACACTGATTCTTAGTGATAATCGCGCGCACAATGGAAGTGATCCCAGACAAGGGAACGTTTCCAGCTAGCAAGTGAACAGACTTTCCTTTCGGAAAGGCTTTTACATAGCACTCCCCCTGGGGTATCCACTCATCGACAATGTGCCGCGATCCCAGATCACTGCTAACAATATCGTACAAAGCACTTTTTGAACATAGTATCATGGATATCCAATTGGCCTCTAACTTAGCCATTTGCTTTGAATAACCCATGAACTTCACTAAATCTCTTATGTAACTTCTTCGTCTCGAATACTCTTCGCTTTTCCAACGCTGACCAACAGTATACAAGAAATTTATAATGGAATGCAGCTCCAATTCCTCAATTTTTTTAGAGCTTTTAATCGCATCAACAACCTCCTTGCTAAACAGAGGAACCTTTACGAAGTGACCATTGACAACTAGCTCTCTGTCGTTTGCGCTAGAAGGTTGATACATGATCCCATTTAATACGAAGGGTACTTTCTTTTCCATTTGTGAATCCAAACCGAAAACCTAGTTTTTATTGTGGTTTGATTTAAATTTAGATCAACACATTATTCATGAATAATTATTAAATTCGATCTTACTCTGCATATTTTGCTATTTTAAATATGATATTAATCATTAATTTTTTAATTCAATTACTACACAACACGCGCATTATCTCCTAGTTAAACTAAGGAGGATCGCTCTTTAACCGATGCACAAATTAAATTTCAACTCCGGAAACATATCTCGTATTTAACAAAATAGGCAGATAGATAAAATTTATATCAATCTTTAATTTTTGAATTATAGATATTCTCTAATTATAAGTATGCGTATGGTAGAAATTACTGATTTACTTAGTTAACAACTATCATGATCGAACACCTCTTCTCAAATATCCATAGACTAAATAGAAAATCCAAATAAAAACTCGCAAAAATAAAATACGCTAGAGAAATTGTTGAAAATTAAATTTTTATTAGTAGAATCCATTGAGCTTGTTTACTTCTGAATTTTAAAAAGCGAAATAACAAGTTATATTTTTCGATAATCCCAGCTAGCTCTTTAAATGTAGATAAGGCGGAACTGTTGTGGCTCATTCGTTGTTTAACAAGCATATAATCTCCATTCCAGAACTAGCTCGTAGTGAGCTAGAGATGGTGATCAACACCACTAAAAAATTCAAAGCAAAATCAAGTCCAGAGTTATTAAAAAACAAGGTGATAGCGAGCTGTTTCTTTGAACCTTCAACACGCACTCGTCTATCTTTTGAAACAGCGGTACAACGTTTAGGTGGAACTATCGTCGGATTTGATAATGGCTCTAATATCTCGTTGACAAACAAAGGGGAAACCTTAGCTGACTCTATTCGAGTAATATCTTCGTATGTCGATGCATTTGTGATTCGTCATCCACAAGAAGGCGCCGCACGTCTAGCATCTGAATTTTCCCAAAACGTGCCTGTTATTAACGCCGGTGATGGCGCTAACCAACATCCAAGCCAAACCTTATCAGATCTCTTCTCAGTTTACGAAACACAAAGCACACTTGATAACCTAAATATTGCATTTGTTGGAGATTTAAAATACGGCCGTACTGTGCACTCGCTGGCTCAGGCACTATCCAAATTCAACGGTTCACGATTTTTCTTTATCTCTCCAGAAGTGTTGGCAATGCCCGATTATATTTGTCAAGAACTTAGCGAAACTGATATAACTTACAGCAAGCATAGCAGCATTGAAGAAGTAATCCCGGAACTTGACGTACTGTATATGACACGTATACAAAAAGAACGTTTTGATGAGTCTGAATATGCACATATTAGATCAGATTATATTTTAACCAAAGAGTCACTAAAAAATGCACGTCATAACATGAAGGTATTACATCCATTACCTCGCATAGACGAAATCGCCACTAATGTCGATCAAACTTCGCACGCTTACTATTTTGAGCAAGCAGAGAATGGCGTTTATGCACGCAAAGCTCTATTGGCTCTAGTTCTGAACAACAATCTCTGAGAGTTAGGAGAGAATTATGATTAAGCAAACTCAACTGCAAGTTGAAGCAATTTGTAACGGTACTGTAATCGATCATATTCCTGCTCATGTCGGAATTAAAATCCTTAAACTATTTAAAATGCACAAAACGGATGAGCGTATCACTATTGGACTAAATTTACCATCTTCAGAATTAAGTTACAAAGATCTAATTAAAATTGAAAATATTTTTTTAACTAAAGAGCAAGCTAATCAACTAGCATTATACGCACCAAAAGCAACAGTCAATCAAATAAAAGAATACAAAGTGGTTGATAAGCTTATGTTAACGTTGCCAAAACGAATAAATAGTGTATTTGAATGTCCAAATAGCAACTGTATTTCTCATGGAGAACCTGTGGAAAGTCGTTTTTCAGTCTGGATGAAAAACGAAAATGTACAACTGAAATGCCACTATTGCGAAAAAGTATTTTCTCGTGAAATTATGACAGAAACTCGATAAAAGCGGATTATTTCCCTTATTATTGCGTAAAATTTGTATCGCATGTAGATTTGCCTATAAAATAATCTAACTTGGCTAGTACGTCCATATTTTTACCTCAATCATTATTTGTATGCAATTAATTATCTCGTTACTCATTTTTCTTTTATCTTTTTCTGCACAATCTACGTTTTCAACGCATAATAGCGAAGACAGTGCCTTGAACCCTATACTCAAAAACAATAAATTCCTCCCTATTAAATTAGCTGTTCCCTTTAACTTCTATCAAAAAAACAATCAAATTTTCTTAAATTGGAAAGTAAAAAAAAATTACTATCTCTATCAATCAAGTATTTCCATTACTGGTAACAAAATTGCGATTAGGAATATCGAAATGCCTCAAGGTCAACTTTACACAAACGAGTTCCTTGAGGAAATCCACATCTATTCTGAACCACTAATGATCAAAGTACCATTATATAATTATCAAAAAGGAGCACATTTGGTTGTCCAGTACCAAAGTTGCGCTAAAACTGGTTTTTGCTATCCTCCTGAAACTCATATAGTACCCATCAAAAGTTTTCGGAATAACACTCTAAAACCTAAAGAAAAAAATACGACAACGCAAATTATTTCAAATACTCAACAAAACCATTTAGCAAATAAATTAGCTAAATACTGGTGGACACCTCTATTATTTTTCGTTCTAGGTTTTGGTCTCGCTTTTACTCCTTGTGTACTACCAATGTATCCAATTTTAACAACTATCATATTAGGCAATAACATTAGTCACACTCGAGCGCTAGCCTTATCATTTACTTACGTACAAGGCATGGCATTGACCTATTCTTTGCTTGGTTTAACCACTGCTTCTTTAGGCATACAATTTCAAGCAACAATGCAACATCCGTATGCATTAATTACTCTAAGTACCATATTTGTTGCTCTTGCTGCATCAATGTTCGGTTTGTATAATCTCCAATTACCAAATAATATGCAAGTTTGGGTGAGAAATATCAGCAATAATCAGAAAAGTAGCAGTGCGTTCAGGGTATTTAATATGGGTGTGATATCGGGTTTAGTTTGCTCACCATGTACCACACCTCCACTTTCTGGAGCATTGCTTTATCTTACACAAAGCGGTGATATATTCACTGGAGGAATTTCACTGTATGCACTAGGAACAGGTATGGGTACTCCACTTATGCTTACTGCAGTGTTAGGCAATAAGTTGCTTCCGAAAACAAGTGCTTGGAATAGTGCAATCAAAGTGCTATTGGGCTTTCTTCTACTTGCTATGTGCATCTTTCTACTAGAACGAATTTTACAAGACATGTGGATTACTGTGCTATGGTCATTGCTCGGTTTAACAACTTCTATTTGGCTTTATTACATTAAAAACAAACTGCTAATTAGCACTTGGAAACAAAACATAATCGTCATTATCGCCATATCGGGCTTGTTTATATCAGCACAGCCTACAATGAATTTTTTCTTTCAGCAAAAAAAAGATGCCTTGATAAACAACGAACAGAAGATCGAATTTACACAAATAAACAATATTCAAGAGTTGGAAGAACAGGTATTTTTTGCTAAAAAAGAAAAAAAATCAATCATGCTTGATTTTTATTCGGACTGGTGTGTAGCGTGCAAAGCATTAAAACAAAATACTTTCGATCATTTTGACGTTAAAGCTAGGTTAAAAACCTTTGTTCTACTTCAAGCAAATATAACTAAGAATTCATCTCAAAGTATCGGATTAACGCAACATATGAACGTGCTAGGCTTACCAACTATCGAATTTTGGAATTCGAAAGGCGAACATATCCCAAACGCGCGTATCACCGGTTTTATTGAAGCGGAAGCATTTCTAAAACACCTAAGGAACCATAAACTTTAATTATTTAGGTTTCATTTGTTTAAAGGCTAAAAATATAAAACTAAATAACAGAACAAGTAACCGACTTTCATTTAAAATCCGAGTTTCTTTTCTAAATAGTGTATATTTGTCCCACCACGTTGAAAACCTTTGTCATTCATAATGGACTCTTGCAATGCAACATTCGTTTCAATACCCTCAATGATTATTTCGGCCAATGCATTCTTCATACGAGCAATCGCAACATCACGATGTTCGCCCAATACAATCAACTTACCAATCATTGAATCATAGTAGGGTGGTACTGCGTATCCTGTATAAATATGCGATTCCCAACGTACTCCCATACCGCCAGGCGCATGAAAACATTTTATCGTACCTGGTGACGGAAAAAAATGGACTGAATCTTCAGCATTGATACGACATTCGATAGCATGACCACGAACTTTAATTTCGTTTTGACTAAACGATAAAGGCTTACCTGAAGCAATCCGCAGCTGTTCTTTAACAAGATCAATACCAGTCACCATTTCAGTTACTGGATGCTCTACCTGAATACGAGTGTTCATTTCAATGAAGTAAAATTCACCATCTTCATACAAGAACTCAAGAGTACCTACACCGCGATATCCAATTTTAATACAAGCATTTACACAACACTTTCCAATATACTCACGCATTTCGTCAGTGATACCTGGAGCTGGCGCTTCTTCAACTACTTTTTGATGACGACGCTGTATTGAGCAATCACGTTCACCAAGATGGATCACACTACCTTGACCATCAGCAATAATCTGTACTTCAACATGACGAGGATTTTCTAGAAATTTCTCCATGTAAACATCATGATTGTTAAAGGTAACCTTAGCTTCTGAACGAGTCATAGCGATAGTCTGAATTAATTCAGTTTCAGAGTAAACCACACGCATACCACGACCACCACCACCACCAGATGCTTTAATAATTACTGGGTAACCAATACGTCTAGCATGTGCAATATTCTCTGTTACATTATCATTTAAACAACCATCCGAACCAGGAACACAAGGAACACCAGCTTTTCTCATTACATTTATAGCTGAAACTTTATCTCCCATCATACGGATAGTTTCAGCCTTAGGTCCGACAAAAATAAAACCACTGTGCTCTACCTGTTCTGCAAAATCGGCATTTTCTGATAAAAATCCATAACCAGGATGAATAGCGGCAGCACCTGTCACTTCTGCGGCTGAAATAATACGAGGAATATTCAAGTAACTATCCACACTACTTGCAGGACCGATGCACACAGTTTCGTCTGCGAGGAGTACGTGTTTTAGATCACGGTCAGCTACTGAATGAGTAGCAACGGTTTTGATACCCAATTCTTTACATGCCCGAAGAATACGAAGCGCAATTTCACCCCGATTTGCAATAAGTAATTTGTCTAGCATTTTAAAAGGAAACTCCTATTATTCAATAATAACCAACGGTTGTTCAAATTCAACCAGTTGACCATCGTTAACCAAAATAGCAGTCACAATACCTGATTTATCAGCCGTAATTTGATTCATCATCTTCATGGCTTCAACAATACACAATGTTTCACCAACAATAACTTGTTGTCCTAGTTTAATAAATGGCTCTGAATTTGGACTCGGAGAACTGTAGAAAGTACCCACTATTGGAGAAAGAACTTGATGACCAGATGGTGCCGAGGATGAAGGAGACACTGAAGAAGATGAAGATTGAACTGGATCTATAGAAGACACAGACGAAACACCACGACTGATGCGTATTGACTCTTCACCATCAGAAATTTCTAATTCAGCGATACCAGATTCTTCAATTAATTTGACAAGCTTCTTAATTTTACGAATATCCATTTTTTTCTCTTTCTATTTTATAGTGTAGTTCTGCAGGTTAAGCATAATGATTATTTTGATCGCAAATACGTAATAGCAGCAGAAAGAGCAAATTGATAACCTTGTGAACCAAAACCACAGATCACTCCTTGAGCCTTATCAGATAAATAAGAGCGATGTCGAAATGGCTCACGTGCATAAATATTAGATAAATGTACTTCAATAAATGGAATCTCTACACCGAGTAGAGCGTCACGCAACACCACACTAGTGTGAGTGAAGGCTGCTGGATTTATAATAATAAAGCTTATTTTCCCTAAAGCATTATGAACAGCTTCTACCAATTCATATTCACGATTTAGCTGTAAACATTCTAACTCAACCTGTTCCTCTTTAGCCTGCTTTTGCAATCCATCAATAATTTGCGCTAGTGGTTGAAAACCATAATAGATCGATTCCCGTAAACCTAAAAGATTAAGATTAGGTCCATTAATTATTAAAACGCGCAACTTTGAAAACATAACACAGGCATCTCTCTATATTAAATTTCGGATTTCAGAAATAAATTATGAGTGTTTTTATTGCATGGCAATCAATTTAACTCATTATTATTCCTTATCCAGTTCTTTTGCGCAGCATACCATAATTCATATCCATAATAACTGCTACACAAATTTGATTTCTCTGAACTCACCACGCAACAACATCTAAAAATTAAAGAGGCTATTCAATTTCAGATTCATATTTGTTAAATCATGACATATTATTAAACAATCGCATGTCTTTAATAATACGGATATTACACTTTATTAAAACCTTAGGTTAAAATTAGTGTGTGGAAAATTAAATTAATGATGATCGCATAAGACTTTTATTTTAAAATAAATTATAATGCGCTAATAAGAAATACCTAGTTTAAATAGGTTGGTTTAGTGCAGATATTTTTGCTGAGTCTAGCACTGCGTTTTAAAGGAGAGCGAAAAGCAACATGAGTGATATTCATCCCATTCAACACGCTTTAATTAGCGTATCAGACAAAACTGGTATCGTTGAGTTCGCACAAAATCTCATTGAACGTGGCATAAGGATATTATCCACAAGTGGTACTGCGCAATTACTCGCTAATAATGGAATTTCTATAACTGAAGTTTCAGATTATACCAATTTCCCAGAAATGATGGATGGATGTGTTAAAACACTTCACCCTAAAATCCATGGCGGTATATTAGGTCGTCCTGGCCAAGATGATGATATAATGGAAATGTACAATATAGAACCTATTGATATGGTTGTTGTTAACCTCTATCCATTTGCAAATACTATAGCTAAAAATGACTGTACGCTAATTGATGCAATAAAAAATATTGATATTGGTGGCCAAGCTATGATTCGTTCCGCGGCTAAAAATTATAAAAAAGTAGCCATCATTATTAATACTCAGGATTATGATCGTATTATATCTGAAATGGATGAAAACAACGCTTCTCTAACCTCTGAAACACGTTTCGCTCTTGCCGTTACAGCGTTTGAGTATATAGCTGTTTATGATAGGATAATTTCTGACTATCTCAACCTCAAAATTGAGTCTAGAGATAAATGTGAAATGAGTAAAAAATCTAAATTTCCTCGTATTCTTAAACAACAGTTCGAAAAAAAGCAGGATATGCGTTACGGTGAAAATAGCCACCAAGCGGCTGCTTTTTATGTTAACAGAAACTCTGAAGACGGATCTGTATCCACTGCACTTCAAATCCAAGGAAAATCACTTTCTTATAATAACATTACTGATATTAACGCAGCACTTGAATGTGTCCAAGAATTCAGCGAACCGGCATGTGTAATCGTAAAACATACTAATCCATGTGGTGTAGCGTTAGGCAAAAATATACTCATAGCCTACAAACGCGCCTATCAAACAGATCCAATATCTGCGTTTGGTGCTGTCATTGCCTTCAACCGAAAATTAGACGCAATAACTGTAGCAACTATTATTAAGAATCAATTTGTTGAAGTCATTATCGCCCCCTCTGTTTCGTCCGGAGCAGTTGAGGTTGCTTCAGAAAAGAAAAACATTCGTCTACTTCAGTGTGGTGAACAATCAAGTAAAACTACTGGTTTTGATATGAAATGCGTCAAAGGTGGTTTATTAATCCAAGATCATGATCAAAGTACGATCTCAATTAATGATCTTAAAGTAGTTTCTAAACGTCAGGCAACAGAGAGAGAGTTAGAAAGTGCTCTGTTCTGCTGGAAAGTCGTAAAATACGTCAAATCCAACGCGATTGTATACTCAAGAGGTTGCATGACTATTGGAATAGGAGCCGGACAAATGAGTCGTATTGATGCAGCTAAAATTGCCGGCATGAAAGCTTCCGAAGCAAATTTAAAACTAGAAGGTTCCACAATGGCATCAGACGCCTTTTTTCCATTTCGCGATGGCATCGATATAGCTGCACGCTTTGGTGTCAAATGCATTGTTCAACCAGGCGGATCAATACGCGATAATGAAGTTATTGCAGCAGCTAATGAACATAAAATGACTATGATTTTTACTGGTGTACGTCATTTCCTCCATTAAAATATTTAACAAAAAATTCAATCATTGAGATGTAGCCCCTCCACAACGAAGATGAATACAGATAAAGCTTCTTTAATTATAAATGTGAGGGAAAATACGATCTTTTAAAGTCTAATACCCCAAATTTTTTAAAAATACCACACTGCATAAATATTGATCTGTTTTTCATGTGCAATTATCTAGATCAATAAGCTAAAGGCTCCTAATGAAGAATACCCTTCTCTTTCGAGTACAACAATTCTTCCATCAATGTATAGGCACGCTCGTTTCCTGGCACATTAAACAGTACCATAAGGATAATCCATTTTAAATCATCTAACTCAAATTCATTGGTTTCTAATCCCATTACTCGATCAATAACCATTTCACGAGTCTCAGTAGTCAGAACTTTTACTTGCTCAAGAAATAAAAGAAAACCACGGCCCTCTAAATCAATCCTTTTCATCTCTTCACGAGTATAAACTCGGATTGAAGTCGCTGCACTAGTTGAAATAGTAGAATATGCATCATTTTGTCGTAATGCTGCTAACTCTTCCAACCAATTTAGAACTTTAAAGATGTCTTTTTTATGGAAGCCAGCCCGAAGCAACTCATCTTCTAACTCATCCTGCTCCACTCGCAACTCAACATCGCTATGTATATAAGTTTCGAATAAATACATCAGTATGTCCATCATAGCTTAGCTCCTCCCCTTGCAAATATAGCCGCCGTAAATAATAACATACTCTGAAAATTTCATTTTTCAGAACTATAATGAGTCCATACATGAGTATATTCTGTTTTTATTTATGAAATCATCAACTGGTATAACCTCTACATTCTAAGTTAACTAAGAGTTAAGAAACTAGCAATAACTCACTATTTTTACATATCTCCAATTGCTTTTTTAAAAGCTGTTCTGCTAACGTAAAAAAAATCAGAAAAACCAATTTTTCATTTGATATGAACAAATCTACCAAAATATAGATTTCATCTAAAAAATATCCTTCTCTTATTACGTGGAAAAACAAAACCTTATAGATAGAATTAATCAAACTTAAGCACCAAAAATTTCCTTCCAATATATTTAATAGTAAGAGATACGGATAGAAATAATACGAGGATACTGTCATTTAGACCATAAACTGTCTAGAATCTAGACAATAAAGCTAACTGAACTTCAAATTAATTCAAAATTCTAAGTGCATATGTCTATACTAAAAATATTAACATTTCCAGATGATCGTCTTCGTATCATCGCAAAAAAAATTGAAAAAATCACTCCAGAGGTCCAAACACTCATTGATGATATGATCGAAACCATGCATAGCCAAAGAGGTGTGGGCCTTGCAGCAACACAAGTAAACTATCACAAACGTGTCATCGTTATTGATATTTCAGAAAAATATAATAATCCAATCACACTCATAAACCCTAAAATCCTAGAAAAACGTGGAAAAAGCAATATCGAAGAGGGATGCCTGTCAATTCCTAACGTATATTCTTCAGTATCACGTGCAACTGAAATTATAGTTGAAGCTCTTGATCGTGATAGCAAAAAGCTAACCTTCGAAGCTCACGGTTTATTAGCGATTTGTGTTCAACACGAACTAGATCATTTAGAAGGAAAATTATTTATAGATTATCTTTCTCCTCTAAAACGTAAACGCATCCGAGATAAATTAACTAAAATTAAGCGATACAATGAGAGACAATTAAAATAAAAAAAGATTTACAGCCATTTTTCATCAACATAAATAAGCCAACACATTATAGAAGGAAGCTCTCTTTGAATCAGTCATTAAGAATTATTTTTGCAGGAACCCCAAATTTTGCCGTATACCATTTAATGACACTGTTGTCTTCAGAACATAAAGTTGTTGCGATATATACTCGACCAGATCGCCTAGCAGGCCGTGGTAAAAAACTTACTTCGAGTCCAATTAAAAATATGGCATTAAAACATGACATTCCTATCTATCAACCAGAAAATTTCAATTCAGACTGTTCAAAACAGCAATTGATGGATCTAAATGCCGATTTAATGGTCGTGGTAGCGTATGGTCTATTGCTTCCTAAAGCAATAATAAATATACCAAAGTTCGGTTGCATTAATGTTCATGGATCTATTTTACCTTTATGGCGTGGTGCTGCACCAATTCAACGTTCAATTCTAGCAGGTGATAATAAAACTGGTATAACAATAATACGAATGAGTGTTAAATTAGATGCTGGTGATATTCTGAAGGTTGCAAGTTTACCTATTAAATCAAATGATACTACTGCATCCATGTGTGAAAAATTAGCAAAACTAGGTTCAAAGATTTTAATTAGCTGTTTAAAAAACATTGCCAATAATACTGTGATCACTCAAAAACAAAATCATGAATTTGCTAGCTATGCTAAAAAGCTAAAAAAAGAAGAGGCCAGAATTAATTGGAAACACAGTGCAAAATATATTGAACGGTCTATTCGCGCTTTTAACCCTTGGCCAATAAGCTACTTTCGAACTGGCAATAATAATATTAAAGTGTGGAAAAGTAGCGTTTCTGAAGTAAATTCAAAAGAATCGGCCGGTACGATCATTCAAATGGATAAAACTGGAATTTATGTTGCAACGGGCGATGGCATCTTAATACTTGAATCATTGCAAGTACCTGGAAAAAAAATCGCGCTAGTACAAGATATTCTCAATACCCAAGCAAATTGGTTAAAAATTGGAACTAAATTAGATTAAATAATTTTACTAAAACTTGACTCATATTTTTGAAGGTTTCTACCATGAATATCCGCGCTTTATCTGCAGAGCTACTTTTGCAAGTAATTGATAAAAAAAACTTACTGTCTCAAACTATGCGTGTAGCTAAAAGAAAAATCCCTCTAAAAGAGCATCCCCTCTTACAAGAAATTTGCTATGGTGTACTACGTCATTTGTCTCGACTAGAATCAATCTCTAGCAAATTAATAAATGTTCCTTTAAAAGGTAAAAAACGGATATTTCATTATCTTATTTTAGTTGGTATTTATCAGTTACGCTTTATGCGAATTCCATTATATGCCTCTGTTTCTGAAACAGTGGAAAGCGCTAAAACCTTCGGAAAAGTAGATTTAAGCGGACTAATCAATGCAGTACTACGTAATTATTTACGTAATCAAAAAAAACTTAATGAGATCTCTCCAAGCAGCAATGTAGAGAAACATAATCATCCGAGTTGGATATTAAAAATGCTGCAAACAAACTACCCAGAAAGATGGTTAAGCGTTATTAACGCAAACAACAGCAGAGCACCAATGTGGTTACGTGTAAATAAGAAGCACCACACACGTAATGAATACTCACGGCTACTACGTAATAATAACATTGCACATACTTTACATACTCAAGCGCCCGACGCAATAAAATTAACATCTCCATGTAACGTGACATTAATTCCAGGTTTCAAAGAAGGTTGGGTATCAATCCAAGATGCAGCAGCCCAATTGTCAATTAATTACCTGAAACCGCAAGATGGAGAGTTAATCTTAGACTGTTGCGCTGCGCCCGGTGGAAAAACTACACACATTTTGGAACATACGAAAAATACTAAAGTAGTGGCAATCGACAGTAATCCCACACGTTTGAAGCGTTTGCACGAAAATCTTAATCGATTAAAACTCAAAGCAAATGTAATTTGTAATGACGCCCGTTATCCGAACAAATGGTGGAAAGGTAACAAATTTGATCGAATTCTGCTTGATCTACCATGTTCATCGACTGGCATCATTCGCCGTCATCCAGATATCAAATGGTTACGTCAAGTAAGCGATATCAGTGCTTTTGCTAAACTGCAAAGAGAAATTATGGATGTAATGTGGAAACAGCTCAAGCCAGGCGGTACCATGGTATACGCAACTTGTTCTATCGTCCCACAAGAAAATGAACTACAAGTAGAGGCTTTTTTAGATCGCGTTGAAGATGTGATCCTAACAAATTATGAATCCAATGGCTATGGTCGTCAAATCCTTCCAGGTGAAGAGGACATGGACGGTTTTTACTACGCAGTACTAAAAAAACAAGCATCCTAAAAGAGTTATGGTATGAAAATTATCATTCTTGGCGCAGGTCAAGTCGGCGGTACATTAGCGGAAAATTTAGTTGGTGAAAACAACGACATTACCATTGTCGACAAAAATGGAAACCGCTTGCATGAGCTGCAAGACAAATATGATCTACGTGTTGTAAACGGTTGCGCAAGTCACCCATACGTACTTCGCGAAGCTGGTGCACAAGATGCAGACATGTTAGTTGCGGTAACAAATATGGATGAAACTAATATGATGGCATGTCAAATAGCTTTCTCTCTATTTAAGACACCAAACCGAATTGCACGTATCCGTTCTCCAGCGTATCTCTCTGAAAAAGAATCCTTATTTAAACTGGGTACAATTCCAATTGATCACCTAATTTCTCCTGAAGAACTGGTCACCAGCTACATTGAGCGTTTAATTCAATATCCAGGATCACTACAAGTTGCTAGTTTTGCAGAACAAAAAGTCAGCCTCGTAGCTGTAAAAGCATACTATGGTGGTCCTCTAGTAGGGCATGCACTTTCTGAATTGCGTAAACACATGCCACATATTGACACTCGAGTCGCTGCTATTTTTCGTCAAGGCCGTCCGATTAGGCCACAAGGTACTACTATTATTGAAGCTGACGATGAGGTATTTTTTATCGCAGCCAGCAACCATATCCGATCGGTTATGAGTGAACTTCAACGACTCGAACAACCATACCATCGCATTATGATTGTAGGAGGTGGAAACATCGGAGCCGGCTTAGCAAAGCGTCTTGAACAAAATTACAGCGTAAAATTGATTGAACGCAGATACCAACGAGCTGAAAAATTATCTGAAGAATTAGAAAACACTATTATATTTTGTGGTGACGCTGCTGATCAGACACTGCTAACTGAAGAAAACATTGACCAAGTAGATGTTTTTGTTGCTGTAACCAACGAAGATGAAACTAACATTATGTCAGCGATGCTGGCAAAACGTATGGGAGCAAAAAAAGTAATGGTACTAATCCAACGCAACGCTTATATAGACTTAGTACAAGGTGGCGTTATTGATATCGCAATCTCTCCCCAGCAAGCCACTATTTCCGCATTACTAACTCATGTTCGTCGCGCTGATATTGTTAATGTTTCTTCTCTACGTCGTGGTGCAGCAGAAGCAATAGAAGCAATTGCACACGGTGATAAAAGCACATCAAAAGTTGTGAATCGCGCAGTTCATAATATCAAGTTACCACCAGGAACTACTATTGGTGCAATTGTTCGCGGTGAAGAAGTCCTAATTGCTCATGATAGAACAGTCATCGAACAAGATGATCATGTGGTTATGTTCCTTGTAAACAAAAAGTATATACCTGATGTTGAAGCATTGTTCCAACCAAAATCCCTTTTTTCTATAGAATAGAGATATATGCTTAATTTACGCCCCATACTATTCATAATTGGATTAGTATTATCAAAACTAGCTCTATTTATGTACATTCCTATAACTGTTGCTTTTATAACAGGTAAAGATGGTTTTCTCGAATTTTTTCAATCTTTGTTAATAACACATTTAGCAGCTTTTGCTTGCTTAACGTTAGGACGTACTCCAGCATTTAAGTTAAGCGTTCGAGACATGTTCATTATTACTAGCTTAGTTTGGACTATCACTAGCGCCTTTGCAGCACTACCTTTCGTATTCATTAATCATATTAGCTTTACTGATGCTTATTTTGAAACTATGTCAGGTATCACCACCACAGGCTCTACAGTATTAAGTGGTCTTGATGATATGGCACCAAGCATTTTAATCTGGCGATCTATTTTACAATGGCTTGGTGGTATTGGTTTTATTGTTATGGCTGTAGCAATATTGCCAATGCTTAATGTTGGCGGTATGAAATTATTCCAAACAGAATCCTCAGATTGGTCGGATAAAAGCAGTCCACGAGCGAAAACTGTAGCAAAGAATATTGTTGCAGTGTACTTAGTACTAACTACATTATGTTTAATTTGTTATCTAATGACTGGTATGAGTCTATTTGATGCTATTAACCATTCATTTACTACTCTCTCTACTGGTGGATACTCAACCTCAGACGAATCAATGAACCATTTCTCTAAAGGTACCCATTGGGTTGGAACTACGTTTATGTTTCTAGGTGGACTACCCTTCTTGTTATTTGTTACTGCAATTCGTAAACGAAAGCCTTCAACACTATATAAGGATGCGCAAGTACTTGGTTTCATATATCTGTTTCTAATTTCAAGTTTAGTAGTAACAATATGGTTAAACCTTCACGATAATTACCCATTACTCGAAGCACTCCGCGTCTCCATGTTCAACATTATTTCAGTGATTACAACAACAGGATTTGGACTAGAAAATTTTACTGCATGGGGAGCTCTACCAAGCACCTTATTTGCTTTTTTAATGATCACTGGTGCTTGTTCTGGTTCTACATCAGGAGGTATTAAAATATTCCGTTTTCAAATCGCAATGACATTGCTAAATAAACAAATAATGAGACTAATTCATCCAACAGGAGTATTTGTTCAACGTTACAATCAGCGTCCAGTCAATGATGACATTGCCCGTTCAGTTGTTGCGTTCGGTTTAATGTTCTTCATAACAATTATTTTTATTGCTTGCTGCTTAAGTGCCATGGAACTTGATCCTATCACAAGCATATCGGGTTCAATTACAGCTGTCGCTAACGTAGGCCCAGGAATGGGAAAAATAATTGGTTCAACAGGTAATTTTGCTCCTTTACCAGACGCTGCCAAATGGCTTCTCAGTCTGGGTATGCTAATGGGAAGATTAGAAATCTTAACTTTGCTAGTCCTATTCTTTCCTGCTTTTTGGCGTTATTAACAAGTACATTAAGTACACTAGCAAACTATCTTAACTAAGATATATTTATTTTTAATTGCTTAGCGCTTAATAGTTACTTATACTCACCGCCTGATAATTTGTAAAAAATTATCTAGGAGGATGAATGCTCAACTTCGCTTTGTTATTGCTAGGGAGTGTAGCTCTTCCAGCTCACGCACTAACAAAGATTGACTTGTACCATTCAGAAATTAACATCTATCCAGAACAAGAAAACGCTGATCTTAAAGCTCGAATCAGCGGTATGAAAGAGGTTATCATCCGCTCTTCTGGAGATAAAAAAGCTATTTATAACGATGTTATTAAAAAAGCACTTGATCAATCGTCTCAATATCTCACACAAATTAGCTATTCTCAAACAAATGGTAATAAAACTATCAAAATGGACTTCAGCCCTCCAAATATTCGTTCGATACTAAGCGAAGCAGAACTGCCATTCTGGAAAGAAAATCGTACAAACTTATTAATTTGGTTGATTGAAAAATCAAAGCATAATCATGCTATCTCCTGGGATCATTCGGATACGGTAATATTAAATACCATTAAATACAATGCTAAAAAACGTGGCTTGCCAATAACTTTTCCTATTGGGGATTTTGAAGATGTAAATAATATTACAGTTGCCGATTTATGGAGTGGCTCTACTAAACTATTAAATAAGGCTAGCAAACGTTACTTAACAGATGCAGTTCTTGTTATTTATGCACAAAATGATAACTTTCGTTGGATTTTATATGATCAAAAACCACCGTTTATATCAAAATATAAAGTGCCAATAAGCGGCAATAGTTCTGGTAACAAGGGTCCTGAGGAGATAATTGACCAATTAAGCAACTACTACGCAAAAAAAAACTCAGTGATTGCTAAAGTCAAGTCATCAAAAACATTAAAAGCACAATTCACCATGGTTGATAATATGTCAACTTTTTTTCAACTTGAAAATAGATTAAAAAATCTCATCTCAGTCGAATCGGTAGATATTCTCAAAATTCATGGATCATCAGTAATTTTCAATATTCATCTACTTGCTACAAAAAAAAATTTTGAAGAAGAAGTGCTGCGTATGGAAAGTATAAAAGGAAAAAAAACGAAACAAAAGACAAGCACAAACAGCTCAGTGAAAACAGATGAAGAAATCGATTTCTACTTCACAATATCTCATTAGAGGAATAAGAATAAGAGAAGCCCGTTCACAAGTAAAGTGGCGGAGTGGACGGGATTCGAACCCGC
>NZ_JGVK01000021.1 GCF_000731795.2 Candidatus Photodesmus blepharonis | reverse complement strand
AAGTTGACTGGCAATAAACCAAAGCACATATGTTCAAAGAGTCATATTTAAGAAGGGGCATCAAATAGTGCCCTTTCAACACATATGTTTATTCGAGAATCTTAGCAACGACACCAGCGCCTACTGTACGGCCACCTTCTCGTATAGCAAAACGTAAACCTTCATCCATCGCTATTGGAGCAATCAATTTAACGATCATCTGTACATTATCGCCAGGCATTACCATTTCTATACCTTCGGGTAAAGCAATATCACCAGTCACGTCAGTTGTTCGAAAATAAAATTGTGGACGATATCCTTTAAAGAACGGAGTGTGACGCCCACCTTCATCTTTGGAGAGTACATATACCTCCGACTCAAATTTAGTGTGCGGAGTAATCGAACTAGGTTTGGCTAACACTTGACCACGTTCAACCTCATCACGCTTCGTTCCACGTAGAAGCACGCCAACATTTTCACCAGCACGCCCTTCATCTAAAAGTTTACGAAACATCTCAACACCAGTACACGTAGTTATAACAGTATCTTTGATACCTACAATAGCAACTTCATCTCCAACACTTAAGACACCGCGCTCAATACGACCAGTCACTACTGTACCGCGACCTTGAATTGAAAATACATCTTCAATAGGCATTAAAAATGGCATATTTACAGCACGTTCTGGTTCTGGAATATAATTATCTAAGGTTTCAGCAAGTTCTATTATTTTTTTCGTCCATTGAGGTTCTCCATTCAACGCTCCTAGAGCAGAGCCTTGGATGACTGGTAGTTCATCACCAGGGAAATCATATTCTGATAAAAGTTCCCGTACTTCCATTTCTACTAATTCAAGTAACTCTTCGTCATCAACCATGTCGCATTTATTCATGAAGACAATGATATAAGGAATACCAACCTGACGACCTAGAAGAATATGCTCGCGAGTCTGTGGCATTGGACCATCCGTTGCTGCAACGACAAGAATACCACCATCCATTTGTGCTGCACCTGTAATCATGTTTTTAACATAATCTGCATGACCTGGGCAATCTACATGTGCATAATGACGGTTTGGAGTGTCGTACTCAACATGAGAAGTAGAAATCGTAATTCCTCGCTCACGTTCTTCTGGAGCGTTATCAATAGACGCGAAATCACGCGCTGCACCGCCGTATATTTTAGATAGCGTAGTGCAGATAGCTGCAGTTAAAGTGGTCTTACCATGGTCAACATGACCTATAGTACCAACATTTATATGTGGTTTTACACGTTCAAATTTTTCTTTAGACA
>NZ_JGVK01000020.1 GCF_000731795.2 Candidatus Photodesmus blepharonis | reverse complement strand
GGGTCTGTAGCTCAGACGGTTAGAGCGTTCGCCTGATAAGCGGGAGGTCGGTGGTTCAAGTCCATTCAGACCCACCAGTTGGATGGGTTTTGTGTGAGGGGCTATAGCTCAGCTGGGAGAGCGCCTGCTTTGCACGCAGGAGGTCTGCGGTTCGATCCCGCATAGCTCCACCATTTTTAAATATTCTTTTCTAGAGTCTTTAAAAATGGTTATTTTAGTTATGTGAGTAACTATGCTCTTTAACAATTTGGAAAGCTGAAGATAACAAGCCTGGTTAGTTTCCACTAATCGGCAGTTGTCTAGAATAGTGAAGTATCTTAGCTATCTTTTGAATATATATAGATGTCAAATGCACTCAAGTGTTCTTTAAGAGTAACTGTAGTTTGAATGTTATTCATATTTGATTTTGATGGAATCGAAAGATATTACATAATTTTTATGCCAAAAGACCCCTTAGGGTTGTGTGGTTAAGTAATTAAGCGTATACAGTGGATGCCTTGGCAGTCAGAGACGATGAAGGACGTATTAACTTGCGATAAGCCTAGATGAGGAAGTAAAATCCGCTCGAGTCTAGGATTTCCGAATGGGGAAACCTATGTGCATAAGCACATATCGTAATGTGAATATATAGCATTGCGAAGTAAATCGGGGGAACTGAAACATCTAAGTACCTCGAAGAGTAGAAATCAACCGAGATTCCGAAAGTAGCGGCGAGCGAAATTGGACTAGCCCTTAAGCTTTTGATGCGTCAGGTGAAGGTTCTGGAAAGTATTGCGATACAGGGTGATAGCCCCGTAACTGACGGCGCATAACTAGTGAAATCGAGTAGGGCGGGACACGTGATATCCTGTCTGAATATGGGGGGACCATCCTCCAAGGCTAAATACTACTGACTGACCGATAGTGAACTAGTACCGTGAGGGAAAGGTGAAAAGAACCCCTGTGAGGGGAGTGAAATAGAACCTGAAACTGTATACGTACAAGCAGTAGGAGCATCTTTAGTTATAGGTGTGACTGCGTACCTTTTGTATAATGGGTCAGCGACTTATAATTCAGTGGCAAGGTTAACCGTTTAGGGGAGCCGTAGGGAAACCGAGTCTTAACTGGGCGTTTAGTCTCTGGATATAGACCCGAAACCAGGTGATCTAGCCATGGGCAGGTTGAAGGTTGAGTAACATCAACTGGAGGACCGAACCGACTAATGTTGAAAAATTAGCGGATGACCTGTGGTTAGGGGTGAAAGGCCAATCAAACCTGGAGATAGCTGGTTCTCCCCGAAAGCTATTTAGGTAGCGCCTCGGATGAATACTACTGGGGGTAGAGCACTGTTAAGACTAGGGGGTCATCCCGACTTACCAAACCTTTGCAAACTCCGAATACCAGTAAGTACTATCCGGGAGACACACGGCGGGTGCTAACGTCCGTCGTGGAGAGGGAAACAACCCAGACCACCAGCTAAGGTCCCTAATTATAGCTAAGTGGGAAACGATGTGGGAAGGCTTAGACAGCTAGGATGTTGGCTTAGAAGCAGCCATCATTTAAAGAAAGCGTAATAGCTCACTAGTCGAGTCGGCCTGCGCGGAAGATGTAACGGGGCTAAGCTATAAACCGAAGCTGTGGCAATGCAATGTATTGTTGCATTGGGTAGGGGAGCGTTCTGTAAGCCGTTGAAGGCGTATTGAGAAATGCGGTGGAGGTATCAGAAGTGCGAATGCTGACATGAGTAACGATAATGGGGGTGAAAAACCTCCACGCCGGAAGACCAAGGGTTCCTGTCCAACGTTAATCGGGGCAGGGTGAGTCGACTCCTAAGGTGAGGCCGAGAGGCGTAGTCGATGGGAAACGGGTTAATATTCCCGTACTCTTTACAATTGCGATGGGGGGACGGAGAAGGCTAGGTGGGCCTGGCGATGGTTGTCCAGGTTCAAGTAAGTAGGCGGATGGTTTAGGTAAATCCGAACTATCTTAACGCTGAGATATGATGTCGAGCCACTATGGTGGTGAAGTCATTGATGCCATGCTTCCAGGAAAAGCCTCTAAGCTTCAGATTGTAAGGAATCGTACCCTAAACCGACACAGGTGGTCGGGTAGAGAATACCAAGGCGCTTGAGAGAACTCGGGTGAAGGAACTAGGCAAAATGGTACCGTAACTTCGGGAGAAGGTACACTTCTAATGGTGAAATCCTTTACGGATGTAGCTAATGGAAGTCGCAGATACCAGATGGCTGCAACTGTTTATTAAAAACACAGCACTGTGCAAAATCGTAAGATGACGTATACGGTGTGACGCCTGCCCGGTGCCGGAAGGTTAATTGATGGGGTTAGACTTAGTCGAAGCTCTTGATCGAAGCCCCGGTAAACGGCGGCCGTAACTATAACGGTCCTAAGGTAGCGAAATTCCTTGTCGGGTAAGTTCCGACCTGCACGAATGGCGTAATGATGGCCATACTGTCTCCACCCGAGACTCAGTGAAATTGAAATCGCTGTGAAGATGCAGTGTACCCGCGGCTAGACGGAAAGACCCCGTGAACCTTTACTACAGCTTGGCACTGAACATTGAGCCTGCATGTGTAGGATAGGTGGGAGGCTTTGAAGTTGGTACGCTAGTACCAATGGAGCCAACCTTGAAATACCACCCTTATATGTTTGATGTTCTAACTTAGCCCCGTTATCCGGGGCAAGGACAGTGCCTGGTGGGTAGTTTGACTGGGGCGGTCTCCTCCCAAAGAGTAACGGAGGAGCACGAAGGTGGGCTAATCACGGTTGGACATCGTGAGGTTAGTGTAATGGCATAAGCCCGCTTAACTGCGAGAATGACAATTCGAGCAGATGCGAAAGCAGGTCATAGTGATCCGGTGGTTCTGAATGGAAGGGCCATCGCTCAACGAATAAAAGGTACTCCGGGGATAACAGGCTGATACCGCCCAAGAGTTCATATCGACGGCGGTGTTTGGCACCTCGATGTCGGCTCATCACATCCTGGGGCTGAAGTTGGTCCCAAGGGTATGGCTGTTCGCCATTTAAAGTGGTACGCGAGCTGGGTTTAGAACGTCGTGAGACAGTTCGGTCCCTATCTGCCGTGGGCGTTGGAAGATTGAAGGGAGCTGCTCCTAGTACGAGAGGACCGGAGTGGACGAACCTCTGGTGTTCGGGTTGTGTCGCCAGACGCATTGCCCGGTAGCTAAGTTCGGAATCGATAACCGCTGAAAGCATCTAAGCGGGAAGCGAGCCCTAAGATGAGTCTTCCCTGGCACTTTTTGTGTCCTAAAGGGTTGTTTAAGACTAAGACGTTGATAGGCAGGGTGTGTAAGCGTTGTGAGACGTTGAGCTAACCTGTACTAATTGCCCGTGAGGCTTAACCATACAACACCTAAGTGGTTTTGTTTAATATAAGAATGTTGTAAAGTGTATTGGCAGTTTTCCAGATTGTTTTAGATCAAATTCGCTTGGCGACCATAGCGTTGTGGAACCACCTGAAACCATACCGAACTCAGAAGTGAAACGCAATAGCGCCGATGGTAGTGTGGGGTTTCCCCATGTAAGAGTAGGACATCGCCAAGCTCTGATTTTTGAAATGCGGAGTGGTAGTTCAGCTGGTTAG
>NZ_JGVK01000019.1 GCF_000731795.2 Candidatus Photodesmus blepharonis | reverse complement strand
ATAAAACCTCATTAATCTGTGTGAGCACTCATCGTTATAATTATCGCATTATAGTTTAAGGAGGTGATCCAGCCCCAGGTTCCCCTAGGGCTACCTTGTTACGACTTCACCCCAGTCATGAACCACAAAGTGGTGAGCGTCCTCTCGAAAGTTAAACTACCCACTTCTTTTGCAGCCCACTCCCATGGTGTGACGGGCGGTGTGTACAAGGCCCGGGAACGTATTCACCGTAGCGTTCTGATCTACGATTACTAGCGATTCCGACTTCATGGAGTCGAGTTGCAGACTCCAATCCGGACTACGACACACTTTTTGGGATTCGCTTACCATCGCTAGTTTGCAACCCTCTGTATGTGCCATTGTAGCACGTGTGTAGCCCTACTTGTAAGGGCCATGATGACTTGACGTCGTCCCCACCTTCCTCCGGTTTATCACCGGCAGTCTCCCTGAAGTTCCCGACACTACTCGCTGGCAAACAAGGATAAGGGTTGCGCTCGTTGCGGGACTTAACCCAACATTTCACAACACGAGCTGACGACAGCCATGCAGCACCTGTCTCAAAGTTCCCGAAGGCACACCAATGTCTCCACTGGCTTCTTTGGATGTCAAAAGTAGGTAAGGTTCTTCGCGTTGCATCGAATTAAACCACATGCTCCACCGCTTGTGCGGGCCCCCGTCAATTCATTTGAGTTTTAATCTTGCGACCGTACTCCCCAGGCGGTCTACTTAACGCGTTAGCTACGAAAGCCACAGCTCAAAGCCACAACCTCCAAGTAGACATCGTTTACAGCGTGGACTACCAGGGTATCTAATCCTGTTTGCTCCCCACGCTTTCGCATCTGAGTGTCAGTATCTGTCCAGGGGGCCGCCTTCGCCACCGGTATTCCTTCAGATCTCTACGCATTTCACCGCTACACCTGAAATTCCACCCCCCTCTACAGTACTCCAGCTCTATAGTTTCAAATGCAGTTCCGAGGTTAAGCCCCGGGCTTTCACATCTGACTTATCGAACCACCTGCATGCGCTTTACGCCCAGTAATTCCGATTAACGCTCGCACCCTCCGTATTACCGCGGCTGCTGGCACGGAGTTAGCCGGTGCTTCTTCTACAGCTAACGTCAAAATATATACGTATTAAGCATACATCCTTCCTTACTGTTGAAAGTGCTTTACAACCCTAAGGCCTTCTTCACACACGCGACATGGCTGCATCAGGCTTCCGCCCATTGTGCAATATTCCCCACTGCTGCCTCCCGTAGGAGTCTGGACCGTGTCTCAGTTCCAGTGTGGCTGTTCATCCTCTCAGACCAGCTAGAGATCGTCGCCTTGGTGAGCCATTACCTCACCAACAAGCTAATCTCACCTAGGCATATCCAATAGCGCAAGGCCATTCGGTCCCCTGCTTTGCTCCAAGGAGATTATGCGGTATTAGCCATCGTTTCCAATGGTTATCCCCCTCTATTGGGCAACTTCCTAGGCATTACTCACCCGTCCGCCGCTCGACACCCAACCCATCCTCCAAAGATTCAGTGTTGTCGTTTCCGCTCGACTTGCATGTGTTAGGCCTGCCGCCAGCGTTCAATCTGAGCCATGATCAAACTCTTCAATTAAAGTTTTTTATCACTAAAATAATCGCTCAATGAATACTGATTACATACTAATTATGAATTGACTGTGCTGACCCCCTTATCAATAATAGATAAAGGCGTCATTTGGTCACTCAGTTCATTGATAAATTTTTACGATTAAACAACGAGTGCCCACACAGATTAATAGGTTCAAATTATTAAAGAACTCCGCCTGAGGCTTTCCTCTCAAAGCGAACGGTCATTCTAGCGAGATAAGGTTTTGTGTCAAATACTTTTTTACATATAAAAAATTAACC
>NZ_JGVK01000018.1 GCF_000731795.2 Candidatus Photodesmus blepharonis | reverse complement strand
CCCCCCTACCAATTCTTTTTTATGGTATAATTTGAAGGATAAGCTCATCTAGTCTAGTCATCAGCATAGACTTTCACATTCAGATCTCCCTTAACATCAATACTCGCCCGATACATTCCAGAGCTATTCATAGCAAAACAAATATCACCAAACGCATCAATAGCAATTAAACCACCCTCTCCACCTATTGTTTTTAAATCACCTTGAATAATTGTTTTACTTGCTGTATGCACATCCTCTCCCAAATAGCGCATCCTCGCTGCAACATCACCTGCAACCATTTTTCGAATGAAAATCTCTCCCATCCCAGTCGCAGAAACTGCCACATTACCATTTTCAGCAACAGTACCACTACCAATCAATGCAGAGTCACCAACTCGACCATACTTTTTATTAGCTACTCCGCCCGTACTTGTCGCAGCAGCAAGATTTCCATTTTGGTCTAAGGCAACAGCTCCAACTGTGCCATACTTATTATCGTCTGGATA
The DNA here is from genome assembly GCF_000731795.2 of Candidatus Photodesmus blepharonis. Lineage (GTDB taxonomy): Bacteria > Pseudomonadota > Gammaproteobacteria > Enterobacterales > Vibrionaceae > Vibrio > Vibrio blepharonis. The sequence goes on along the minus strand of NZ_JGVK01000018.1, from coordinate 37,312 downwards.
TTCACACTCAGAAAACGTAAATAATCCCTTCTCCTTTAAGTATTGCAATTGCTTATGTCGACGTTCAGTATGGAAATATTCTTCCTCGGTATATTTATAATTATTCTCAAAAGCAAATTCTTCGGCTCCCTCTCCAATAAGCAACACGTGATCACTATTTTGCATTACGTCCTTGGCCAACATAACAGGATTTTTAATATGACGTACTCCCGCTACTGCTCCAGCAGTCATCGCCTTGCCACACATAACAGAAGCATCCATTTCAACAGTTGCCTTATTAGTCAACACAGACCCTTTTCCAGCATTAAAATTCGATGAATCCTCTAGAACTTTTACTGCTTCGACAACTGCATTTAAAGAGTTTCCACCCATTTTTAAAATTGAGTGTCCAGCTAACACTGATTTTTTAAGATCCTCCAGTATGAATAATTTAAGCTCTTCGCTCATTTGATGCTTTAAAATAGTGCCAGCACCACCATGAATTGCTATAGCAAATGGTTGAGGCATAATCTATCCTTTTAAACTACTAACTAAATTGATGAGGTAAAAACTGGATCAAAGGTATAACAATTAACAAAAAATAAATAGCTAAACAATCTAAGAAAAACTCGGTCATTATCTTCTTAAAATCTCAAGACTACAATACACGAAAACAAAATGGCTATACTGAACTCTATCATTGTGATCACAGCATATATTTAAAGTTAAAAACACTCCAACTTGATACTAAATCAAACTATTATTTCAAAAAATTATCAGAATTCTAAATTCATAACATAAAGAAAAATCTGCCGAACTAAATATATAGAGTTAAATATTAGAGAATCGAAAACGCATACATCCTCTTTTTTTAAGCATTAAAATTTTAGCGAAGCCTGATTACGTACTGGATTTGCGTAACTATCAAGTAAATACTTATGTGCCTCTTTCGGTAAAACTTCTAACTTTTTTTTGAGCTTCAAACGTACACTTTCCTCAATACCTTCTTCGTGGCCTGCTGCCAATTGATTCATAGGAAAAATTTTGTAGATATTGTGTACCTGACGATCAATTTCAAATGCTAACTCATCGGGAGTCTCAAAGTCCTGAGCAATTACATCACCAAACGAAACATGCACTCTTCCCTTATCTCCAACGATTCCCTGAACAATACTCTCAATATCCTCCGACTCGCCTTTTTCATAACTTCCATTTCTCTCTCTTTTATGCAACTCAGATGCTTTTGAAATATCGCATGGATCATTTTCATATGAAATAGCTACCGGAACAATACGAAGTGACCTGATATAATCACGAAAACTGACCTTGAGTCTACGACCTTCAACATAAAACATCTTTAATATAGCAGGGTCAGTAAAATCATTACCGTCTTTTGCACGACCTTCCCTTTGTGCAATCCAAATTGAGTTGCCAGTGTCAAGTGAGTGCTTAATGTAACCAGATAAAGTACTGAGTGCTCTCATCATTTCACGCGGAGCTTTCACGGAACGTTTAACAATGAAACTTTTATTTAACTTCATTAGCTCAACAGCACAGGGCTTTTTTAGAAGATTGTCACCAACCGCAATACGGACTGTATTATGTTTTGATTGATGGAGAACATAATTCACCAAAGCAGGATCCATCGCAATATCACGATGGTTAGACACAAACAAATATGCCACGTTTCGATCAAGCTTATCTAAACCAGTGAATGTTACGCCGTCAGTAGTAGATTCTAACATTCTGACCAAATGTTTCTTAACCTCCATCTGAACAGCCTTAACCGATGTGAGTTTTGCCCATTTAAACTTTAAATAAAACCTTAAAAGCGGAATAGCAACCACTTTAAACCGGATGACATAATTTGAAAAACGATGCTGAAGAATTGCATAAATAAACTCCTTGTCATTAAGTAATCTATTAACAGCAGAAGGAATCTCTTCATCACTATATGGACTAATTTCTAAATAACGAAAACTATCATTACTCATTTTCTTACTACAATTAACATTCAACTAAAACTTAACCGGTTTGACGTACGATATTTAAGCGTAAAACACTGCGCCAAAAGGGAAATTCAGTCTGCTGAAATTTCGCTTCAAGTACGGACTCGATACTCTACTTAATTTAAATGCATTGTCAATGTAAAATAACATTGACTAAGATTACCCATGATATGGACAAGAATTTGATCTCTGCTTTAAATAATAGCTCTAAGGTACAAATTTAAGATACAGAATTTTAACAAATTATTAGTTGTTCTGTTTCTCTTGGTTATTTCTGCTAAAATATTTTGTTTATTATAAATAAAAAAATCAAGAAAACATCTTAGATTTCTAGCACTGGAGTCCCATCATTTTTTTATATTTTGCAATTGATTTTTCAAACCACACTTTTTCTTCTTCGTCTACAACCTTCGCAATTTGATCAACAATTTCCTCGGGATGTATCTTAGTTTCTAAAAGTTGCCAAACTAAAAATGAAGCCTGTTTGTCTAATTCTATCTTTTTTTTCTCATTTTCTGGCAATAACGAGAGGTTAAATGACATTATATTCTAGAATGTATAGTAGAGATTTATGCTCAACATTATAACAGCAAAAAAAAGCATTTAAAATACACTAAGCCATAATCGTAAAACAGTTCATAAATCAGCATCAAACCCATCTTCCTATAAACCATGTTGCCATATAGCAGCTTCCTACAACTTGAACTTAAAGATAAAACATTAGATAATTATCACCGTTTCATGATGTATATCTGCTATATATAACGAACGTAGATAAAATTAGGGGGGAGAGAATCATGAATGGAGTGAAGGTGCCACTGTCTTTTTCTGATGCAGCGGCGATGCGTGTAAGAACTTTGATAACTGAAGAAAAAAATTCAGCCTTAAAACTGAGGGTTTACATTACCGGTGGAGGTTGTGGTGGTTTTCAGTACGGTTTTACTTTTGATGAAAACATCAATAAAGACGATACTACAATTAAAAACGGCGATATGACTTTAATTGTTGATCCCATGAGTTTACAGTACTTAGTTGGCGGTATCGTTGATTATACAGAAGGATTAAAAGGTTCTTACTTTTTTATCAAAAACCCCAACGCTGTGACGACTTGTGGATGCGGTGCATCATTCAGTGTTTAGTGTTTCTAGACTCAAAAAAAATTAGTTATAGTTCCAAGTGGCTTGAAATACAGTATAGCTCTGAAATATCTTTAAAAATCGATATTAAATAAACAAGGTCTACCAGGGAAGTTTATCCCAATGTTGAAAACATAGTACTCACTCTTTAATCATCAAACTATGCCTGCTCTACGCTTCATTGCTTGACAAAATAAAACTAAAGACAAGTCTACAATGGTTCTCGGAAAATTTAGATAATAGTGATTATAAATACATCGGTGATACCTTACAGTTTTTCTTGAACTGCATTTGCTAAGGAACATAATGATAAGATAAGTAAGGCTATTCATCCTAGATGAGATTATATCATGATGTTTACGATTTTATCGTTGAAAATACTTGAACTTTATGCAACCGTTAGATAAAACATAGCATTCATTATGGTAATCAATTAAGGAATAACTATGCAAATTGGGGTACCTAAAGAAATACTCGCTGATGAAACACGAGTTGCTGCTTCTCCGAAATCGGTTGAGCAACTTATTAAATTAGGCTTCACTGTTTCAGTAGAATCAAAAGCTGGAAAACTCTCAAGTTTTGACGATGTTGCGTACAAAATTTCAGGTGCAAAAATTGTGACAGTAGAGGAGGTTTGGAACTCAGACATCATCCTAAAGGTAAACCCTCCTATTGTAGATGAGAAAACGCAAGTAGATGAGGCGAAACTTCTCAAAGAAGGTGCCAATCTGATAAGTTTTATTTGGCCTACGCAAAATCCTGAATTAATAGCATGCTTATCTAGAAAAAACATTAATGTTATGGCGATGGATGAAGTACCAAGAATATCTCGAGCGCAGGGATTAGACGCATTATCTTCGATGTCAAACATTGCAGGCTATCGTGCAGTGCTAGAGGCTGCTAGTGAATTTGGACGCTTCTTTGGAGGACAAATGACAGCAGCAGGTAAAATTCCACCGGCAAAAGTATTTGTTATTGGTGCCGGTGTCGCAGGTCTGTCCGCTATTTGTTCCGCCACAAATCTTGGAGCAATTGTACGGGCATTCGATGTTCGTCCTGAAGTCAAAGAACAGGTGAAATCACTAGGTGCTGATTTTTTAGAAATCGATTTCCAAGAAAATACAACAACCGAGGATGGATATGCGAAAGAAACGTCTGAGGAATTTAATAAAAAAGCTAAAGAGCTATACTCAACTCAATCTAAAGAGGCAGACGTTATTATTACGACAGCATTAATACCAGGAAAAATCGCACCAAAGCTTATAAGCAAAAGTATGGTAGATAATATGCGTTCAGGCTCTGTTATTGTCGATCTTGCCGCTGCTAATGGTGGCAATTGTGCCTATACAGTTTCTAATAAAATAATTAAAACGCCTAATGGAGTCAAAGTTATCGGCTATACCAATATGGTTGGCCGCTTGCCAACCCAAGCATCTCAACTTTATGCCACGAACATCGCCAATCTTCTAAAACTATTATGCAAAGAGCAAAACGGCACGATAGAAATTGATTTCAAGGATGTCGTTCTACGCAGCATGACTGTAATAAAAGATGGAAAAGTAACCTGGCCAGCACCTACAGTTCAAGTATCACAACAATCTCAAAAAGTTTCAACCTCAACGAGTACAAAGCAAAAAAAAGTGATACGCTCCTCCTTTCCACTCAAAAAGCTAGCACTATTGACGATTGCTATTACGGCAACACTTACAATAGGATCTATCGCTCCAGCATCCTTCTTAGGACGCATCACCATATTTATGCTTGCTTGCATCGTAGGCTACTACGTCGTCTGGGATGTAACTCATGCACTACATACACCATTGATGTCCGTAACTAATGCAATTTCTGGTATTATAGTTCTCGGTGCATTACTACAAATAGGCCAAGGGAACAGCATCACAACCCTATTGTCGTTTATCGCCATTCTAATTGCGAGTATTAATATATTTGGTGGGTTTACTGTAACCAAACGTATGCTTGAAATGTTCCGTAAAAACTGAAGGAGAGTTATGATATGTCTGCAGGATTAGTACAAGCAGCTTACATCGTTGCTGCTGTGTTCTTTGTTATAAGCTTAGCTGGTTTATCTAAGCAAGAATCAGCACGTTCAGCCAATTACTATGGTATTGCTGGTATGGCAATAGCTTTAATAGCTACTATATTTTCTCCTCAATCTCAGGATGTTATTTGGATTGTTTTAGCTATGAGTATCGGTGGCAGTATTGGTGTCCGTTATACCAGAAAAGTTGAAATGGCTAAAATGCCCGAGCTCGTCGCTATTTTACATAGTTTTGTAGGAATGGCAGCAGTGTTAGTTGGTTATAATAGTTATATCGATTTACCCCAAAATATTAGTCATTCTGAGCACACTATTCACTTAATTGAAGTATTTATAGGGATCTTTATCGGAGCAGTTACTTTCACAGGTTCAGTAGTTGCATTTTGCAAACTTCAAGGTACTCTCTCCTCTTTACCCCTATCTATTCGACATAAACATAAATGGAATTGCGCTGCGTTAATTATTTCCATGTTTTTACTATTCCATTTCTTAGAAAGAAATGGAAGCATGATCTCATTGGGAATAATGACTTTAATCGCGTTTTTATTTGGCTATCACTTAGTAGCTTCAATCGGCGGTGCTGACATGCCAGTTGTTGTTTCGATGCTGAACTCATATTCAGGTTGGGCAGCAGCAGCAACAGGCTTTATGCTAGCGAACGATCTACTGATTATAACTGGTGCCCTAGTCGGTTCTTCAGGCGCAATTCTTTCTTATATTATGTGCAAGGCGATGAATCGTTCGTTTATCAATGTCCTCATCGGTGGTTTAGAACAAAAAACTAGAGCTAGTACTAGCTCTGAAAAGCAAGGAGAATACTATGAAATAAACGCTAAAGAAGTAGCGGAAATACTCAAAAGTTCCAAATCAATAATTATAACGCCTGGATATGGTATGGCAGTAGCTCAAGCTCAATATCTAATATATGAAATTACTGAAAAGTTACAAGCTAGAGGTGTTAACATACGCTTTGCTATTCACCCTGTAGCTGGAAGATTGCCTGGGCACATGAATGTTCTTCTAGCAGAAGCAAAACTTCCTTATAATATCATTCTAGAAATGGATGAAATAAATTCAGATTTTAGCAAAACAGATGTCGTTTTAGTTGTTGGTGCCAACGATATAGTTAATCCAGCTGCCCTCGAAAATCCCGATAGTCCAATAGCAGGCATGCCTGTTTTAGAAGTATGGAATGCTAAAAATGTTATCGTATTTAAACGTTCTATGAATACAGGCTATGCAGGGATACAAAACCCGCTTTTTTTTAAGAAAAATACACAAATGCTCTTCGGTGATGCAAAAGATAATGTAGAAATAATATCTAAAGCCCTTTAAATAGAAATCAAAAGCCCCTCCTCTTTTTTTTTGAGGGGGCTCTTTCTTGGTCTTATGATGGAAATCTTAATAATCAAAAACTATTTCTTCAACCTCCCTCATGACTATCTTAGTTAATTTTGTAAAACACCATAAATAATCAATCCTAATTCTTTATATTTATAGTGTCACCAGATACTAAATCTGTTAAACAAGCAACGCTAAATCTATAATTTCGTTTAAGAACTTTTTTCCCAACTTCATGATGCAAGGCAAAGCATAAAACTTGACTTAGTTGATCTTCACTTTATTTTGACCGAATTTTGAATAATACCAGTAATACATTGCAATCGCTTTTCTAGACGATTTAGTGACTAAAAATGGATAACATGTTTATCTGGCTATGAGGCTATAGTTTAACTCCGCTTCCGTTATCATTCATGTATACTTACCCAAAATCAGATAATCCTTACATACATTTGATATATCTCAGTTTTTCAAAAAAGTAGAGGAAATCACGTTATGAAAACACTCTCTGAAAAAAAAATTCTTTTAGGAATCAGTGGCGGAATAGCTGCATATAAATGTGCAGAATTAGCGCGTCGTTTAATCGAGCGTGGTGCAGATATTCAAATTGTTATGACTAAAGCAGCAAAAGAATTTATTACTCCTCTTACGATGCAAATTACCTCAGGTCACCCTACACTGGAAAATTTGCTTGAAACAAGAGAAGAAGTCTTGATTGGACATATTAAGCTAGCAAAATGGGCTGATTTAATTTTACTTGCTCCTGCTACTGCTAATCTCATTGCGCGTATAACGGCAGGTATTGCCGATGATTTACTTTCTACGTTGATTTTAGCAACCGAAGCACCTATTGCTCTTTCACCAGCAATGAATCAAAAAATGTATCTAAACATAGCAACTCAAAAAAATATCGCTACTCTTAGAAAACGTGGTATACATGTTTGGGGACCGATATCTGGAAAACAGGCTTGTGGTGATAATGGTTTGGGACGCATGTTGGAACCAACGCAACTTGTCGAACTATGCGAAATTTTCTTTCAAAATAAATTCCTTAAAGGTAAATCAGTCTTAATTTCTGCAGGCCCAACCCATGAAGCACTTGATCCCATTCGTTATATCGCTAATCGCAGCTCTGGAAAAATGGGCTACGCGCTAGCACAAGCAGCCAGGTTATTTGGTGCTCAAGTAACTTTGATTAGCGGTCCTGTATCTCTTCACACACCTCATGGCATAACCCGGCTTGATGTTGTAAGCGCTTTAGAAATGTACCAAGCAGTGCTTAAACATGCTGTCAACCATGACGTTTTTATTAGCTGTGCTGCTGTCACCGACTATCGTCCTAACATTATATCAAACCAAAAAATAAAGAAGAACAATAATAAAATTACCGTTAATATGGTAAAAAATCCTGACATTGTAGCTTCAGTAGCGACTTTAACCAAAAATAGACCATTTACTGTTGGTTTTTCCGCAGAAACACAGAATCTCGAGAAATATGCTTGTCGTAAGCTTATTCATAAAAATCTTGATATGATCTGCGCTAATAATGTATCACTTTTAGGACAAGGCTTTAATAGCGATAAAAATAAAGTTACTATTTACAACAGGCAGGGAAAGCAAGATTTACCCCTAGCTCCAAAGGATGAAGTGGCAAGAAATATTCTGCTACATATCAGCGAACACTTATGACAATTAACTTCATCATTGATCCTAATCGTTATGAGGCTGTTAAAGTCGATTCGCTGTTAGTTGCACTAACCGATTAGTTTATGATGTTGTAAATAAAAAGGAAGTGATCATGTCCGGCATAAAAAAATCAAATCGTCGTGAAGAAATCCTCCAAGCTCTAGCGAAAATGCTAGAGTCCAACGAAGGAGCATTTCGCATTACAACAGCAAAACTAGCTAAACAAATTGGTGTGTCAGAAGCTGCATTGTACCGACATTTCGCAAGCAAGGCTCGTATGTTTGAAAGTCTTATCGAGTTTATCGAAGAATCATTAACATCGCGTATTAACCGTATTCTCGAAGATGAAAAAGATACCATGAACCGGATTCGTTTAGTATTGCAACTAATTTTAGTATTTTCAGAACGTAACCCTGGATTAAGTAGAATTCTTTCTGGGCATGCTCTTATGTTTGAAAACGAACATCTACGCGATCGTATCAACCAATTATTCGAACGGATCGAGGCATCTCTAAGACAGATCCTCCGTGAGCGTAGGTTGCGTGAAGGTAAGTCTTTTCCTATCGATGAAGGTATTTTAGCATCCTACCTTCTCGGTCAAGTAGAAGGTCGATTAAATCGTTTTGTACGTTCTGATTTTAAACATCAACCTACTAAAAACTTTGAAGAATATTGGGCGCTCCAAGCACCAAGATATAATGAAAGATACATTAAGCAATAAATATGAATCGAACAAAATTTGATAAACCAAAGTTTTCTATTGAACTCTTGCACCCTAGACACTGGTGGATTTGGATTGGTTTTGGTTTGCTAGCACTAATAGTGAATATCCTTCCATCTTCTATTTTATTAAAGCTTGGAAGAAGTATTGGTACTCTTGGTATTTGCTCAGAAAATGAACGAATCAAGATCGCTAAACGTAATCTTGAACTGACTTTTCCGGATATGTCTGAAAAAAAAGTAAAGCAACTGGTAATAGAGAATTTTAAAAATACTGGCATAGCACTAATTGAAATTGGTATTGCTTGGTTTTGGCCAACATGGCGTTTCAAACGTATTCTCCTTACTAAAGATATCACAAAACTTGAGATGTTAGAGGCTGAAAATAAAGGTGTGCTCCTTTGTTGCGTTCATGCACTAAACTTAGAAATTACAGCGAGAGCATTTAGTACGCTTGGTTTAGCAGGTTATGGTATCTATCGTCCTCATAAAAATCCAGTCTATGAATTTATTCAATATTATGGACGTACTAGGAATGGAAATAAGCTAATTTATAGAACAAATTTAAAAAAAATGATTCGCGTACTTAGAAACGGAAAACGCTTATTTTATCTTCCAGACCAAGATTATGGTCATAATAAATCTGTATTTGTACCATTTTTTGCTGTAAAAGAAGCTTGCACGACTATAGGCCCCAGCATTCTAGCTTATGCGAGTAAGTGTGCAATTGTCTTAGGATCTGGTTTTAGAAATACCGATGGAAAATATGAAATTATTGCTAATAAATCGATAGAAGCCAATTATCCTCAAAAAGATGAAATAGCTGCTGCTGCTTATATGAACAAATATATAGAAGAAATTATTCTACGTGCTCCAGAGCAGTGGATGTGGTTGCATAAGCGATATAAATCTTTGCCAGACAAATCACGTACTAATTCACGTTATCAATAATTTTTACTATTTAAATCTAAATGTATTATTCCACTATTTATGAATAACAATACAAATAACATTGACAAATATCTATATACGCAATCCTTTAAGTATTCTTTCCTACACCCTAAACATTGGATAACTTGGATTGCTGTTTTCTTTGCTATAATTTTAGCTTTTACTCCATCAAAATTACGCGATAAATTAGCAAGAAAATTATCAACAATCATTATTAAAAAAAACAGTAATGTAGTACGTCGATCTCGTATCAATCTAGAGTGTTGTTTTCCAGAAAAAAGTGATAGAGAACGTCAACAAATTCTACAAGAAACATTTGTAAAAGCTACACAATATTTATTAGGCTACTCAGAATTTTTAATACGTTCAACCAAACATAATCAAAGAAGAGGTGTAATAATTGGAGAAGAAAATTTACTTCCTTTGCTTGATTCTGGTAAAAATGTCATCGTTTTTGCGCCACACACATGGTCAGTAGACTATCCAGCTATGATGCTAGCAGCTAAAGGTTATAGGATTGCTACAATTATGAAACCACAACGTAATCCTATCTGCAACTGGCTAATGCATCTTCAACGTATCCAGTACGGTGGCCGTATATTTGCTCGTGATGCTGGGGTAAAGCCTTTTGTTCGCTCCATTAAAGATGGTTACTTAGGTTATTGGTTACCAGATGAGGATTTCGGCTTAAACAACTCCGTATTTGTACCTTTTTTTGCTACTGAAAAAGCAACACTCAGAAGCTTTGGAAAAATGACACGCTTGTCAAAAGCGCAAGTTGTACCTATACTATCTACATACGATGATAAAAGTAGTCGGTATGAAGTGCGTATTCTGCCTGCCATAGCAAATTTTCCAACAGATCATGAAGAACAAGATGCTCGCACAATGAACACAATTATTGAAAATTTGATACATTCTCATCCAGAACATTATATGTGGAATCTGTCATTGCTGAAAACTCGCAGAGATGGTAAAAAAATCTACAATGATTCTTAAACGTACCTGCACTGCTTCCTTAAAGATTTACATAATAGAAATATGAAAACATACTTGAATTTTATCTTCTTCCCATTTAAAACGCAGACTCGAAACTATATACATAGAAAAACCTATTTCTCTTCAGCACTCACGGAATCATTTTCCGAACTACATTCTCAGTAGTTATACTTTTTCTCATTTGGTGTTATCGTGACTAAATTTGTTCTTAACGCATATAATTACAGAGAAATTTAATGATTTATAGCATGACTGCATGCGCATATAAAAAAATTAAGGGTAACTGGGGAACGGCTACGTGGGAGATACGATCCGTTAATCAACGTTACCTCGAAATTCGCTTTCGTATCCCTGAAGAATTTCATAATCTAGAGCCTTCACTTCGTCAGCGCTTTCGCAGAAATCTAGCGCGTGGTAAAATCGAGTGTAGCTTGCACTTTGAAGTAGATCCTGCACTGAAAGAGAAATTCACTATTAATGAATTACTAGCTAAGCAGGTAATCAATACTGCAAATCAGGTAATGAAACTTAGCGGAAAAAAAGTCCGCTTAGATCCGTTCCAAGTCTTAAATTGGCCAGGTGTGATAGAAATACCAAAACGAAATATGGATGACATGAATCAAGAACTACTAAACACGTTTGATGATCTTCTGAATGAATTTATTCAAACACGCGCTCAAGAAGGCAACAATATAGAAGTTCTAATTAAACAACGTTTAATAGCTATTACCGAACAGCTATTTAAAATACGTACTTGTATGCCAAAAATATTAGAATGGCAACGCAAACGTTTGCTTAATAAATTTCAAGAGGTAGAGATCGAATTAGAAAGTACGCGTGCAGAGCAGGAACTACTTCTTCTTGCACAAAAATCTGATGTTTCAGAAGAGCTGGATCGTCTAGATTTTCATGTAGAAGAGACTAATAACATTATTAAGAAAGGCGGCGTAGTAGGTCGTCGCCTAGACTTTATGATGCAAGAATTTAACCGAGAATCCAACACATTAGCTTCTAAATCTATCAGCACTGACGTTACGTCTTCTAGCATAACACTGAAAGTGCTCATAGAACAAATACGAGAGCAAATTCAAAACATAGAATAAATTCTAGGTTTTTCCTGAAGGATTGATCGACGTTTCATCGGATTTGGTTCTTTTAAAATTATGTACTCTATTCGATACTATTTTTAGATAAATCCGGATTATAAGGCATTCCTGAAAGTTGTGAATAACTAAAACTCTCTCTAATTATTAACAGAAAAACGGATAAAAAGACAACATTAAGCTTAATTTGTTATAAAATGGCTAAGATTTTATTTGTAAGCACTTAATAACCTTAAACTCAAATATTACCTTTAATTTGAATCTGAGTCATTACACACATCGACTTTTACTCCAATCAAAATTAGGAGCATACAGATGAGCAAAGGGACACCGTATATTATATCTGCTCCTAGTGGTGCAGGAAAATCCAGTTTAATTTCAGCAATATTAAAAAATTCAACTCACACAATGAAAGTGTCTATCTCTTACACAACTCGTTCTATACGTCCAGGTGAAAAAAATGGTGTACACTACCATTTTGTGTCCAAAAAATGTTTTGAAAATTTAATAAACCATAACGAATTTTTAGAATATGTAAAAGTGTTTGATAACTACTATGGTACATCACGTTCCTGGATTGAAGAAAATCTCAATAAAGGCATCGATATACTCTTAGATATTGACTGGCAAGGAGCTCGTCAAATTCGTAAACAAATTCCTTCGGCGCGAAGTTTGTTCATTTTGCCAACTTCAAACTACGAATTAAAACAACGTTTAGAGAATCGTGCTCAGGATGATAAAAATGTTATTGCTAAACGCATGGCTGAAGCAAAATCCGAAATTTCTCACTACAAAGAATATGACTATATCATCTTAAACGATGACTTTAACTCTGCTTTAGCAGACTTTAAGTCAATAATCCATTCAGAAAAATTAAGACAACATAAGCAGGCAAAAAAATACAGCAACATACTCAATGCGCTTCTGAAAAAATAAATTTATTCATAATGCTGAGTAATTATTGTAGTATATTAAACACCTACATTGTATACTGAATACATTGTACTGAATTTTATTTAATTATCTGGAGTTCTTATGGCACGCGTAACTGTTCAAGACGCTGTTGAAAAAGTTGGTAACCGTTTTGATCTTGTCCTTATCGCAGCTCGCCGCGCCCGTCAAATGCAAACTGATGGAAAAAATTCACTAGTACCAGAAGAAAATGATAAACCAACGGTCATTGCCCTTAGGGAAATAGAAGAAGGTCTGATTACTAAAGATTTACTCGACGCTCGGGAACGCCAAGAACAGCAAGAACAACAAGCCGCGGAGTTAACAGCAAGCAATAGTGAACGGCGTCCACACTCGTTAACTTTTGGTACTCGACGACAGTTTTTTTTCTAAGTATAGTGTTTTTTGAGTTTCTTAATCTCACAAATGATACAATCTGTTGGCTTATAATTTGCGCCTATTCTACAACCTTAAAGACGTTGCCAAGAAGTATCTAAAGGAACCTCAAGTTGAGGTTTTGTTTCAGTCTTATTTGATGGCGAAAGAGTTTCACAAAGGACAAATTCGCTCAAGTGGTGAGCCCTATATCGTACATCCTGTCGCCGTATCTCGCATACTAGCAGAAATGCGACTTGATGTTGAAACATTGCAGGCTGCTCTTCTTCATGACGTCATCGAAGATTGTAATGTTACTAAAGAAGATTTAAAAGATCAGTTCGGCAACACTGTCGCTGAATTAGTAGATGGCGTATCTAAGCTTGATAAGCTTAAATTCCGAAATCGAAGAGAAGCTCAAGCTGAAAATTTCAGAAAAATGATCCTGGCTATGGTTCAGGATATGCGTGTTATTCTTATTAAGCTCGCCGATCGCACGCATAATATGCGTACATTAGATGCACTTCATCCCGATAAAAAGCGTCGCATTGCACGTGAAACACTCGAAATATACTCCCCCTTAGCCCACCGTCTTGGCATTCACAATATAAAAACTGAGCTTGAAGAATTAGGCTTTAAAACACTTTATCCAGATCGCTATCGCATATTAAAGAAAGTACTCTATTCAGCACGTGGAAATCGTAAAGAAATGATTCAACGGATTCACTTTGAAATCAAAGATCGTTTGAAAAATGTTGGTTTAAAAGCACGTGTATTAGGTCGTGAAAAAAATCTCTTCTCTATCTATAATAAAATGAAAGCAAAAGAACAGCGTTTCCACACTATTATGGACATCTATGCGTTCCGTGTAGTAGTAGAAGACTCCGATACTTGCTACCGAGTGCTAGGTCAAATACATAGTCTGTATAAACCACGTCCAAGTCGTATGAAGGATTACATTGCTGTACCCAAAGCTAATGGATACCAATCTTTACATACTTCTATGGTCGGTCCTCATGGAGTACCTGTCGAAGTACAAATTCGCACGGAAGATATGGAACAAATGGCTGATAAAGGCGTCGCAGCACATTGGTCGTATAAAAATAACAGCAACGATCGTACGAGTACAACAGCTCAAGTGAAGGCTCAACGTTGGATGCAGAGTTTACTTGAACTACAACAAAGTGCAGGAAACTCATTTGAGTTTATTGAAAACTTTAAATCCGATCTATTTCCTGATGAAATCTATGTTTTTACTCCAAAAGGTCTCATTGTTGAATTACCTGCAGGAGCGACTGCTGTAGATTTTGCTTATGCTGTACATACTGATATTGGAAATATGTGTGTTGGAGCTCGCGTTGACCGTAATCCTTATCCACTAAGCAAATCTTTGAAAAATGGTCAAACCATTGAAATTATCAGTGCACCTGGAGCTCGTCCAAATGCAGCATGGTTAAACTACGTTGTAACATCTCGAGCCCGCACTAGAATTCGCCAAATCCTAAAAACAATGCGGCGTGAAGAATCGATCGCTTTAGGCCGTCGCTTGCTTAATCATGCTCTAGGAGAACTTTCACTATCAGATATTAAGGAAAATAATATTCAACATGTCTTAACTAACCTAAAAATAAATAACGCTGAAGATTTATTGGCAGAAATTGGTCTGGGGAAATTAATGAGTATCGTAATTGCTCGCCGTCTTCTTGGCAACGTAGATGAGTCCTCTTCTGAAAGTAAAAACAGAGATAAAAAATTAAAGAAAAAACTCCCTATTCGAGGGGCAGAAGGTATTCTACTAACGTTCGCGAATTGTTGTCATCCAATTCCAGATGATCATATCATTGCTCATGTTTCCCCAGGTCGTGGCCTAGTAGTGCATCGTGAAACTTGTCCAAACGTGCATGGTTACCAAAAAGAACCTGATAAATATATGGCAGTAGAATGGTCGGATGACTATGATAGAGAATTTATCGCTGAACTTAAAGTTGATACGCAAGACCAACGAGGCGTCCTAGCGGAATTAATCAACGTTATCTCTAAAACTGGATCAAATATTCATGGTTTATCAACTGAAGAACGCGATCGTCGTTTATATACCGTAACAGTCTTACTAACAACTAAAAACAGAGTCCACTTTGCTAATATAATGAAGAAAATTCGTGTGATGCCAAACACTCTGAAAGTAAAACGTAAAAAAAACTAAACCTCTTAAAAAAACAAACTACACATGCTACTACAACTATCCGAAATTCCTTTAACTACCCTTTCCGGAATAGGAAAAAAAACAGCACAAAAGTTTGCTAAAATCAGAATTAACAGTGTTCAAGATTTACTATTTCATCTTCCTTTTCGTTATGAAGATCATACGCATATTTATCCAATAAATGAATTATACGTTGGTCTTTACGCTACTTTGCAAGGAAGAGTTATAGATATCAACACTACTTCTCGAAAACGAAAAATGCTAATAGTACAGATTAGTGATGGAAATAGTGCGATTATGCTACGTTTTCTAAATTTTACCACTACACTCAAAAAGAATTTTTCAAAAGGAAAATTAGTTCGCGCTTATGGAAAGATACAACGCAGCTGTGTAGGATTGGAAATCCTCCATCCGGACTACGAATTTCTTACGTCAAAACAAAGACTCAACGATATCAAAAAAAACCTCACTCCTATTTATCCAACTACAAGTGGTCTAAAACAAATTACATTACGTAATTCAACCAGCCAAGCCTTGCTACTTCTCAAAAAATCAGAAATACAAGAACTGCTACCATCTGGCATGTACGCTCAACAAATGACAATAAACCAAGCATTACATATTATTCATAGACCTCCATCTAACCTAAATCTTGATTTATTTAATAAGCATAAACACCCAGCACAAATTCGTTTAATAATTGAAGAATTATTAGCACAAAATTTATCTACTTTATTAATACGCAAAAAAAAGCAAAAAGAGTTAGCGAATCCATTACCAAAAACAAGTACTTTAAAACAAAAATTATTGAAGCTGCTTCCTTTTGAACTAACTAACGCCCAAAAAAGAGTCGTAAAAGAAATAGAAACTGATCTTGTTAAAACAAAGCCTATGATGCGATTAGTACAAGGAGATGTTGGATCAGGAAAAACTCTAGTTGCTGCATTAAGTGCGATACGAGCTATTGAGCATAACTATCAAGTTGCACTAATGGCTCCAACCGAATTACTAGCAGAACAGCATATGCTTAATTTTTCTGGATGGTTTAAAAAAATTGGTCTTCAAGTCAGTTTATTAGTTGGAAGATTAAAAGACAAAGAAAAAAAAAAGCAATTAGCGCGTATTGCCACAGGAGAAATACATATGATTATCGGCACTCACGCACTTTTTCAAAAACATGTAAAATTTCACAACCTAGCACTCGTTGTTATTGACGAACAACACCGATTTGGAGTCCACCAACGTTTAAATTTTTGTAACAAAGGCTTAAAACAACAAATTTATCCCCATCAGCTAACTATGACAGCAACACCTATCCCAAGAACACTAGCTATGACTACTTATGCTGATCTTGAAACTTCTACTATTAATGAACTACCGCCTGGAAGAACAGAAATCCAAACTGTCGTTATTTCCGATAAAAAACGTGATGATATCATAGAACGCGTACATAATGCTTGCTTAAATGAAGGAAAACAAGCCTATTGGGTATGCCCTTTAATCGAAAATAAATCTGAAATATCAGAAATACAATCAGTGACAAATATATCGGAAAAATTAAAAAGAAAACTGCCAAATCTAAAAATTGGTCTTATTTATGGGCGTATGCAAGCTTCTGAGAAACAAAGAATAATGCGCAAATTTCAAGAAAATGAACTCAATCTCTTGGTAGCAACAACTGTTATTGAAGTTGGTGTAGACATACCAAACGCCAGCTTAATGATCATCGAAAATTCAGAGAGACTTGGATTGACGCAACTTCATCAATTACGGGGTCGCATTGGAAGAGGTTCAGTAAAAAGTTACTGCATTTTACTATATCATTCTCCTCTTTATAAAATTGCTCAAAAACGCTTAAGCATAATACGCCAAAATAATGATGGTTTTATCATTGCTCAAAAAGACTTAGAAATTCGAGGTCCAGGTGAATTTTTAGGTACTAAACAAACTGGCTTAGTAGACTTTAAAATCGTAAATTTAATTCGAGATCAAGACTTAATTCCAGAAGTACAAAGAATCGCGCGTTACATGTACAAGAATCGTCCTCAAAACATTACAGCAATAATTGATCGTTGGATAGGTAACCGGAACATTTACTCCAAAGTTTAGATTTTTATCTAACCATAACTATATAAAAAAGAACCAGTCTTAAAACAATAATGCAGATATTGATAATATCAAGGTAGAATTATGATCCGATCAATCGCAATTGTATTTTTTATACTTTTAGCATTTGTATTAATCTGCTACAAAATAGAAAAAAAATTGCAAAAATGGGTAATATTCATACTCATCAGCAGTTTTTTAGCTTATATAGCTTCAATAATGACGATTGAATTAATCCACTAACCGCTATCAATGATAATTCAAAACTCTTAAGAACGCACATATTTCAACGCAACAGACCAGTGTTTAAATATAGGTAGCAAACATTGCGCTGTTTGAAAATAATTGTAAGATGCCCACTGCATAAAAACGAGTTCCATTCTTAAGCGTTCATTTCACTCTCCAATTGACAGTTTCTCGACTTCGGATAGGCACAAGAATGTCTCGGCCAAAAGACATAGTGTCTTCGACAAGCCATTCTTCCTTGATTAATGTAACACTATCTTGGTTACGAGGAACACCATAAAAATCGGCTCCATTGTAGCTTGCAAAAGCCTCAAAATTTCCTAGCTTATCCTCTTTCTCGAATACTTCAGCATAAAGCTCTAATGCTGCATGTGCAGTATATAATCCAGCACATCCAGAACTTGCCTCTTTTTTACTTTTAGCATGAGGAGCAGAATCACTACCTAAAAAAAATTTTTTATCACCACTAGTCGCTGCTTCAATGAGCGCTTTTTGATGTATATCACGTTTAAGCACAGGTGCACAATAGAAATGCGGCTTAATACCACCAACGAGCATATGATTACGGTTGTATAATAGGTGATGAACTGTGATTGTTGACGCAATATTATCACCAGCATTTCTTATAAAAGAAACCGCATCAGCAGTAGTTATATGCTCTAAAACGATTCTTAAATCCGGAAAATTATTTATAATTTTACCTAAAGTATCATGTAAAAACTCTTTTTCGCGATCGAAAATATCGATACTGCACGTTGTGACTTCTCCGTGAATCAGCAGTAACATGCCTACCTCTTGCATAACTCTTAATACGCTATATATATTTTTAATAGAAGTAACTCCTGACTCAGAGTTAGTAGTTGAACCAACTGGATAAAGCTTAGCAGCAACAATGCCAGCTTTTTTCGCTAATCGGATTTCTTTATCGCTACTCTTATCTGTAAGATATAATGCCATCAAGGGCTCAAACCCTAAACATGGCTTTTGTTCCATAATACGAGTACGGTAAGCAAGTGCCATTTGAGTGGTTGTAATAGGTGGACTGAGATTAGGCATGACAAGCGCCCGACCATTGTAGCGACTAATATCGCGAACAGTATCGGCCAAAATTTCACCGTCACGCAGATGCACATGCCAATCATCAGGACGGGTAATTGTAAGCGTTGTCACTAAAAACTCATTTTTTTCAATTTAAGACACAACTAGTAAAGGTCCTGCACGATATGAAGAGTAAAGAAAACTACACTATTTCTAAGATTAATTTTAGATTGTATACTTTAAAACATTTATGCCTATGAAGCAAGAATATGCACGTTTAGTAACAATGGCTACATGGATAGCAGCCACAGCTAGTGCCTTGCTGCTTATAGCAAAGGTGATCACCTGCTGGTTTACGGGGTCAGTGAGCCTACTTGCTTCCACTATTGACTCTCTACTAGATATCACTGCTTCTATTATAAACCTTATTGCAGTTCGTTATTCACTGCAACCTGCTGATAAAGAGCACACCTTTGGTCATGGTAAAGCTGAATCTCTTTCAGCTTTAGCTCAGGCTATGTTTATATCAGGTTCTTCATGTTTTCTAATTTTGAACGGTGTGGAACGCTATTTCCATCCACATAAACTAAACTATCCAGAATACGGTATTTATGTAAGCTTACTTTCAATTATTATTACCTATGCTTTAGTCACTTTCCAGAAATACGTTATCAAACAAACAGGTAGTCAGGCAATCATGGCCGATTCTTTACATTACCAATCCGATTTATATATGAATACCGCTATTGTTCTAGGACTAAGCTTAAGTTACTTAGGTATTGATAGGGCTGATTCTATATTTGCAGTTGTTATTGGTATATTTATTTTACGCAGTGCATTCAGGATAACAATAGAGGCAAGTCAAAACCTACTAGACCGCAAGCTACCGGATGAAGAACTTGAAGAGATTCGCCAAAATTGCCTCTCAACAGCCGGAGTGCTAGGCGTGCATCAGATAAGAACAAGAATGTCGGGACCGATTCGCTTTATCCAATTTCATTTAGAACTACAAGACAAAATCACACTGCTTGATGCCCACAAAATCTCAGATAAAGTGGAAAACAAACTACTCAAAATATTTCCGGAAGCGGACATACTAATTCACCAAGATCCAGTTTCTTCTATAATGCAAGAAAAAACACGAAAGAGAGCAATCGTCACGAAATGACTATTCTCCCTTGTACTTTATAGAAACAGCCAGTCTATCTGGCTGTTTCTATAAACTTGTTAAATCACCTTAATATTCTCAGCCTGAGGTCCTTTTTGCCCTGTAGTAACTACAAATTCAACTCTTTGGCCTTCAACTAAAGTACGAAAACCATCACCAGAGATTGCAGAAAAATGAGCAAACACATCTGGACCATTTTCTTGTTGAATAAAACCGAAACCTTTAGTTTCGTTGAACCATTTTACTGTACCAGTAACTATGTTAGACATAACAAATATCCTAAATATAAAGTTGTTGAGCCAAATTCGGCGCGGATAGCGTGGAAAAGTAGATTGCTATTGCGTACGGACACAACGAGGAAATCCAGAGTAATTCAACGAAATGTATAGTAGACAAAGAACTGCATTTCTAGCTTCTAGCAAGTTTAGTGTATAACTCGATAGAAAGTCAATAACTACTGATGTTAAATTACAAAAAAAACCATATTTTTATCAATTTTAAGCACAATATTTGATTTTTATTGTCCGTTAATCGAGTTTAATGTTAATGAGATAGAGCCAATACAATACTAACTAAGAGAAAATCCTAATACTCAACATAACGAGCAGAGTGCTACTAAATAAAATGGCGCGTCCTGAAGGATTCGAACCTCCGACCGCCTGGTTCGTAGCCAGGTACTCTATCCAACTGAGCTAAGGACGCAAGTTTCTATTGTTTATAATTTAATCAAATGGCGGTGAGAGAGGGATTCGAACCCTCGATACAGCTACAAACTGTACACTCCCTTAGCAGGGGAGCGCCTTCAACCTCTCGGCCATCTCACCACCCTGCGGCAGCACATATTACGATTTATCAAAGATATGTCAAATATTTTCTTAGAAAAAGATTGATTACACACCTAATTATAAATAAAATCTAACACAGTTCTTGTGGCTATATTTCATAATCATTAATTTAGTACAAAATCACTTTGTATTTGACACTACGTCTTATTATTAAAGGCTATTGCTTTTTTCAGATTGAATTCGCATATAAATCTCTTTGCGATGCACAGAGATTTCTCTTGGAGCATCCACACCAATACGTACCTGATTACCTTTCACTTCAAGAACGGTAACCGTTACTTCATCACCAACAACCAAAGTTTCGCCAATACGGCGACTCAAAATTAGCATTCTTTGCTCCTTAAAGTAGCTTTTCTTACGAAGCTACTGTTGATTTATATTTTCGTAAATCGTCTTATCTAATCTTAAATGATCTAGAAACGCGCATTCTCTACCAACTAAGTACTTCATTTCCAGTAAATCGCTAATCATGCAGCATATTTGACACTTTGTCGACATAATTTAATGATGAAATCAATAATAAAAATATTCAACCGTTAGAAATATCAGTATGATCTAAAAAAACAAACCATACGCTTAATAATAGATTTTCAGCACTCTTTACAAGTCAAAACATAAATACAAACATAATAATTCGAAAAATCGATATTCATAAAATAATATTCTAAATTTTTAATGAGTTAAAAGACGTTTCTACGATCTTTCAAAGTACCCAATTCAAATTTCGCCATAAAGTAATTAAATTATACTTGCACCCAATATAAATATTCATTATTCTTTTTATAAGGACTAAGGAATAGACGCGTCCGTAGCTCAGCTGGTCAGAGTACCGCCTTGACATGGCGGGGGTCGGTGATTCAAATTCACTCGGACGCACCATGTTGATTGCAACTTTCTCTTGTAACTTATAAGAAAAAAGATGTTGAAGAACAGTGTTCTTCAGAATTATCAATGATGAATTTTAAATTCAGAGTTCGCTGGCTGGTGATTTTTTGTGATATCTGTTTTCTTTGAATCCAAATAAGCAATGCGTTTTTGCCACATTTTTCGTGTTTCAGCCCTGTTATCTGAAATTAAATTAATATATAAAATCGTTTTATACACGGTTGTGAAAAGAAAAATTTATACAAACCCAACTCGGGTTACTCCAAAATTAATCAGGAACAAACAAAACTATTATAAACCCTGGCTTAATTATCTCCTTCTTATTACATTGTCAGGAATATTTGGCTATGGGCTTTATTTGCTAGAGAATGACCAAGAATTACCAACACCGGTAGTTAAAGATCAAACAAAACCAACAACAGAAGTAATACCACCACTACCAAAAGAAAAGTGGGAATATGTTGAGTCACTTCCAAAGCGTGAAATTAAAGTAAAAGCAAAAGAACAGATTATTTCAAAAATTCCTTATATAATGCAGTGTGGAGCATATAAAACTATACGAGAAGCAAAAGCACGTAAACTTGATATTGCCTTTCAAGGTATTCAAAGCAAAATCCGAAAAGAGAGAGACAGCAGTTGGTATCGTGTCGTACTAGGACCATACGAATTCAAGCGAGATGCTGAAAGAGACAAACATAAATTGCAACGCACCAAAATTGAACCCTGTGCTATATGGAAAGAAAAATAGATGAATGGTTTAATAATTTTTATATGCTGCATCATTAATTTTTAATACGATTACACTAACTCAGCCTCTCTTGGTCAATTTTTTCGGATTATTTGAAATAAATATTTTATATCCATACTCTTGAGACCTTTTTTTAAAAAAGTAACCTTGTTGGAGATCAATTAATGAAACGAGTAGTACTACTTTTAGTAACCAACTTGGCCGTTGTGCTAACTCTTAGTGTCATTTTGAATATTGTATATACGTTGACAGGAATACAATCTGGCAGTCTATCTGGACTCCTCATTATGGCAATAGTATTTGGTTTTGGTGGCGCCTTTATTTCATTGGTAATGTCTAAAAATATAGCACTTCGTTCTGTTTCTGGAACAATTGTCAAAACACCTAAAAATAAAACAGAGTATTGGCTTTTAGAAACAATAAACAAGCAAGCTCAAAAAACTGGTATTGGAATGCCAACAGTTGCAATTTATAACTCTGAAGATATGAATGCATTTGCTACTGGTGCCCAACGTGATAGTTCTTTAATTGCTATCTCAACAGCTCTTTTGAAAAATATGACAAAAGATGAAGCTGAGGCTGTATTAGCACATGAAGTCAGTCATATTGCTAACGGCGACATGGTAACTATGACATTAATGCAGGGAGTAATTAATACATTTGTCATTTTTTTATCTCGTTTTATTGCTAACGCAATTGCATCAAACAACAAAGAAAACAACAATGAACCAAACATGATGGTTTATTTTATCGCCTCTATGGCACTTGAGTTAGTATTTGGCTTGTTAGCGAGTCTCATTACCATGTGGTATAGCCGCTATCGCGAGTATCATGCCGACGCCAACGCAGCTCGCTTAGTTGGCAAAGATAAGATGATCGCCGCACTGGAACGATTGAAAACTAGCCATGAACCCCAACTTGAAGATTCTATGATAGCGTTTGGCATTCATGGAAAACATTCTTTAACCCAGCTCTTAATGAGCCATCCCCCTATACATAAACGCATACATGCACTTCGCAAAAATTTAATTTAACTACTATGTGAAAAATCCTTTGCTTGTTATAGCAATAATTTATCAACTAATCCGATAGCTTGGCCAATATAGTTAGCTGGTGTCATTTCTTTTAAAAGTTTTTTTTCCTCCTCTGGAATTTCGAGAGAATCAACAAAATTATGCATCGATTTAGCATCAACAAACTTACCGCAGGTTAAATCCTTAAGTTTTTCATAAGGCTTTTCTATACCATAACGACGCATCACAGTTTGTATTGGTTCTGCCAATATTTCCCAACTTTTATCAAGTTCATCAATAAGAACCTGACGATTGATTTCTAGTTTACTAATGCCTTTTAATGTTGAACGATAAGCAATCATCGTATACCCGATCCCAACACCTAGATTACGTAACACAGTTGAATCTGTTAAATCCCTCTGCCAACGAGAAATAGGTAATTTCTGTGCTAAGTGAGCAAATACAGCATTCGCCAAACCAAGATTACCCTCTGAGTTTTCAAAATCAATGGGATTAATTTTATGCGGCATCGTTGAAGAACCAATTTCTTCAGATTTTTTTTGCTTGAAATAGCCAAGAGCAATATAACCCCACATATCACGATTAAAGTCGATAAGAATCGTATTAAATCTTGACATTGCATTAAATAACTCAGCAATATAATCATGCGGTTCGATTTGAGTAGTGTAGGGATTCCAAGTTACACCTAACTCCGTAATAAATTCTTCGCTAAACGCATGCCAGTCTAATGTAGGGTAAGCAGAAAGATGAGAGTTATAATTGCCTACGGCTCCGTTAATCTTCGCTAAAATTTCAACGTTTCTAATTTGTTTATGCTGACGTTCCATACGATACAATACATTAGCCATTTCTTTACCCATGGTTGAAGGAGAAGCAGGTTGACCATGCGTACGCGATAACAAAGGAACATCACGATATTCAAAAACAAGAGCTTTAATCGCATCAATGATATTTTTAATTTCAGGAAAAATAATGGTATTGCAAGCCTCCTTCAACATAAGTGCATGAGAAATATTATTGATGTCCTCTGAAGTACAAGCAAAATGGATAAACTCATTGACGGCATGTAGTTCAGGGAGTTTTGCTACCTTCTCCTTTAAAAAGTACTCTACTGCCTTAACATCGTGATTTGTTCTACATTCAATTTCTTTAATACGTACTGCATCTTCTTCACAAAAACTAGCTATGATACTATCAAGATACTGATTTGCTTCATCGCTAAATCTGGATATTTCCTTAATACCATCCGTTTTTGACAGCTTCTTCAACCAATGAACTTCAACAATAATACGATACTTTAGAAGTGCAAATTCACTAAAAATATAACGCAGAGCAACAGTTTTATTAGCATAACGACCATCTAAAGGTGAAATAGCTGTCAATGTCGATAGTTTCATGCTTATTCCTCACAACTAATTGTTTTTTTATAAAAAAATAACATTTACATTCTATCTAATAAAATCTTAGCCTGTTGAATCATTTTTCTACGACCAAAGATTAAGTGACGACGTTTACCACCAACCTGACGCCATAGAACTGTGCTACGACTTCCTGATAGGAGCAAAGCACGTACTTTATGTTGATTAAGTTTATGTTGTAATACAGATGGAGTGCCCATAACCTGAATACGAGGACTTATTGGACTGATAACATCAAGATAAACACTAGCTAAATTACCGATCATTTGCTCATGAAGTAACTCAAAGTGATCCAATTGACGCTCCAGTATCGAGATGCGTTCACTAAGCTGGCGCATAGCATTACTGGAGTTTCTTAATTTACGCTCTATCGCTATCAAGCTGATAATATAACGCGCGACTTCACTACCCCTAGGGCTTCTATCTATTCCTCTTACAAGACATTCAAGACCAATTTTTAAATCGGTTTCAGAACCATAAACACTAAGCGTGCTGTTAGGGCTAGTGCTCATAATCGCATTTAAAGCTATTTTAAACGCATCTGTATTGCATTCACCATTTTTTGCAATCTGCTGAACTAAGGCAACAGCTTGACAAATACCTGCAAACGCAATAGTGCGATCATAAAGTGCGTTATTACCCACGTAGTCTCTCTCCACAATACTAAAACCAATTAAATACGCCGCTCAATGATACCACCGCCAAGACAAATATCATTTAAATAAAATACAGCAGATTGTCCCGGAGTAACTGCTATCTGAGGCTTGTCAAAAAAAACGTTAATATTTTCGTTATTAATAGGCACAAGAGTACATGGGACATCTATTTGACGATAACGCGTTTGTACAGTACATCGCATTGGTCGCGTAACTGGCACTCTATCAATCCAATGTAACTGAGATGCGAAAAATCCACGAGACTTTAAAAGTGGATGCCCTCTACCTTGCACAACAATCAGAACATTTCTCTTCAAATCCTTTTCAGCGACATACCATGGTTGGTTCATTCCGCATTTTTGACCTCCGATATGTAGTCCTTTTCTTTGACCTAAGGTATGATACATTAGTCCTTTGTGTTCACCTACTATTTGACCATCCGGCGTTTCTATATCTCCTGGTTCAGACGTTAAGTAACGCGATAAAAAATTGGTAAATTTTCGTTTGCCAATAAAACAAATACCTGTAGAATCCCTCTTTCTTGCGGTAATTAATCCTCGTTCTTCCGCAATACGACGTACTTCAGATTTTTTGAATTCACCAAGTATAAACAAACTGCGATTAATTTGCTCATATCCAAGTGTATAAAGAAAGTAACTTTGGTCTTTGCTACTATCTATCCCACGCAGCATTAATGGTTTTCGGCTTTTATTGGACAAAAACCGACGTACATAATGCCCCATCGCGATGTAATCAGCACCAAGCACATCATAAGCAAATTCTGGGAATACTTTAAATTTGATTTCTTTGTTACAAAGAATATCTGGATTAGGGGTTCTACCCGCTTTATATTCTGATAGAAAGTGTTCAAAGACATTATCCCAATATTCTGAAGCAAAATTTATAGTGTGAAGATGTATATTAAGTGTATTACACACTGCTTGAGCATCAGCGAGATCTTCTGCTGCCGCGCAATACTCTTCATCATCGTCCTCTTCCCAATTTTTCATAAACAAACCTTCTACTTCATAACCTTGTTTTAATAGAAGATAAGCAGCAACTGATGAATCGACGCCACCGGACATACCAACAATAACTTTCTTCTGGCTGTTATGAGACATTACTTGACACCATTTAAGGTAAGTGAATTAAAAAACAGACCATATAGGCGATAATTTATATATAAAAAAATTGATAATCCATTCAACTTTAAAGAACTTAACTTATAGAATAAAGACACCCTATCCTCGTAAAAAAACATCAAAAACCAACCGTTATCTTAATCCTACGCAAAAAACACAAATAACATTAAGATGGGGCATATTATACGTATATAAATTGGCCATACTTTCCAAAAAAATCCTTCTTCAATTTCAGGATAACCCTTTTTAAGCTCTTTCAACACTATATTACGATGCCAAAGCCAACCTGCGATCAAGGTGATAAATAAACCAATAATTGGTTGTGCATATAAAGTAGTTAATTGAACAACAAAACCGAATAAACTATCAAAGTTGAATATAATAATTGCTGAAATAGCAATGATCAATGTGCCAACCCAAGCGACAGCAACAGCACGACTATGGTTAAATTCTTCAGTTACACACGCAACAGACACTTCCAACATCGAAATGGAAGACGTCAACGCTGCAATAATCATTAATAAGAAAAAAACAATGCTGACACAAATGCCAACAACACCCATCGTCTCAAACATCGCTGGAAGTGTGGTAAATACCAAAGTATCCGAATTTAATAATGAACCTGATTCTGAGAAAATTTCTATGCCATTTTCCTTCGCAACAAACATCGCTGGAAGAATAAGAAAACCAGCACTAAATGCAACACCAGTATCAACCAATGCAACTTGAGCCGCTATTTTTGGCAGATTAGCATCCTTCTTTAAGTAAGAACCATAGACCATCATAGTACATACTCCTAGAGAAAGCGAAAAAAATGCCTGTCCCATTGCATTCAACGCTATATTAATACCAAAATTAGATATATTTGGAATCAAATACATTTTTAAACCTTCGATAGCTCCATCTTGAGTGAAGATATACATAATCATCGATAAGAACAGAGAAAACAAAAGAGGCATTAAATAGGTTGACCACTTCTCAATTCCGTCAGCAATACCATTTCGCACGATGTACATTGTTAAGAACATAAATGCAATCGTTAGTATTAAATTTCCCGCAATACCAAAATCTGTCAAGCAATCAGCTGTATTCTTCATCCCCAGTAAATCCATACTGCTGGAAACAAAATATCCAACTAACCAACCAGCTACAATCGAGTAAAAGCTCAAAATTAATGAGACAGCTACCATGCTTGCGATTCCAACCGCACAAGCCCCACCTTTAGGATAGACTGCCTTTAAAGAACGAATTGGATTCAATTGACCATAACGACCAATTGTCAGTTCAGCTACTAACATCGGAAATGCGAGAAAAAATACCATTATAAGATAGACAATTAAAAAAACTGCACCACCATTGCTTGCAGCTTGCGTAGGAAAACCCCAAATATTACCTAAGCCCACAGCTGAACCTGCTGCCGCCATAACAAAACCAAATTTTGAAGAAAAATGACCTCTAGAAGAAACATTTGGCATATTGTATTTACCGCATCACACTTGCGCTATAAAATTGAAGTTTCCATGCAAAAATTAATCTAAAACCTAGCAACTACATGATCCATATTAAATGTTAAATTTACTTCATCAAACATTCGCTAAAACTGTCAGACAAGGATTGCAGTAATCTAAAATAGCTACCGTTTTCCACGTTAATACTAGAACCTATAGGGTCTAAAACTCCAACATTCACAGCGCTTCCCTTTATCGAGGAATGAACGAGAGAAGGGGGAAATTGTAATTCAGAAAATACACATTTTGCTTTGTTGCTGAGCAAAGCAGTACGAATAGACATCAACGTTTTGGCTCCGGGTTTTCTATCTGGTATAATGGTAAAGTATCCTAAATGATTAAGAGCATAGTCTTTCTCAAAATATTTATACGCATCATGAAAAACATAATATCCTTTTTCTCTTACAGGCTTTAATTGACTATCGATTTTTGCAGAAATATGCTCCAGTGTATCCACAAAATTTGATAGATTTCTTAAGTACCTGACCTTGTTTTCAGGGTCCATTTCAACAAGTTTGTAAGCAATAGCTTGAGCTACACGAATGGTAGGTTTCTTCCCTAACCAAAAATGAGGATCATGGTTTTTGTGATCATGTTCATAGTCACTAAATTTATCTACATGATGTTTCTCTTGGCTTTTAAGGCCAAAAAGCTCGCTTAATTCCAAAATATTTCTGCGCTTTAAAAGAATTTTTTCTAAAAATGGCTCTAAATTATGTCCATACCAAATAATTAACTTAGCACGTTCAATTCTTTTTAGATCGGATGGACGCAGAGAGTAACCATGCGGCGATATATTGTTCGAAAGCAAAACATCCGGTGTGCTAATTCCTTTTGTAATTTCTAGGGTTATCATTTGGATAGGTTTGATGCTTGTTAGTATGTTTTGAGCGCGAAGAGCAAACGAAATCGCTGAAGCAGTTACAATAGCTAACAAAAATATAAATCTCATAAATATAACGACGTAGATTTAAATGTGAACTAATGTTACACTGTAAGGCTAGTCTATTGCAAATGAGTTCCTTCATGACTACTTTGGTAGAATTACGAAACATTCAAGTGTGTTTTGGAAAAAAAAATGTTCTCGATAGTGTAACTCTAACTCTAAAAAAAGGAAAAATTACTACCCTAATCGGACCTAATGGTGCTGGAAAATCCACTCTAATAAAAGTTTTGTTAGGGCTGCAACCTATGCATGATGGAGAAGTAATAAAAAAAAGAAAATTGCGTGTTGGCTACGTTCCGCAAAAAACAAATTTGAATGATTTATTACCACTAAACGTTAACTCTTTTTTAAAGTTAGCTGGAAAGTTTAGCGAACAAGAGATACTTGAAGCATTAAAATTAGTTGGTGCAGAACATCTCACCGCAAATAGTATACATAAACTATCTGGGGGAGAAAACCGACGAGTTTTAATCGCTAGAGCCTTGCTGCAACGTCCTAACCTACTGGTTCTTGATGAACCGGCGCAGGGAGTAGATGTACAAGGACAAATAGACCTATACGGGCTGATTGATAGTATTCGCCATCGCTTCAACTGCGCTGTATTCATGGCTTCGCATGATTTATATTTTGTAATGGCTAAAACCGATAAAGTAATTTGTCTGCATCATCATATTTGTTGTTCCGGTACTCCAGAAAACATTACGAAGCACCCGAATTATATCGCATTATTTGGACAGTATCAATCAGGCGGTCTCTCTTTGTATCATCACCAACATGATCCATAGCATTATTCGATAATGCAATATACATAGGTAAATTGATAACAACATACAAAAAGCCACTCAAACCCAACTAAAAAATTACCTGATGATCGATTTTTTGCTCCCTTCTATCTTGGCCGGTTTAGGCATAGCCATCATATCAGGTCCATTAGGATCTTTTGTTATTTGGCGTAAAATGGCCTATTTTGGTGACACTCTTGCCCATATGTCACTCATGGGACTTTCTTTAGGATTCTTATTCAACATCAATATTTATTTTGCCTTGTTAATTTGT
The DNA here is from genome assembly GCF_000731795.2 of Candidatus Photodesmus blepharonis. Taxonomy (GTDB): domain Bacteria; phylum Pseudomonadota; class Gammaproteobacteria; order Enterobacterales; family Vibrionaceae; genus Vibrio; species Vibrio blepharonis. Next base: position 7,004 of record NZ_JGVK01000018.1, on the reverse strand, counting down.
TGCTTATCTCTAGCTGTTATTTTAGTTACACTTCAAAAGAAGCAACTTATATCCACTGATACGCTGCTTGGTATCCTTGCTCATAGCTCTCTTTCATTGGGTCTTATCGCAGTTAGTTTCCTAGATAACATAAGAGTAGACTTGATGAACTATTTATTTGGTGACTTATTAGCAGTATCACAATCAGATCTCAAAATCATTTATATTGGGATCTTAGCCATCACTTTAACTCTTTTTTTATTTTGGCGCCCACTGCTCTCAACAACTGTTAACGAAGACCTAGCTAAAGTTGAAGGCCTCAACATCGATTTAATGAGGCTTTTATTAATGCTTATGATAGGGTTAGTAATTGCAGTAGGAATGAAGTTTTTCGGAGCTTTAATAATGACCTCATTGCTAATTATTCCTGCAGCAACAGCAAGGCCGTTTTCCAAAACTCCTGAAAAAATGGCGATTTTCTCCTCTTTAATCAGTGCAATGTCTGTAATGTCTGGACTCACACTCTCCTGGCATTTTGATACACCAGCAGGTCCGTCAATCGTAATTAGTGCAACAACACTATTCGTATTAAGTCAAATCATCAAATCCACTTAGGTTAGGCTAAGCTAATGCTGTTGAAATTCATCAACCTCAACTTTTGAATCGCTATTGTTATGCAAAGATTCAAGGAAACTCAAATATTGCTGATCAATATCGCCAGTAATATATTCACCGCTAAATACCGAAGTCTCAAACTTAACAATATCACGATTTCCAATATTTACTGCATCAACTAAATCATCTAGAGTTTGAAAAATAAGTTCATCTGCTCCTATTTGCTTACAAATGGAATCGTTATCACGCCCATGAGCGATCAACTCATTAGGATTTGGCATATCAATACCATACACATTAGGAAAACGAACTTCCGGTGCAGCTGAAACCATAAACACTTTTTTCGCTCCTGAATCATACGCCATTTCAACAATTTGTTTTGATGTAGTTCCTCGAACGATTGAATCATCAACCAACAACACGTTCTTATCTTTAAATTCAGAACGAATGCCATTTAATTTACGACGTACCGATTCCTTACGTTGTTGTTGACCAGGCATAATAAATGTACGACCTACGTAGCGACTTTTCACAAAGCCTTGACGATACGGTTTATCAATAGCTTGTGCTATCTGTAGCGCAATATCGCACGAAGTTTCTGGGATAGGTATAACAACATCAATATCCAAATAAGCATACTCGTCTTTAATGCGCTGACCCAACTTTCTGCCCATTTCAACACGAGCGCTGTACACGGAGATCTTATCTATAAACGAATCAGGTCGTGCAAAATAAACAAACTCAAAAATACAAGGATTCAAAGTCGGATTATCAGCACATTGCCGAGAAAAAAACTCACCTTTAAATGTCACATAGATGGCTTCACCAGGTGCAACATCTCTGACAAAATTAAAACCAACAGCATCTAGTGCCACTGACTCTGAAGCAACCATGTATTCAGTTTTCCTACCTTTTATCTCACGTCTACCTAAACATAACGGACGAATACCATTAGGATCTCGAAAAGCAATAAGTCCATGCCCAATAACCATAGCAACAACAGCATATGCTCCTCGGACAGTACGATGAACATTAGCAATCGATCGAAAAATATCCTCCGATGTTACATTTCCTTTTACGATATCAAGTTCATGTGCAAGTACATTAAGTAATACTTCCGAATCAGAAGTGGTATTAACATGACGGCGATCTTTTTCAAACAATTTCTCACGTACCTTATGCGCATTAGTCAGATTCCCATTGTGCGCAAGAGTAATGCCAAATGGGGAATTTACATAGAAAGGTTGAGCTTCTAACGCACTGGAGCTACCTGCTGTTGGATATCGAACATGACCGATGCCAACATTACCTCGAAGACATTGCATATATTTTTCTGTAAATACATCTTTCACTAATCCATTTGCTTTACGCAAACGAAAACGATCGTTTTCTATGATACAAATCCCAGTAGCATCTTGACCACGATGCTGTAACACCATCAATGCATCATAAATTAATTGATTTACAGGCACTGTCCCTACAATTCCAACAATACCACACATTCTTTAACCTCTAACCCTCGATTTACGAAAATAAACGATCGGAACTAAATTGTACCAGATAAAAAACTTGATGTTACTTGAAAATAGTCAAAAAACAGCATGATAACTCGATTAAGTTCAGGAACTAACTCTGAACTTTTCCACCATATCGTACCTGTTCCAATACCAAAAACATCCATAAAAAACAAAATTGCAGAAACTATTAACACACCTCTAAAAAAACCAAACATAAGACCTATAACCCGATTGGTTCCTGATAAACCCGTCTTTTGAACTAGATGACCGATTATACAATTGACAATTGCTCCTATAACCAAAGTAATCATAAAAAGCAGCGCTATCGCTATACCATTACGAAACAATCCAGACTCAATACTACTAAAATATGTTGAAAATTTGACATAATACCGACTAGCAACAACAAAAGCGCTTAACCAAACAATCAGTGACAATGCCTCTTTGACGAAACCACGAACTAAACCTATCGCAGCTGATAGAGTAATCAAACCTAAAATAATGAAATCCAACCCATTCATACTATAATACCTTTATTACGGATTTAGGGGCATAAACCTGAGTAAATGGCCTTTTGAACCAGTTATTTTCTCTAATTCAAGAAGCTGTGATTCTAGCTTAATTTTAGAAACATCTGGGCCAATTATAACTCGAGTAAACGCATTGTCCTTCTTAGCATGAGCCTGATATCCATATTGTCGTAATTTTTTAACTATATTATTCGCATTCTGAGCGTTCTTCAACGCCATCAGTTGAATTATCCAAGCACTATCTTGGTACTTATTTTCCTCAAAATCAACCTCCTTTGGAATCGACATTATTTTTTTAGTTACTCCTTCTGGAATATCAGCAAACACTGCTTTGCTTTCAACTGGATTTAATACTTCAAACACCTCAACTTTACTTTCTAATTCAGGTTTAATCGGAATACTCATAATTTCATCTTCGTAATGAAGTTTTTTTCCATCCAACAAATCTGGAAGAACAATTACACCAATTGCAACTAAAACAATAGTGCCAACCAATCGGTTTTGAAACTTATTAGCCATCTCGTTCTCCTTTTCTCTTCCAGTATTTTAAAACTTGAGCAACCGTGTGAAATGAACCAACGACTAGTACTGCGTCCTTATCTTTTGCCAATAATGCAGCCTTCAAAGCTTCAACAGAACTTGAATATTTACCTTCAAAATGAACCAAATACTCACATAATTCATCTGCGTGTGCACCTCGTGGAACAGATAAAGACGTAGGATACCATTTACTACTGATAGGACTTAAAACATCTATTGTAGTTTTAATATCCTTGTCATTCAACATTCCAATAACCACATGAAACTTTAAACCTGTATAATATTGCCTAATATGCTTAACCAAATACCGTGCTGAATGAGGATTATGTGCAACATCTAATAAAATTGTGGGATCTGAGCTGAGAAGTTGAATTCTTCCAGGTAAACTTACACTATACAAGGCATTGATAATATTATTTTTACTTATATCAATTTCGCTGCAATTCAGTGCCATTATTGCTGTTGCTGCATTTTGAAGTGGTAATCTTGGGATAGGAAGGTCGTCCATGGTAACCGAACCACTTTTCCATTGCCAAGTTAAATTTTTAGTAAATTTATACTCGTACTCAATCTCAATTTGGTAATAATTAGCCCCGATCTTATTAGCATAAGAGGAAACAGTCCAAGGTGCCCTAGGTTCTCCACAAATTGCAGGTTTCCCTGCTCGAAAAATACCTGCCTTTTCAAAACCTATGACGTTAATATCCTTGCTTAACCAATCAACATGATCGATACCTAAGCTGACAATGATGGATACATCATGTTCTACAACATTTGTAGCATCCAAACGACCTCCAAGACCCACTTCAAGCAAAATTACATCAACATTTTCATTTTTAAATGAATATAACGCCGCAAGTGTACTATATTCAAAAAAACTCAAACTAACACCACTGCGTTGTTTTTCAATAAAATTGAACGCTTGTACGTATTTTGTATCTGTAAGATTCTTTCCATTAATACGCACACGTTCATTGTAATGGATTAAATGCGGAGAACTATAAACACCAACTGAATAACCAGCATCAAGCAAAACAGTTTCTATAAATGCACAAGTCAATCCCTTACCATTCGTTCCACCAACCGTAATAACTGTCTGAGCTGGTTTTATAAGATTTGATTCTTTAGCAACACTGCTAACACGTTCCAGTCCAAGATCAATAGTAGTACTATGAATATTTGTCAAATAATCAAGCCATACCATCAAAGATGACGTGGCTCTTGGAGTAAAATTTCGACTCATTTAACTATCTAACCAGTAAAAAACTCATTAGCTTTACTTTTTTAATGAAATGATCACGGAATCTGCTGGAAAAGTCTTCCGTATCAGCTACAATGGCGATTCATAATCAAGCATCTTCGCGATCAAACCGCTAATTCTTTGACGCATATCCCGACGATCAAGTATCATATCAATCGCACCATGTTCTAAGAGAAACTCGCTGCGTTGAAAATTTTCTGGCAAATCTTCGCGAACAGTTTGTTCAATCACACGACGACCCGCAAAACCAATCAGCGCCTTTGGTTCAGCAATATTGATATCACCTAACATAGCTAAACTTGCAGACACACCACCAAATGTAGGATCAGTCATCACGGAAATAAAAGGTAAACCTTGTGCAGAAAAACGGTCTAGTGCTGCGCTTGTTTTTGCCATTTGCATAAGAGACATCAAAGCCTCTTGCATACGAGCTCCACCACTAGCAGAAAAACATACCAACGCGCAGCTTTCTTCCATTGCTGTTCGAACAGCATGTACAAAACGCGCACCTACGATAGACCCCATAGATCCTCCCATAAAAGTAAATTCAAAAGCACAAGTGATCACTGGCATACCCAACAGTTCGCCTTTTATCACAACTAAGGCATCTTTTTCGCCGCTAAATTTCTGAGCAGATGCAATACGATCTTTGTAACGTTTCAAATCTTTAAACTTCAACTTATCTTTAGGTTCCATTTCATTCGCCAGCTCTATACGATTGCCTTTATCCAAAAAGTTTTCTAAACGATGACGAGCCTTGATACGCATATGGTGATTACATTTAGGACAAACGTGTAAATTACGTTTCAATTCTGCATTATACAATATCTGCTCGCAAGAGGAGCATTTAGTCCATATACCTTCAGGAATAGATATTTTGCGAGAGCGAACAATGCTACTTTTTTCTAAAATTCTTTCAAGCCAATTCATGAAAAACCTTTTTTAATTTAACCTCTTAGTTAATTTTAAGAGGTAAAAGTGAAAACAGAACCAATTTTCAAACAATTAACTTAATTCGTCTGAAAAAAATAATGGTCCTATAGGAAATTTAGGCAATGCAAACTTTGATGGATAATCAACGTTGACAAGATAAAGCCCTTCGGCTTTAGCTGTTTTACCAGCCAGTCTACGATCCTTCTTTCCTAGTAACCACTTTATCCAAAGAGGATGTTTTTCACCTTGACCAACAAGAATTAAACTACCTATGATATTTCTTATCATACGATACAAAAACGCATTAGCTCTAATATCAATTACAATATAACAACCGTGACGTGTTACACTTAAATGCATTACATTACGCCAAGAACTATGTGACTGACAATGGACTGCTCTGAAGGATGAAAAATCATTTTCTCCAAGCAAATATTGTCCAGCTTGGTGCATTTTTTTTGTATCAAAATTACCATGATAATGACTGACACTTAGTGATAAAAGGCCAGGACGAAAAGCGTTATTATAAATAATATAACGATAACGCCGAGAAATTGCGGTAAAACGCGCATGAAAGTCATCAGGAACCTCTCGAGCCCAACGTACCGCTACGTCGCGAGACATATGAACATTCGTACCCATTATCCATGCTGATATTTTTCGATGTGCAACAGTATCAAAGTGAACAACTTGCCCCGTAGCATGAACTCCAGTATCGGTGCGTCCAGCGCACTGAACCTCCACAGTATGATCAGCAACGATGCTTAAAGATTCTTCAAGTATCTCTTGAACACTCCTTGCATTTTGTTGACGTTGCCAACCAGAGTAATTTCTACCATCATATTCAATACCTAGCGCAATTCTCATACTCATCTATTTTATTTCGAATAATTATTTACCAATTACCTAGACTTTTTTCTAAGAGAATCAATAAGGCTTTTTGCCTCCCTTCGTATCTCATCTGAACCATCAACTATAGCTTCCTCCAATAATTTTATTGCTCCATGAAAATCGTTCATTTCAATATAAATCTGAGCTAAATTCAACTTATCCTCTACATTAACATCAGAAGATTTATCCTTAAAGTCAACATCAGTAATAGAGTCAGGAAGTTCTTGTAAACCAAAATTTAATAAGTCTAACTCCTTTTCACGATTACTTTCTTTTCCATCAACCTCAGCCATCAATTCATCTATAGTACGGTATGGATATAATTCAGGATCAAATTGAACAAGCTCATTTTGCTCCCCCCAATTTTCTTGAGAAACAACAGCTTGTTCTGGTTTGTTTTCATCATCCCAAACTATTTTTTCATCATTAGGAATATCTGGCGATATTTGAGCTCTCTGCTCGGATGATAAACTAAATCCATTCCAATCTTCACTACTTACATCAATGTTAATTGAGGTCTTCATATTTAGCTGATCTTCTTTAGATTGATTTCCATCCAACAATCCAGATTCTCTCTCTTGTATCTCAGCCACTATATCAGCTAAAGCGTCCTCTTCACTATATTCTGGAAGGTCTAGATCATCAAACGCTTCCGGCAATTCTTCATATTTTCTCTCAAGAACGGATTCTGGCTCTGGCTCTGATATCTCTGGCTCTGGCTCTGATATCTCTGGCTCT